>JBNRMJ010000001.1:0-49880 GCA_050309435.1 Fastidiosipilaceae bacterium
ACGATCCGTCGCTCTGCGTAGCTCCCGGTGCTGACGGTGCCGAAGTCACCAGAATTCTGGAAGCTATCTATAAGTCTGCCGAATTGAAGAAAGAAGTCATCTTCGAATAAAACTTCGCTCGAAAAAAATTCATACTGTCCTGATTGCTACATTCACTGCGATCGGGACAGTTTTTATTTGGTCGTTTCGCGTTTATTTAAAATTTCAATTGACATCAAATACGGATATGCGATGATTAGAAAAGAATCCTTACTATATTTTCAGGAGGAAATTATATGCCACATGTAGCAGTTACCATGCAGCCCGGTCGTAGCGAGGAGATCAAAACGAATCTGGCCAAAAAGATCCAGGCTCTCGTCTGCGAAGAGATGAATCTCGATGAGTCCGTCGTTTCGGTTTCGATCGAAGACGTCGCGAAAGAAGATTGGCTCGATAACGTCAGACAATTTCCCGAAGAAGCGATGATTATCAAACCCGGTTACGATTACTAATTCATTAAGTTTGATGAAGCCTTTCTCGATTTATTGCGGGGAAGGCTTTTTCTTATTTTTCCGGATTTTTAGTCTGAATCCAGCTTTCGGACTTGGGCAGGCGGGAGGCTTTCGATTTCGGTGTAAAGGATATCGCGATAGTCCAGAGCGGCCTCCCGGCTGATCTCGGGTTGGGGGAGGGTCTTTGCCATGAAGAGGAAGAGCTCGCAGTTGAAGCTTTCGGGTGAAAGTGCCAGAGTCAAATCGATCAAGAATCCGTGGCGAATATAGAAGTGCTTTTCGGCGCTGCCAAGAGGGATCCGGACATGGTATTCCGAACGAATGAATTCTTGTTTCGCACCCAGACTTCGCTCGATCATCGTCAGTTCCGGCAGAAGTTCCCGATAAAACGCCGCTTTTTCGAATTCAAGCACTTCCGCCGCCTCGGTCATTTTTCGCACGATAGTATCCGATAATTTTCGGAGCATCTTCGGCTCACTGAGGCAAGGCCGCAGCACATCCATCATCCGGGCGCATTCTTCTTTATTCATGCGCTGCGGGACAACGTGGTAGTCGAAGTTTGGCTCGCCATCGATAAGTGTGATGGGATAGATTAGCTTCAAATTGTCCAGGAAACGGCGCAGGTTCCACTTACTGCGAAAGGGTCCGACTGCGTTAGGCATCGCTTCGTGCGCGACCCTGGGCAGTGACGTGCGGCGCAGATCCAGGTAGACATATCGCTGGTCGGCTTTCATCTGAGCGTTGTAGCGCGGCTGAAGTTCCTTGATCAGGCGACATTCCAGCAAGCGTGCTTCCAGATGCGTATCACACGAGATGATTTCTATATCGTCGATGTAAGGAAGCATGGTTTTCGCTTTAGTCCACTTTTGGGATGGCGTGAAGTATGAGCGGACACGCTGTCGCAGATTTAAGGATTTTCCGACATACATAACCTGAGCGTGTTGATCCAGAAATTTATAGACTCCCGGCGACCGGGGCAAAGTTCTCAGTTTTGATTCAATTTTCGTCTTGTTTGTCATCTGGTCTCGCGATATCTATCCGGCTGGAATGCGGTAAAATGATAGGTAAAATTAATTGTACCAAAAAGGAGTCCGATATGAGGAAGCCGGCGATCACGAGAGAAGAGGCATTGGTTTTATTGAAGACCTATAATAAAGAAGCGTTTCACATTCGTCATGCCTTGACGGTTGAGGCGCTGATGGAAGAATTCGCAGCCGAACATGCACCCGAAGAGACAGAGTACTGGTCCATGGTCGGACTATTACACGATATCGACTACGAAGAGTGGCCCGATGATCACTGTAAGAAGGCTCCCGACTTGCTTCGTGCCGGAGGAGTGGATGAAGATATGATCCGGTCCATCGTCAGTCATGCTTATGGAATCTGCAGCGATGTCGAGCCGGAGCATATAATGGAGAAGATTATCTTCGCCACGGACGAGCTAAGCGGTTTGATCGGCGCAGCAGCTCTCATGAGACCTTCCAAGAGTGTTAGCGACATGGAGTTATCCAGCTTGAAAAAGAAATTCAAGGACAAACGCTTCGCGGCCGGTTGCGATCGCAGGGTGATAGCCGAAGGTGCCGGGCGTCTTGGCTGGAGCCTGGATGATCTCCTCCTGGCAACTTTAAACGCGATGAAAGCGGCGGAAGGAAGAATCGAAGCGGAAGTGCTTTTACACACTTAAGCATTCTGCGTTTGGCGGCATATGTATCAACTCCGATAGCGGATTTATCTTATAGTAAGGGTAACGCAAGTGATCGGCTTCCGCCCGGAGGCCGTGACAGTCCCGAAAGGAGTTAACCATGCCTATCAGAAAATCTAGTGCAGTTTGGAACGGAAGCCTGAAAGAGGGCAACGGTATCATGAATGTCGGGGAAGGTGTTTTCGAAGGAGCGTTCACCGATGCTTCTCGTTTCGAGGATGCCACGGGTACGAATCCCGAGGAATTACTGGGAGCGGCTCATGCCGGATGTTTTTCGATGTTTCTATCCGCTCTGCTGACTCAGGAAGGTTTCGTGCCGGAGAAGATTGAAACAACTGCCAAGGTTCACCTAGGTGCAGGACCACGTATCCGTTTGATCGAGCTTACGACTACAGGTCACGTGAACGGCATCGATGACAAAATGTTTCAAGAGTTTGCCCAGAATGCCAAGAGCAACTGTCCCGTATCTATGGCCCTTTCTTCGGTGGAGATGAAGCTGACGGCAACCTTAGCCTGAAACAAGTATTGAGTAACTGTCCGGGCCTTGATTCGCTTTAGCGGAACAAGGCTTTTCTATATCAAGGAGAGGTTTCCTGTTATGCCTGATTTCACCAGACTCGAACTAATCGGCCGAGGAGCAACAACGAAGATTTATCGTGATGGTGACAGAGCGTACAAGCTCTACGAGGATGCACCGGAGGGTGAAGCAGAAAACGAGTTCATCCGGCATCGTTTCGCATGGTCTGCCGGCTTACCGGTACCTGAAATATACGCTGTGCATCAAATCAACGAGCATTTAACCGCCGTGGAAATGGCCTGCATCGACGGGGAGGTTCTGCTTCATCCGGATATGGACCCCGGACTCTTCGGTTCTGCTCTGGAAACGCTGGTTTCCCTCCAGCGAAAAATACATCAGACTTCTGCAGAAGGTTTCCCGCTGCAGTCGGATCGTCTGGCGATGAGGATATCCTTCGCCTGCTGCCGGTGGTGGCAGGTGCCAGACTCGCGGAAAAGCCGGCCGAAGAGGAACATGAGAAACTTCTGCGCCTGGCACGAAAGTTGCAGGTTCGAGACTAAAGTGCGATAGACAAGCCGATTTCAGCTGCATATCTTTGCTTTACGTGTTGGTGAGATTCGCCTATACTTATTTACGCGTTAGCGAGAGCTAACTTTTTTCATTTCGTATCGACAATATTGGCAAAGAGGATTTCGTGAAAATAAAGAAGATTGCATTGATTGTTTTGGGAACACTGGGTTTGGGCATCGGAGCCGTGGCTGCGGTTGTGCCTTTGCTCCCTTCGTTTCCGTTTTTACTGACGGCGGCACTCTGTTTCGGTAAGAGTTCGGAACGGCTCAACAGTTGGTTCATGAATACCAAGCTATATAAAAATAATCTCGAATCTTATCTCAAAGGGGAGGGCATGACGGTCAAGGCCAAGGTCCGCCTATGTACAGTCGTGAGTTTGACGATGCTCATCGGCTTTTTTATGATGCGCCGGATTCCGATCGGACAGATGGTTCTGGCTGCGGTCTGGGTCGGACATTTGATTTACTTTGCATTTGGGGTAAAGACATTCGATACTGCCAGTTGACGAACAATATTATGCATGATACGATTTAAAAGCTTTTACAAATATTAAAGAGAGGAGTACGAACAATGACTAATGGTAATAATAATGGAATTAATAGTAAGATAACATACGACTCCTCCTCACTCTGCGCATAAATCCGAGATACTCGATCAATATTGCGTGACGTGAAGGGGAAGCCCTTCACGGTTGTAGACTGACACAGCTTTGAAGGCTGTGTTTTTTCAATTTAAAGATAATCGAGGATTGACTATGCTAAAGAAAATCGCGAAGAACCTGGGATGGTTCTTTAAGCTTTACCGAACAGAATACATGGTCGGCATTTTCCTGATGCTGATCAACTACATCATCATATTGATACCACCGTGGGCGGTTGGCTATATTACGGACCGTATCGCTGCCGGGACTATCAGCGTACAAGAACTGGGTGTCATGATTTCGCTTCTGCTTCTGATGGTCGTTTTCATGTATCTGATCAACTATGTCTGGCAGGTACTGATCTTCAAGGCCGGCGACGTCATCAGCCGCGAGAGTCGTAAACAACTGCTGCGCAAGTTCCTGCTGCAGAGTCCGATCTTCTTTTCCAGGAACAGCACGGGCTCTCTCATGGGAAAAGCCACGAACGATGTCCAAGCGACCTCGGAACTGACGGCTTACGGCACGATGGCCTTTTTCGATGCGACAATTCAGCCGATCGCGATCATCCTGATGATGGCAATCAATGTGGACTGGCGTTTGACGATCTTGTCGATATTGCCTTTGCCTCTTTTATTTATCCTGTCAAAAAAGGTCGGCTCGCTCTTGTTTCGTCGCTACGACGAAGCACAGGAAGCCTTCGACCACATGAACGAAGACGTGCTCGAGAACGTGGCCGGTGTCCGAGTCATTCGCGCCTTTGGTCTGGAAGACCGTTCCTCTGCCGATTTCTCGCAGACCGCCGAAGAGCTTTTTAAGAAAAACATGGCCGTAGTCCGCCTGAATGCCTTCTTCGCTCCTTTGTCCAGGATTATTCCCAGCTTGTGCTACATCATCGCGCTCACGATGGGTGCCTGGCTAATGCAAAGGGGGCAGCTGAGCACGGGGCAGCTCGTCAGCTTCATTTTCTATCTCGGCATGCTAACCTGGCCGATGTTCGCCCTCGGCGATTTCATGAATATCGCCCAACAGGGTGCCGCTTCTGCCGAACGTATCAACGAGCTAAAAGAGTACGAAGAAGATCTGACGGACAGTCCCGATTGCGTCGAATATCAGGGCGGAGGCAGCATCGAGTTTAAAGACTTCAACTTCAGCTACGACGGAGAAGAAGGTGCCGGGCTTCGGGATATCAATTTCAGGCTCGAACACGGTCAGACACTGGGTATTGTCGGAAAAGTCGGAGCCGGTAAGACCACGCTCCTGAAGCAACTGCTTCGTTTTTACCCGGTCGCCAAGGATAGCTTTTTCATCGGCGGACAGCCGGTTGAAAGCTACTGTCGGGCAAGCCTTCGGGAACACATCGGTTATGTCCCGCAGCAACATACGCTCTTCTCGCGCAGTATCGAAGAGAACATTCGCCTGGGCCATGGCTCGAATCCGGATAAGGATTTATCTATCGAAGAAGCCATTGAGCTGGCAGATTTCACGAAGGATCTGGCTCAGTTGCCCGATGGTCTGGAGACGATGGTCGGCGAAAAGGGTATCGCCTTGTCCGGCGGCCAAAAGCAGCGTGTATCGCTGGCTCGTGCCGTCTTGAAGAATCCGGATATTCTGATTCTCGACGACAGTTTGTCTGCTGTCGATGCCACGACGGAAAGCAATATCCTTTCCTCGATTCGCCGGATGCGTCAGGGTAAAACGACCCTGATCAGCGCGCATCGTTTGTCGGCCGTGATGCATGCCGATTTGATTCTGGTTCTGGAAAACGGCGAGATTGTCGCCCGCGGCACACATGACAGTCTTTTGAACGAAGGCGGCTGGTATCGCGAACAGTTCCTGCGCCAGCAGCTCGAAGAGCAAGTAGTGAAGGAAGAAATATATGGATAGCAGTATTGTTAAAACAATAGAATCCGAAGTCAAGAGCAAGCCGGATAAGCAGGAGAAGATCGCCATTAAGGCCAACAACCGCTACCGCAACAAGCGTCTGGCTCAATATGCCTGGAAAACCAAATCGACTCTTCTGCTCGGCTTTATCTTAACCGGTGCTACGATCGCCGCCGATCTGATTGGTCCATATCTGATCGGACGGATTGTGGATAAAGAGCTGATCGTAAACGTCGGCGCCAGAGACTTCTCGATATTCGCCATTATGCTGGCAGTTTATTTTGGATCGATCCTGCTCGCCTCCGCCTTGAGATACGGCAGCACCTGGTTTTTCCAGCAATCGTCCAACCGTATCAGCATGAACCTGCAGGAAGATGTGTTTAACCATGTCCAGAAACTGCCTGTAGCGTATTTCGACAAGCTGCCGGCCGGTACCGTGGTATCTCGCATTACCAACGACAGTAAAGCGGTTAAAGTCTTGTATGATGTCGTTTTGTCCCAGCTCACCACGGCCGGTGTCTACGGAATCGCGATCATGATCAGCCTGGCGCTCTTAAATCCCTACCTCCTGTTGTTCGCCTTAATCCCGATGCCGATCCTGACTTTCTTGTTCCTTGATTTCAAAATCAAATCAGCAAAGTACAACAAGCGTTTCCGCAGGGGCCTAAGTCAGCTGAACGCCAACCTGAACGAGAATATTCAGGGCATGGAACAGATCCAGGCCATGAATCAGGAAGAGAGGATCTTTCGCGAATTCTCCGAGATTAACGATTATGTGTACGAACAGGGTTACAAGTTAACGAAGCTCTGGTCTTACAGTGCCTTTAATGCAACCGGTGCGCTGCAATATGCCGTACTGGCCGTCGTGCTTCTCTACTTCGGTTATGGTCAGATCACGGGAAGCAATCTGATTCCGATCGGAACGATCTACATCTTCATCGACTACATGATTCGTTTATTCGGTCAGATCCAAAACGCCATGACGCGTGTCGGTGACCTGGAACGTGCCAACGGTGCGGCAGACCACATGTTTGAGCTGTTGAACGAAAAACCTGTCGAAGTAAGAGAGACCAGAGATGCGGCTCTTGAAGGCAGGGTCTGTTTTGATAATGTGAGTTTCGCTTATATCGAAGAGACGGTTCTGAAGCATGTCAGCTTCGAGGCGAAAGCAGGCGAGACGCTGGCCTTTGTCGGTCATACCGGTTCGGGTAAAACGACCATTATGAACTTGATGTTCAGCTTCTATGAACCGCAGGAAGGATTGATTTCTTTCGACGGACAGCCCCTGACCGAGCTCAACCCCGACAGTATCCGTCCTCAGATGGCGCTTGTTCTGCAGGATCCCTTCATTTTCACGGGAACCCTCTACAGTAACATCAGCCTCGATGATCCCGCTATTTCCGTGGAAGCTGCCGAGAAGGCACTTCGCGAACTCGGAGCCGGTCAGATGATCGATCGTCTGCCGGAAGGGATGATGACTCCCGTCGCCGAAAAGGGTAAAGCCTTCTCGTCCGGCGAACGTCAGCTGATCAGTTTCGCCCGTGCGATGGTCCGTAACCCGAAGATTCTGGTTCTGGACGAAGCTACCGCGAGTATTGACTCCGAGACCGAAGGCATCATTCAGGAAGCTATCCAGACTCTGGCTTCAGGTCGTACAACCTTTATCATCGCGCATCGCTTGTCTACCATTCGCCATGCCGATCAGATTATCGTGATGGATCGCGGCAGAATCGTCGAGCAGGGCAAGCATGAAGATCTGATAGCCCGTAAGGGGCTGTATTATGATATGTATATGCATCAGAGTTCTTGAAACTAATGCAGCACCAGTCATCCTGAAACTAGTGCAGCACCAGTCTTCCTGAACCTAGTGCAGCACCAGTGAACTTAACAAGGAAGAAGCCGAACGATCATGTTCGGCTTCTTTTTATCTTTCTGTATTTATCTCTGAACAACGTCGGTTCCCGGCATTTTTTTGTTCATCAGGCAGCCATCATGGCAGGGAATCGTCTCTGTCTGAGTTCGTCGACGGGGATATTCTGATCAAAGGTATCCCACTGGCTGAGATCCCCGGATTCATAGCCTTTCATGAACCAGCGCATCCTCTGTTCGGATGTTCCATGCGTAAAGGAATCAGGAACAACATAACCGCGGACTTTCTTCTGAAGACGGTCATCGCCAACTGCCGCAGCCGCGTTCATCGCTTCCTGGATATCGCCTCTGTCCAGATATCCTTCGTCACCCATATAGCTGGCCCAGACACCGGCGAGGTAATCGGCTTGTAATTCCATGCGTCGGGTCAGTTCGTTGGCCGTTTTTTCATCTACTCGACCGGAGCTGCGGTAACGGTTTACCTGTTCGCTGACGCCAAGAAGTGTTTGCACGTGATGCCCCACTTCATGAGCGAGGACATAAGCCATGGCAAAATCGCCCTTCGCACCGTATTCACCGGATAACTGATCGAAGAAGGAAAGATCGATGTAGACCCGCTTGTCGCTCGGACAGTAAAACGGACCTGCCTGAGAACTGCCGTGTCCGCAGGCTGTCTGTACGGCATCGCGGTAAATAACGAGTTTCGTAGGTTCGTACTCCATATCATATTTAGCGAAGATTTCCTCCCAGGCATCTTCGGTGTCGGCCAGCACCACGGAGAGGAACTCGCGACGGCTGGCTTCCGTATCGTCTTCTACCACCGGTATGCCTCCGCCGCCTCTGCCACCGCCCTGACCGCCGTAATCCGGCAGGTTGATCGCACCGTTGTTTCCGCTGCCTCCGCCGAGGATGTCACCGAGTCCACCGAGACCGCCGCCGAATAAACTGAGTATCAGGACCAAAATAATGCCTCCGATCCCCGCTCCTCCGCCGATCATCGGACCTGCCCGGCCGACCGTTCGTCCGCTGCTTGCACCTCGTTGATCCAAAACGTTACCGCTAGTTCGTCGTCCCTGCCATTTCATCCGGGTACCTCCTGTCGAATCGCGTTGATGCATACTTTGACTGATATGTTCATTCTATAGGCAGAATTGCCTTTCTCATGGTATTCGTGATACGTTAGGCCAAGACTTCTTAGGCTAAGATAAAATCAACAATCGTTTCCACCTTACATAAAGATCGGCGAAGGCCGCTCGGGAGGATCAGCATGGACGATCAAAAGAAGAAAGCCGACGAAACTAAATCGTTAACCGCAGATGAACTAAAGCACCCGGATGATCTTCGGGAAGCCCTGAAGGAGAGAAGCCGTGACCGGGCAGACGGGCGCTTCGACGGCCTGGAAGATTATCGCGGCGAACGAAAAGATGAGAAAGTGTATAGCGAAGCCTACGAACTGATGAGTATCTCACCTGAAGCGGATCGGGTCCACGACTGGGGTCTCTTCCAGTTCATCGCATGCGTGATTGTGTCTCTGGCCATCATTACCTATATGAGTATTGGTCAAAGAGAAGTCTATTTCGAAGGTATGAGTCGCTATTTCTTTGACCCGATGGGCTTCTTTAAAGGTTTTATTCTGGGTCTGCTGCTGACCTTGTTCTCCAATACCGTCAGAGTCTGGAGCAACAGCCTGTCCATCATCGTGGAAGCCAACTTCCGTCATATACTCGTCGACGAAGAAAATGAGATGAATCAATCAAGATAAGATCTTTGTATGCATGAAGAAGTGAAAAAATAAACGGATCCGTCGGGCCAGATGCACGACCGATCCGTTTTGCTTTTTCACTGATCTTGTTTTATCGGGATAAGAGAATCTGAATTCGGGCTGCGATAACCTCGGCCATGCGCCGGAAACCAAGATCATTGGGATGACAGCCGTCCACCGTACAGCTGTCCCGGTCCGGTCCGTTAAAAAGGCTCTCTCCGTCGACGAAGTCTATGTTTTTATCGCCTCGCTTGATAGCATTATGGAAAGTTTCCAGGATGATCTCTCGTCTCTGAACATGCTCCTCGATAAGCGGGTTAAAGTCCGGCTTCGAAACAAAGAGAACCGGCAGATCGGGCTGCTTTTCGCGAAGCTTGAGGAAGAGTTTTTCATGAGTGTTTTTCAGATGTTCCGTTGTCGGCGCGTTATGATCGTAGTCATAAATGAAAATACTCATCTTCTGCTCAGAGATATACTCCGCCATGGCATCTTCGCCCCTGGCAGATCCTGAAAAACCGAGGTTGATGTAATTGCTGTCTAGCTTACGCGATATGATGGCGGGATAGGTATTGCCGGGTCTGGAGGCACAGCCGCCGTGTGTAATCGACGATCCATAGAAAAGTAGCGGTGTTTGCCGGCTGTAAGCACCGCCTTCTTCGATCGCGGCACTTTCCTCTAAACCGATATAAAGCGATTCGATGCCGCTGAAAATCGGAAAGTTGAGCGACAAGTCGCGCATTCTACGCTCCGGGAAATGAACGATCGCTTCGAACTCGTCTATGAATTCAAACGGAGGATACAGGCTCTGCACATAGCGGCTTTCGGCACCGTGATGTTCATAAAGGTCGAAACCACAGGTACCGCTCAGCGGCATATGCGAAAAACGGATGATGTTCTTTAGCTTCACATGAATCGCGACATAAGCGGAATCTGTCTTGAAACGAAGGCGGCCGCCTGTCGTATTAGTGGATAGATTTGTTACCTCTTTACTTGTATCGACGGCGACTTTCGTCGGCAGACGATGAAACAAGACCCTGTCGTTATCGCTATGGTCAAAGACACCATACATGCGAAAAGGCGCTTGCAGACAATCGTAAAAAGTCAGGCCATTCTCCGGCAGACTTGTTTTTACAGTAGATTTTTGTAAAGGCTTGTGACGGCTGTTCGTACTCATGGGGCGTCTCCTGTCGATCTCTTTTCTATGGATATTATACAGAAGAATCTGTCTGCGGTTGCATGGATACATTTGACTTGCATCTTCAATCAGGCTTATACTCATAGGCAGAAATTTGAAGCAGGTAGTGAAAATGGAAGCACTGATCATCGTTTTAAATCATGAGAAACATTTAGATGCGTTACTGGAAGAGTTCCTGGAGCATAATATTCGCGGCGGAACCATACTCGACAGCGAAGGCATGGTTTCGGCTCTCTACGAACGATCCGACAAAAGCATTTTTCCGAATTACCGCATGATGCTGAATAAAGGGCGTCCGTTTAATAAAACTTTATTTCTGCTTTTGCATGAATCGCGCATTGAAGTCGCGAAGTCGTGTGTCCGAACGGTTGTGGGAGACTTGAACGATGAGAACGTAGGCATTATGTTTACGGTTCCGGTAACAAGTTTCGAGGGTCTGACGAAGTAATCTCTCCGCCACAACTTCATATTCAAGGAGATAATATTCATGAATCAATTAATGGCTATCGCCGTGCTGCTGGCCGGTGGTTTGTTATTGGCGCGTCTTTGTGATCGTTTGAACTTCCCGCATGTAACGGGCTATCTGATTGCCGGTGTATTGATCGGTCCTTCGGTCCTGGGCCTGATTTCCGCCGAAACGGCCGAATCGCTCTATTTAATCAATGAAGTGGCTCTGGGCTTTATCGCTTTTTCGGTCGGTTCGCAGATGAATCTGAAAAACATGAGAAGTCTTGGCAGTAAAATCCTGATCGTGACCTTCGCCGAAGCGATCGGCGCATTTGTCGTGGTAACGCTGGCTCTTTTACTGCTGGGCCAGTCGCTTGCTTTCTCGCTGGTACTCGGCAGTATCGCCAGTGCCACGGCTCCAGCGGCAACCTTGATGGTGATCCGCCAATATAAGGCAAAGGGAGAGCTCGTCGATCTTCTAATTCCCGTAGTGGCTCTCGACGATGCGGTTTGTATCATGATCTTCGGTATCGCCGCACCTTTGGCCACGGCTCTGGTAGCCGGGGATCGTCTAAATGTCGTGAATATGTTCTTGCTCCCGCTGGGACAGATTCTGCTGGCTCTTCTGGCGGGTGCGGCCCTGGGACTGCTGATGATCCTGGTACAGAAAAAAATGAAAACAGAAAACGAAGTACTCGCGCTCACGATCGCAGTCGTCCTGGGCGGAGCCGCCCTGGCGCTGAGGCTTGGCCTGTCGAGCCTGCTGACCTTGATGGCCTGCGGTCTTGTGGTCACGAATCTTGGACGGAGGACCCGCATCATCGAAGAACAGGTCGATAAGATTACTCCGCCGATCTTTATTTGCTTTTTCGTTTTATCCGGAGCGGATTTGAAACTCTCGAGTCTCCTGGCTGTCGGAGGTATTGGTCTTTGCTATGTTGTCTGTCGCGTCGTCGGTAAGATGGCCGGTGCTTACGTTTCGACTCGCTTCACCGGATTCGGTAAGGACATTCAAGAAAATCTGGGCCTCACGCTTGTCCCTCAAGCGGGGGTGGCTCTGGCACTTAGCACAATCGCAGCCAGAACGCTTCCCGCAGCTATGGGCGGCAGAATTCGCACTATCATTTTAGCGGCAACCATAATCTATGAGCTGGCCGGACCCTTCGTCGCCAAGACGGCGCTCAAGCGCGCGGGTTGCATCAAGCCCGCGATAGAATATCGTCACGAAGAACAGGCGACCGGCTAAACCGGCTTCATCACAAATTAACGAATCAGTAGGATTCGGCAGGCTCCCTGTCATGCAGCTCGTAAGCGTTCATCGCTCACGGCTGCAGGCGGGGAGTCTTTATTTCGACAATATTGACCGAGTGGTCAAAAATATAGGAGGCGAAGTGATGAGATGTGAAGAGAAATACGTTTCTTGTTGTCAGTCTGTGCTTCGGCGTGATCTTTTACTTGATGAACATCCCTCTTTATCTGGCCTTACTCTTCGGCGGCATCGCGCTGGCGACCGCTCCGGCACCGGCCTTGTCGATCGTATCGGAATTTAATGCCGAGGGTCCGGTGACAAGAACCCTGATCCCGATGGCCGCACTCGACGACGTGGTTGCGATCGTTGTCTTCTTTAGCCTCAACACGGTCCTGATTGCCACAAACGGAGGCCAAGCCACGCCGCTTTATATCACGCTGGTTCAGATGACTCTTCTCCCGATGGCCCTTGGTGTTCTGGTCGGACTGATTGCCGGTGTCGTTTTAAAGAAAAAGACATCGAAGACGATGACCTTATTGACAACCGTATCGCTAATCGTGCTGACCGCAGGGACAGGCTTGCTGATCGACTATCTGCTTTTCTCCGAGCCGGTTTTGAATTACATGCTGATCGGTATGGCGTTTTCCGCGACCTTTGCCAATATGGTGCCTAAAGAGCGACTGTCTGAGATCATGGATGCCTTTCATCCGCTCCTGACACTATCGCTCATGACTGTTATCTTAAACCTTGGCGCGCCGCTCGATTACAAGCTTATTTTGAGTGCCGGCCTCTTTACAGCGATATATATTCTGTCCAGAGCGATCGGGAAGTATTCGGGAGCTTATGTCGGTGCCAAAGCCGCAAGTCTGCCTGAAACGGTTAAGAAATACCTTGGTTTGACGCTGCTGCCGCACTCGGGCGTCTCGCTTGTTTTCACCGGTATTGCGGCAAGCACGCTCCGCAGTTTCGATCCCGAGTCGGCTGTCTTGATTCAGGGTACGATCGCCGCCGCGCCCATCATCAACGAGATTGCTGCGGTGATCATCGCCAAGAACGCTTTCAAACGGGCCGGCGAATTGGAAGTCCCTTACGATACGGCTGGTTTACCTTCTTCTGCGGTAGAGTGAAGAGAGTAAAGCGAGGCAACAGTTATGAGTTTTTCGATGAGCCCGGAAGCGGCGAAGTGGTTTAAAGACGAGTTCAATTTAGAGACAGGTGACAGCCTGCAATTTTATATCAAGATATATGGCGGTATTTCGACTCCGCGTCCCGGTTATTTTCTGGGTATCAAGAGAGGCGAGAAGGGGAACAGTCGTTTGAAGGCCGTAGCCGAAGGTATCAGCTTTTACTTCAATGAAGACGACAGCTGGTTTCTTGAAGATCTCTCGCTCGAGATTGATCTGGCGGACGGCGAAGCTCGCTACAACTTTATCCTGCCGGAAAAGTAGATACAGCTGAATTGCCTGAAAAAGCCCCCGGCACGGAATCCATTAGATCCGTCGTCGGGGGTTTCTTCATCTCGTATAGTTTGGCTTATGCCGCATCAAGGTGTTTGGCTTCGAATTCGTCCAGTAGATTTCTGACTTCGTCCGTGGAGTTTGTTTCCATCAGTAGATCCCTCAGCTCGCTTGCGCCTTTGAATCCTCGCACGTAAATTTTGAAATAGCGACGAAGCGGCACGAAGGGACGCCTTGTGTTCACAAGCCTGTTTTCGTCGAAGAGATCCAGATGCAATCGAAATAAGTCGAGCAGCTCTTTCGGACCGTGTTCGCAAGCCTCCTTCTCGAAGGCAAAAGGATTGGAAAAGACCCCTCGCCCGATCATGATGCCGTCAACGCCATAGCGATCCACCAGTTCCATGCCCGTCTTGTAATCCGGAATATCGCCGTTGATGGTCAAGAGCGTGTCCGCTGCGATCTCGTCTCGAAGTGCTTTGATCTCGGGTATCATCTCCCAGTGAGCGTCGGCTTTAGACATCTCGACTTTCGTACGCAGATGAATCGAGAGGTTGGCGATTCCTTGATCCAAAATATGGCCGAGCCAGTCACGGTATTCCGCCACATCTTTATGGCCCAGTCTTGTTTTGACACTGACGGGAAGGCCCGATATTTTACTGGCCCGGATCAGCTCCGCAGCGACATCCGGTCTGTGGATCAAACCGGAACCTCTGCCGTGAGCATAGACGTTCGGAGCCGGACAGCCCATGTTGATATCGATGCCGGAGAAACCTCGTTTAGCCATATCAAGACTCATACGCTTGAAATTATCCGGCTTATCGCCCCAGATATGAGCGACGATCGGCTGTTCGTCGGCTGTGAAAAGAAGTCTGGCGTTGGTACTCTCACGACCTTTTTCATGCACGAAACTATCTGTATTCGTAAATTCGGTGAAATAAACGTCCGGAGGGGCAGCCGCGGCGATCACATGCCGGAAAACAACGTCGGTGACATCTTCCATCGGTGCCAGGACGAAAAAGGGTCTATCTAGATTTTTCCAAAAATTCTCGTTCATTTTACCGATTATAAAGCCTTGGGCCGGTTCGTCCGGCGGAATTTGTTACGCCATTTTTTATGATGCAGCCCATTGTCCCGGTGTGGTACCGACGATCTTCTTGAAGGTACGAATGAATGATCCGCTCGCTTTATAACCTACACTCAGTGCGACATCATTGACATTAAGTCTTTTCTTTAATAAGGGTTTACTGGCTTCGATGCGTACCATATTGATGTAATCCAACAGAGAGATACCGGTTTCCTCCTTAAAAATGGAAGAAAGGTAAGCAGGCGTCAAATAAAAGTGTTTACCGATATTCGAAACATTTAGCTCAAACTCTTCGTAATGCTCCTGCACGTATTGCTTTACACTGCTGACGAGCATCGCATTCTTCTTGGAAGCCGATCGTTCGCGTAAGAATTCACGACTGATGGCAGATATTGCTTTTAAGATATAGCCCTGACTGTCTTCGTTGGATACGATTTCCGATATTTGGATCATGTCGACAATATTGGGCAACTCTGTCTGATTAGCCGCTTTAATAATAGTACCAAGCATATCCAGAACAAGACATTTATACATATCACCTGTCAGGCTTGAATCATTTTGGCGAAAGACCCGCTTGGCAACAGCGATTGCCTGCTCTTCGTTTCCTGACACGATATAACTGAGGATCTGTTGTTCCAGTTCAAGCGGATAGCGATAGGCCAAACGCAGATTCTTAATGTCATCATAGAGTATGACGCTATCTTGATCCTGCGATGAAATAAAGCCGCCGGCCTCTTTGGCTTCATTTGAAGAGAGGTATATTTCTGCGATACCGGCATGAATCGTACCGATGGATGCGTGAATGGAAACGGCCAGATTTTCTTCGATATCCTCCTGGCAAAGGATGACCAGTTCTTTGACTTGTTCCAATGCTTCTTTCGACCGTTGAGGTAAATTGATAATGGCCGAAACCCGGTCTCCCATGTCAATCATCTCGAGATTGCAGATATCATGAGCCAGGATTTCAAAGGTTGAAAGGATCGATAAACTAAGTGTTCGTTTGCCTTGTTCGACTACGGTCGACAAGGTAAGGGCCTGTGATTCCGTATAGTAAAAATTGACCACCAGGAAAAACGGATACGGGAAATTCCACTGGGCTTTCTGCAATTCTTGATGATCGCGTTCTACGCTAAAGGGCGTTTCAATAAGACGAAACAGCAGATGATTCTTGACATACGAGTTATAGTTCTTGAGCATTTCGGCATTCGCCTGGAAGCGTTCCGAATAATTATCCAGAGCCTTCTTAAGCCAGACATACTCGTTACTGTCTCTGCTCGTATCGAGCGGAGCATTAAGGCGCACGGCCAGATCATCGATTGTCTCGCGCAGCGGTTCGTAATTGTTGACAGAGAAGCGATAGGCCAGATACATGCAGACCGACGATAAAAGAAGAATTGCTGCGAGTGTCAGCCATCCAATTCGGTCTGCGCCCTGATACATCACTTTCGCGGGCACATAAAAAATGTAGTTCCAGGATGTGAGTTTGGAATTCGTTATAAAGACTCCGTACTCCTGCCCGTCGATTCTTTCTGAATAAAAGCCGGTTTGTTCGTTGGGGTCGACATTCACGGCTTGGGGAATCGAGAGCGGACCGGATTGGGCGATAATCTCATTATTTTCATTTTGGATGGCAATCGAGATTTGATCATGCCAGCGCAGATAGTCCATCCGTTCGATGAGATACTCCGGATTCAAGATGATCGTTGCTTTCATCTCTCTCATGCTGTTCGACGGTATGATTTTCTGGGTAAAGGCAATCAGCTGGTGACCGTCCATGGTATTCAGATAAGATACATTTCGATAACTTCCTGCCATCAGCTTTTCTTTGAAGAGATGAAAACCGCCATCCAGCTTCGGATAATATAATGAGTAATAATAATCGGCATCCAGATAGCCTGCGCCGGAGAGAATTTTATCCTCAAGCGGATCGTAAAGAAAGACCGAAGCGATGCTGTTATTTTCCATCAAGTAGTTCCGAAAGTCGCTTGCGGCCTGATATATGCTGTAGCGATCCGCTTCGGCGGTTTCGTTATTGATGCGGGAGATATTCTTATTGAAGGTGATCCTGTGCAATAAGTTAAAAATGGAATTAGCCGTGGCGTCAATATCCAATTGAACCTGAACCATCAAGCCCTTTTGAATTTGATTCGCCTGTTGGAAGCTAACCTTACGTGCGTAGATGGAAGAGCCAAGGCCTGCCGCAACACTCAAAATCAATATAAGAAGATACGAAAAAAACCAGCGAATAACCAGCGGTGATTTCAAGTGAGTCTTCACCTGTTTCATTTTCTCCTCCTGAAAAGTTGTGGTCCAAATGCAGTAAGGGCATTATATCTTATTTCGCGTCAATCTTTCTTGAAATTGTTGTTTTAGCCTCTATTATTATATGTTTTGATCATTAATTCGAGATATTGCTTATGGAAATGGACTGATAAATCAGCTTATTGCGAATTTTTTGTGGCCATACTGATAGGTCTGCGTTTTCAGCTCTTGGCAGAAGTGCTACACTCCGAATCAGGTGACTTGCCGGAAGCAGGCGAGTCAGGATAAAAGCTACAGGAGGAAACACAATGGTACTTCGTAAGAAGATGATAGCACGCTTGTTCTCGCTCGGGCTGGCTACCGTGATGCTAAGCGGAACCTTGGCTGCATGCCAGGGGGGAAGCGGTGGCGGATCGACAACCACTACCGGCACGAAGGCTCCCTCAGGAGAAACAACGAAAGATGCAAGCGAAACCGAAGGTACGGATAAGACCGGCGGTGAAGTAGTCTACCCCTTGGAAGGCGGTACACTGACACACTGGCTTGATCTGAACTCCAACGTTTCAGCCAACTATGTTGATCTGGGAGAAACCCCGTACGCACAGGAGCTTATGAAGCAGACCGGCGTAACCGTCGAATTTCTGCATCCCTTAGCCGGTCAGGCCCAGGATCAGCTGACCTCCATGACCTTAACTCAGGATTTCCCCGATATCATGGAGTATAACTGGCTCGGCGCATATCCCGGCGGTCCTCAGAAGGCAATCGATGACGGTGTCATTATTAAACTGAATGATGTCATTGCCGACTATGCCCCTGATCTGAGAGCCTATCTTGACGCCAATCC
Source organism: Fastidiosipilaceae bacterium (assembly GCA_050309435.1). Lineage (GTDB taxonomy): Bacteria > Bacillota > Clostridia > Saccharofermentanales > Fastidiosipilaceae > CAYXVJ01. The sequence continues at coordinate 17,971 of JBNRMJ010000001.1, forward strand.
CGAAGATGATAAGCAGATTCGGACCGACGAAGGAAACTACTACGTATTCCCCTTCATCCGCGAAGACGATGCCATGGCTGCAAGCTATGGTCCGATGCTGCGCGGTGACTGGCTGGAAGATCTGGGTATGGAACTTCCCAAGACCTTTGACGAACTGGAAGCTGTCCTGGTTGCTTTCAGAGATGAAAAGGGTGCCGCATCTCCTTATAGTCTTGAATTCTCAACCAATAACAATATCCTCTTCTCGAGCGGAACCACAGCAGGTTTCCAGCTTGACGAAAACGGGAAAGTCGAATTCGGCCCCATGACCGAAGAGTATCGTTTCTATCTGGAAAAGATGAATGACTGGTACAAGAAGGGCTTGCTCGATAAGGATTTCGCGACAGTTGACCGCGCTCAGCTCGATTCGAAAATCACCACGGGCGAAACCGGTATGACAGTTGGCTGGAACGGCTCCGGTATGGGTGCCTGGAATCTGGCCGGACAGGCTACAGATCCCGAATTCCAACTGATTCCGATGGGTTATGTGACTGTTGACGGTTCCGAGAGCGAGTTTGGTTATCTCGAGCATCGCTATGGCGGTAACGGTTCGGCTGCAATTACAACTTCAGCCAAGGATGTTGAGCTGGCTGCCAAATATTTGAACTTCGGTTATACCGATGCCGGTTATGCCCTGAACAACTTTGGTATCGAAGGCGTTACCTACAATAAGGAAGGCGACAAGTACGTCTATACGGATGAAATCTTGAATAACCCCGATGGCTGGCCTATCGGACAGGCGATGGGTGCTTATCTGCGCGCCGCTTATAACGGACAGTTCATTCAATCCCTGCAGTATCAGGATCAGTACTTCGCCACGGAAGCTCAGAAGAATGCACCTGCGCTTTGGTCCGGTCATGGTATGGCGAAACGCAGACTGCCGAACGTCACACCTACATCTGACGAGAGCTCGGAGCTTGCCACGATCATGAACGATATTCAGACTTATCGGAATGAAATGACACTCTCCTTTATTCTCGGTAACGAACCACTCGAAAACTTCGACGCTTTCGTTGAGCAAATCGAGAAGTACGATATCGCGAGAGCCATCGAAATTCAGGAAGCTGCTATCGAGCGTTATAACAACAGATAAATTTCTGTTACTCAAGATATGCAGAAAGACGACAGAGCCGTTGGCCACCCGGTGCGGCGGCTCTGTTTATTCTATTAAGTGATGCATCTATGTGGAGGGATATCCAGATGGCGAAAAACAAGACCGCAGTTATGGAACAGCCATTTTCTGTACGGTTTAAGCGGGATATGAAACGAAATTATTCGCTTTATATTCTGCTTTCTCTGGTCATAGCTTTTTATATACTTTTTCATTACAAGCCTATGTATGGCGCTTTAATCGCCTTTCAGGATTACCGCCCGGCCGATGGTATGAGCGGCAGCAAGTGGGTGGGACTGAAACACTTTAAGCGTTTTTTTGTCGGACCTTATGCCCTGCGTCTGATTAAGAACACGTTTTTGCTTAGTTTATACGATTTGATCTTTGGATTTCCGGCGCCGATTATTCTCGCTCTCCTGCTGAATGAACTGAAAAATCAAAGATTCAAACGTACGGTTCAAACCATAACTTATTTACCGCACTTTATATCTCTGATCGTTATCGTCGGTATGGTCAAGCAGTTTTCATCGTCAAACGGCCTTTTCAATGATTTCATTGTTTTTTTCGGCGGTGAACGAACTCCGCTCCTGATGAATCCCGCTAACTATCGCCCGCTTTATGTCGGATCGGGTATTTGGCAGGGGATCGGATGGAATTCGATCATTTATCTGGCCGCCCTTTCCGGCGTTGATCCCCAACTCTACGAAAGTGCGCGAATCGATGGTGCCGGGCGCGGTACCTTGATGAAAAGCATAACGATCCCGGGCATCATGCCAACCATAATTATCATGCTGATTCTGCGTATCGGATCCCTGATGTCGGTCGGATATGAAAAAACGATCCTGCTTTACAACGACGCGGTGCTGAGTACGGCGGATGTAATTTCATCTTATGTGTATCGCGTGGGTATTTTGGAAGCCAGCTGGAGTTTCTCGACTGCTGTAGGTCTGTTCAACTCTCTCATTAACTTTATACTGGTCATTTTTGCCAATGCGATCAGTAGAAAAGTCAGTGAAACGAGTTTGTGGTAAGGAGATCAAAATGAGTTCATACGTCATCAAGACATCATTTGCCGACAAGATTTTCACGTTCTTAAATTATCTTTTATTATCGGCTTTGGCCATTTCCTGTCTCTATCCGATAGTGTATGTTGCCTTCGCTTCGGTGAGTAACAGTAACCTGCTCATGCAGCACAGCGGCTTGCTGTTAAAACCGCTGGGATTTAACTTGAACGCTTATGAACGGGTATTCAAGAATCCCATGATTGCGGGCGGCTATGCCAATACGCTTAAAATTCTGATCACTCAGCTCGTCCTTAGCATTACGATGACCTCGATTGGCGCATATTGTCTTTCGCGTAAGAATGTCATGTGGAATCCACTGTTTAATCTGCTGATCGCCTTCACGATGTTTTTCAGCGGAGGCATGATTCCTTTCTTCCTCAATATGCAGCAACTTCACTTGACCGGCAATCATTGGGGCTTGATCATTCCGTTTATGATCAGTACCTATAATCTCATCATTATGCGTACCTCGTTCTCCAGCATCCCCGATAGTCTGCTCGAAGCGGCCTATATGGACGGTGCCGGACACATGCGTACGATGTTTCAGATCGTCATGCCCTTATCGAAAGCCGTTATCGCCGTTATGGTGCTTTATTATGGTGTAGGCGTCTGGAACGGATGGTTCTGGGCCTCTATTATACTGAGAGATCGCAGCATGTACCCGCTTCAGGTTATTCTACGCGAGATCTTACTCCAGAACCTGACCCAGGATATGACGGTTGGTTCGGGTACTGGAGATACGGAAGCGATTGCCGAGTCGATCAAGTATGCGACGATTATGGTCGCAACCATTCCCGTACTTTGCATTTATCCTTTTATTCAAAAGTACTTCCAAAAAGGTGTCATGATCGGCGGCGTGAAAGAGTAACAGGATCTCGAAGACATCTATCTATCAATTTTAGACCTTATGAGCTAAACTCTTGGGTAAAGCTTTGGCGGTATACCCGCCTCCGGGCTATACCGCTTGATGGAGAGTAGATAGATGTCCTTCTTGGAATTTCTGAAAAATAACGATACGAATTTTATCCTGGCGCAGATCGCCGGTTTGGTGACCGCCGTGCTGGCGATGTTTGCCGTACAGCTAAAAGATATGAAAAATATCCTGATCATGGGCGTGATCACCAACGCCCTGACCGTGGCGAACTACTGGCTGCTCGGGGAAATGTCGGGTGCCTGGATCTGCATCATCGCCATCGTGCAGACCTTGTGGATTTACTATTACGGCAGGAGTCAAAGACGCTTCCCGAAACGGCTCAACTATATGTTCATGCTACTGTATTCGGCGGCGGTCCTGCTGACTTTCGGAAAAGTTTATGACGTCCTGGCATGGATTGCGGCGCTTGCCTTCGCCCTCGCGGTAGTTCAACAGGAGAGCAGTAAATACCGCCTGATTATTATGGTGAATTCCTTGTCCTGGATCATTTACGATCTGGTGACCCGCTCCTATACCATGGCGCTGACGCACAGCCTGATCGCTCTCTCTGTCGTCATCGCCATTTTCAGACTGGATCTAAAAAAGAAAGAAAAGGAGATTAGCCGTTAATCCGGGATGACCAGCACTTTGATCGATTCGCTGCTCATCTGCGTATGAATGGCTTTTTCCAATTCATCGAGACCGAAGCGGTGCGTGATGAGGGGCTCGATTTGGATTCGACCCGATTCGAGTAAGGCGACGGCCCGTTCATGGGTGTCCGGGTTGATGAATGAACCTTTAATCGTCAGTTCCTTTTTATAAACATCAAAGAGCGACAGCGGGAAAGAGGCATCGACGGCAGGAACGCTAAAGAGGAGCAGAGTCGCGCCTTTCGCGGCAGCCTCGAAGGCTTGAGCGGTCGCCGCGGTGTTACCCGCGCATTCGATGACGACGTCCGCTCCATCCCGATCGCCAAGTTCGCGGATGCGTTCGGCAGGATTTTCGCGGATGGGGTCGATGCAGGCTTCGGCCCCGAGTCCAAGCGCGATCTCGCGACGAAGCGCCACGGGTTCGCTCACATAGACTCTGGCTGCGCCGGCCAGTTTCGCCAGCTGTAGCATCAGTAGTCCGATCGTGCCGCCGCCGACCACAAGTACGGTATCTCCGACCCGGATTCCCGCCTGATCGATACCGTGGATGCAGCAGGCCAGAGGCTCTGCCATGGCGCCGCTTTCCGGCGAGAGATTTTTATCCAGAAGGTAGGCTTGAGACGCCGGGATAAGACTGTGCGTCGCGAAACCGCCGTCTTGGGTCACGCCGATCGCCCGCATCTCTTCGCAAAGCTGCTTTTTCCCCGCACGACAAAAGCGGCAGATGCCGCAATAGATATTAGGATCGATCGTTACGTGATCGCCTGCTTTGAAGTTAACAACAGATTCGCCGACCGCTTCGACAACAGCCGAATATTCATGGCCAAGGACAACGGGAGGAGTGACCTCTGCCGAACCTGCTTCGCCGAAGTATATGTGTACATCCGTTCCGCATACGCCGCAAGCCGCGTTTCTGACAAGCAGCTCGCCGGGCCCCGGTTCCGGCAGGGTGAAGGATTCGATACGAAAGGTTTTATCTCCTAAAAAAGTAGCTTTTCTCATGAGGGATCTCCTTTGCACGTTATTAAGTACACTTTAACATTTCTTTTTCTCCCCGCAATCATTTCTGTGAAGGTCTGGCAGGAATCTTTCTTCTATGATAAATTGACATGGTCAAGAAAGAACGTTACTTTACATAGATAAAGGCGACCGGTATGACAAGACAAACGAGCATAACTGCGAATATGGATAAATGGTGCCGTTACATTGTTCTGGCAGGACATGTGATTGGCGTTATTATTTTGAGCGGACATATCGTGTGGTATAACATCGCCGGAAGCGAACTGGCCTTACCGCGGGATGTCTATATGCGGGATTTTATTATCTTGCCGGCGATCGGTATCTTGCTCGTCAATATTCTGGTCCGTTATCTGGTTTTCTCGACTGATCTTTCTCATGAAGTAAAAGAGGGCATCAGTCTGGGCTTTTTTATCGCCTATGCTTTCTATTTAACCATGACGCATGATATTTCCCGAGTGCTCTTAAGTTCCTATATGTTTCCGATCTTCGCTTCGACTGTTTTCTCCAACGTCAAACTGACCAGACGGATCTTCGTGATCAGTATGTTTGCCGTTTGGCTGCCTGTCCTGCGCTGGCAACTCATGGGCACGCTAAATTCTACGGACTTCATGGAAATCCTGATCAGTTCGTCGTTATATATCGCGGCGTTCAGCCTGGCCCGGGTGATTATTCTCTACGGTCATCACAATCTGGCTGCCATCAAGGAGTCCAGGGAGGAAGCGCTGCGAAACGAGCTGGCATTTTTACAGGCGCAGATCAAACCACACTTTCTGTTTAATTCGATCAGTACGGTTATTTCCTTTTGCTATACGGATGGGGAGAAGGCGGCCGAGCTGCTGACTCATCTGGTGAAATACTTAAGGCTTGTCACGGATATCGATCAGTCTTCGGGCTTGGTTACCATCTCGAACGAGATCGAGTTGATCAAGCACTATGTCACGATCCAGCACGCCCGCTTCGGAGAGAAAATTCGGGTGATTTATGATGTTGATCCGGAGCTAAGTGATGTCGTTATCCCTTCGTTTTCCATCCAGCCACTGGTGGAAAATGCACTGAAACACGGTATCATGCCGCTTGAAGACGGCGGTACGGTTAAGCTTTCGATTCATAAAATCAGGGACACTCTCGAGATTGTCGTTCGCGATAACGGTGTCGGAGTGCCCGAAGAGCTGGTTCGTCGTTTGCAGGAATCAGATTTTTCCGGGGGAGGAGTCGGCATGTTTAATGTCTACCGGCGGATTATGAGCTGGCGGGCGGCCGATATAGATATAGAAAGCAGGGAGGGCGATGGTACGCTGATTCGTATCAATGTACCGGGCCTATTGGACTAAAGGAGGATAGATCATGTTTCGTGCAATACTGGTAGATGACGAAAAGCCTATGCTGGACCTGCTCAGGATCATGCTGAAACGAAGCGGTCAGGTAGAGATAGTCGGGTCCTATCAGTGCACGGAACAAGCTTTTGAAAGTATTTCTCAGGAAGTACCCGATGTTGTTTTCCTCGATATCGATATGTCGGTGATGAACGGAATCGAACTGGCAGAGCTCATCGCAGATGCGAAAATTCCCAGCGAAGTAATCTTCGTCACCGCATATGACAGTTATGCTCTCGAGGCCTTTCGCGTCAATGCCATTGACTATATCTTAAAGCCTTACAGCGTCGAGGACGTGACGAATGCCCTATCCAAGCTTAAGAAAGTGAAGCCCGAGCCTTCAAGCGATGAAGTAAGTAAAGGACAAGTCCGCATCCAAACTTTCGGACGTCTGGCTCTCATGGGGTCAGGTTCGGAGGAACCGGTCGCCTGGAGAACAACGAAAACCGAAGAACTGTTTGCGTACTTTTTAAGTAATCTGGATCATTTTATCGGTAAACGGCGGATCGTGGAAGCCGTCTGGCCTGAGATCGAATCAGATAAACAAGTCACGACGAATCTGCACACGAGCATATACCGGATCAAGAAAACGCTGACGAAGGCGGAAATTGATTTTGAGCTCGTGTATAAAAATGGCAGTTATTGCATGAGCCTTCGCGACGCCCGTATTGATTCGGTGGAGTTTTTAAGATTGATGGACGAAGCCGACCTGAATCCCGACAATGCACTGAACTACTATAAACAAGCAATCAAGCTATATAACGGTCACTATCTGGGTGAATACGACTATGAATGGACCGGTTTACTGGCGGAGCGCTATGCCGTGCGATATTTAGCGGCAATCCTGGCACTTAGCGATGCGGCCATAGCCGAAGGCGATCTGGTGTCCGCGGAATCATATTTACTCGAAGCTTATTCGTTATCATCGCTCTCCGATGACTTGAATATGAAAATTATGAAACTCTACGGCTTGAAAAAAGATAAAACGGCCTTGGTGGCTCATTTTGGCGAGATGGCGAAAAATTACAAAAGAGAACTGGATATCGTGCCGGGGAAAGCCCTGCAGACCTATTACAAGCGAATGCTGGCCGAGTTATGAACTGTAGTATATTAATACATATATAATATATAAATATGAGAGAGGAGCGTTTTTTTGGAAACGCTTCTTTTTTGGTCAGAAAATGTTCAGTGAGGAGTGGAATACTAATATTTGGAATGATTATCAATAAAGAGGTGTATCATGAAGAACAAAACAAGTCGCAGGCTCTTCTCACTCATCCTCAGTTTGAGTATGCTGCTGGGGCTCCTGCCATTCGGTCCGATCAAAAGTGATGTTCGGGCAGCAGAACTTTCCTCTGACATATTAAACGATTTAGACTTATCCATTAGACAGAACAATATTGTCATAGAAGCAGGAGGGACAATCAACAGTGATTTGCCCCTGCGTGTAGAATTAAGCATGTCAATTCCGGTAGAAGGGGACGACCCGACACCCGAGCAACCCGTCAGAAAAGGCGATGTTCTCACAATCCCGCTGAGCGATGCTTTTCATCTCATTAACGCGGAGACGATCGCGTTGAAGATGGGTAGTATTATTGTAGGCCACGCTTCTTTCGAGACCGATGCCGAGAGCGGTATGGTCAGTGCCAGAGTCGTTTTTGACGGCGATGACGAAGTCTTCGACGGTACCTACAACGATGTCAGGCTGAACTTCGCCGCGGATATGGAATATGACAAAAGCGGCGAAAACGGATCAGCAGGCAACCACGTGGTCAGCATCCTGGAAAAGGACTTTATCGTCAACGTCCCGGAACTGCCGATCATATATAACATGAATAAAGCCGGTTCGGTCGATCTGGCCGATCAGAGCATTACCTGGACGGTGAATGTCTCTGCCACTCAGGGAGGACAGCCCTACAGCCTTGAAGGTTACGGCTTTAAAGATGACTTATCTGCCGTCGGCAGTTACATCGAGGGCAGCTTCAAGCTTAACGGAAGTGCAACGACTCCTGTTTGGAGTAACAACAATCTCTCCTATACGTTTGGAGCCGGTAGCGCAGGCACTGCTACGATTAGTTTTAAGACCAAAATTCCCGATGCTAAGTACTATTCGTCCAGCAGTCAAGCGGTGGACAACAAGGCTCTTTTACTGGACGAAGACGAAATCGAAGTTGCCAAGGGCGAGACCAGCGTTCAGTTCACGCCAGAGTGGATCGAAAAGTCCGGTGTTTCGAGCGATCAGAGCAGCAGCGGTGTATACGATCCGAAGAACAGAACCATTACCTGGACGATTATTGCGAACCACATGTCGGCTTCGCTCAGAAACGTTGTTGTCACGGACCTTCTTACGGGCGGCCTGGAATTTAGTTCGGCAAGCGTTCAATACTGGAACAGCAATGAGTGGGGGACAGAGGTTTCCGTTACGCCGAATGCTTCGGGTGAATATTTCCTTGGTGATATCAACCGCATGTTCCTCCTGACCATCGTCAGCCGCGTGCCCGACGAAGACTATACGACCGGCCAGAAGACCTTCAATAACACGGCTTCGATTCGCTGGGACGGCTATACGGGGGGCGGTACGGGTATCGGCAGCGGATCTGTCGGCGTCGTGATCGGCTATAACGCCATGTCTAAAACAGGTGTGGCAGATAAAGCGAATCAGAAGATTCGCTGGACCGTTTCGATCGATCCCAAAGGTCAGAACATCCCCAATATGAAAGTCTACGATCTTCTCGTGTACGGGAAGAGCATTAACCTGAACACGGTATCGGGTATCCCTGCCGGGATCAACCCGGCCGACCTGACTGCGAGATACAGCCAGAAGTATGCAGGTAACTTCAGCGGAGCTTATACCGCCAATGTTATTCCCGTATACCAGGGTGGTCTTCGTGTCGCCGACCTGATCGAAGTGACGGGCCTTGACCCTGTCGACAAGAGTACCTTCTCCTTTGACAGCACGGTGCTTGACCCCGATGTCTTCGCGGGTAACTCCAATATCAATGTTCAGAACACGGCCACGCTTTTTAGCGCCTACACCAAGGTGAACAGCGCGACCGGCACGGTTTCCTTCCAGAGCCGCATGCTCTCGAAGAACATGCTGAAGCGCGGCGCCATGTCTGATCCTGCGGCCGGTATCAATAGTCAGCTGACATCAAACTTGTCGGAAGGTTTTGACTACATCGACAAGTCCGTCATCTTCCGTCTGAGCGTCAATGCCAACGGTTTAAACTTCGCCGGGGCCGTAAATGCCAACGGAGAACTCATGGGCGATGCTACCCTGGTTGATACTTTGCCCGCGGGCTGGGAGTTTGTCCCGATCGCCGATGGCATAGATTTTTACATCTTCGATGGTAAAGGCGAATCAAACGGCCGGGTTACCGCAGTGGATACGACTCCCGACAGTGTCGACGGACTCACTGCTGCAATCAGCGGACGCACGGCCGAGTTTACTTTCACCAATTTGAACAAACCCTACGTTATCCTCGTCAAGGCCAGACCGACGGACGATACCGTCGCCTCTTACTTCGATTCGAACGAATCTAATACGGTCAGAAACACGAGTAAACTGACAGGCGAAAAGTGGAGCACCGGTGTGACAAGCACACAGGATGTCACCATCAACAGCCGGATTCTGGATAAGACCATGGCCAAGCCGCAAGACGGCGAACTGCTCTGGACTCTGGACTACAAGCCATACAACCTCGGCCTTTCCGGTCAGTATCTGGACGACGTTTTACCGCTAGGCCTGGATATCCGCACAGATGCTTCGGGAAGACTCGTCATCGAAGGCAATATCACGGCTCACGAGCTGATTTTAAACGCCGACGGCAGTTACACGAAGGGCGCCGCTATCGAGCTCGAGCCTGGCGACACAGTGAAGTACGATCCGGAAACCAGAGTCCTCAGCTTCCTGATTCCCGATCATATGAAGGGCTATCGCTTCACCTATTACACGGACATCACGGGAAATCCCGGACAGGTCAGCAATAAAGTTTCGCTCATGGGCGAAGACGGTTCGATTGAAGACGTGTCCAAGCCTTATCAGATCACAGCTGCGGACGGCAGCGCATCGCTTCGCCGGAACGGCTCGATCTCGATTACGAAGATTAACGGCAGCGGCAATCGTCTGGCGGGAGCGGAGTTTACGCTCTTCGCCGAGGATGGCGTCACCATCGTGAAGCGCGGCGTGACCGACAGCCAGGGCACACTCGTTCTGAAGGTCATTCCCGACGGTCGCTACATTCTTCGCGAAACAGCGGTCCCGGCAGGCTATAACCTCGATACGACTGTTCATGAAGTCGTGGTTTCGACCGCCGGCGGTCAGGTGACGACCTCTGTAGATGGAAAAACAGGTACGAATGCCAACGCACTGACCGTACAAAACTTCCTCACGGGAACCGTCGGTAAACTTGAAATCAATAAAACTGTTGCCGGAGACGGTGCCGATGCAAATAAACGATTCAACTTCACATTACTCCTTACCGGAGCTACCGGTGTATATAACTACATCGGAAACGGCGTAGCCAACGGAACGATTCGCTCCGGCGACAGATTCTCTCTGGCACACGGCGAAAGTATCACGATCGTCGGACTGCCGAAAGATGCGAGCTATGTCGTGACCGAAGACAACTACGCGGCAGACGGCTATCAGAGCTCGAGTACGGGAGAAAACGGGACGATCGTTGCAGACGAAACGAAAACCGCTTCTTTTACAAATACGAGAACCGTCGGAAGCCTTTCTATCGGTAAACAGGTGAGCGGTCAGTTCGGCGAACTGACACGAAAATTTGACTTCACGATTGTCTTCCAAGGGGCGCCGGGAGTTTATCCTTACAGCGGCTCGGCCGAAGGCACGATCAGGAGCGGCGATACCATCTCGCTTGCTCACGGCGAAAGCATTACCATTACGGATCTTCCCGCCGGTGCAACATACACCGTCACGGAAGCCGATTACAGCTCGGACCATTACGAGACTAGCTACCTGGGTGCCACGGGAACGATCATCAAGGATGAAACCGTTGAAGCTCAATTCAACAACTTGAGTACCAGAGGCAGCCTCACGATTTCCAAGGAAGTCAGTGGCGAAGGTGCGGATCCCGAAAAGCTCTGGGACTTCACGATCGAATTTACCGGTGCTGCAGGATCCTATCCGTACAGCGGATCCTATACGGGAACGATTGCCAGCGGCGACACCATCTCGCTTGCTCACGGCGAAAGCATTACGATTAGCGGTCTTCCTGCCGGAACGACTTATACGGTAACGGAAGCAGACTACTCGGCAGACGAGTATTGGAGCGAGAGCGAAGGAGCCCAAGGCGTGATCGAGACCGATCTCACCAGGGAAGCAGTCTTCGTCAACACGAAGATGACCGGCGAGCTGAGCATTTCGAAGGAAGTCGACGGCGAAGGCGCGGATCCCGACAAGCTCTGGGATTTCACCATTACCTTTGACGGTGCAAACGAAAGCTATCCCTACAGCGGTTCCTACACCGGCACGATCCAAAGCGGCGATACGATTTCGCTGGCTCACGGCGAGTCCGTCACAATTACCGGCCTGCCCGCAGGCGCGACTTACACGGTAACGGAAGCCGACTACACGGCAGACGAATATTGGAGCGAGAGCGAAGGTGCCGAAGGCGTCATCGTGGGCGAAGCTGAGCAGATTGCGGCGTTTGTCAACACGAAGATGACCGGCGAGCTGAGCATTTCGAAGGAAGTTGACGGCGAAGGCGCGGATCCCGACAAGCTCTGGGATTTCACCATAACTTTTGACGGCGCAAACGAAAGCTATCCCTACAGCGGTTCCTACACCGGCACGATCCAAAGCGGCGATACGATTTCGCTGGCTCACGGCGAATCCATCACGATCACGGATCTGCCTGCAGGTGCCACTTACACGGTAACGGAAGCCGACTACACCGCAGACGAGTATCGGAGCGAGAGCGAAGGTGCCCAAGGCGTCATCGTCGGCGAAGCTAAGCAGATTGCGGCGTTTGTCAACACGAAGATGTCAGGCGAACTGACCATCTCCAAGCTACTGGCGGGCGAAGGCGGCGATCCCGATAAAAAGTTTGACTTCACGGTCAGCTTTGACGGTGCAAACGAAAGCTATCCTTACAGCGGTTCTTACACAGGAACGATCGCAAGCGGCGATACGATTTCGCTGGCTCACGGCGAGAACATCACGATCACGGGTCTGCCTGCAGGCGCCACTTACACGGTAACGGAAGCGGATTACACGGCCGAAGAGTATAAGAGTAGCGAAACAACGCTTGAAGGCGTCATCGTCGGCGAAGCAAAAGCGGTTGCGGGCTTTATCAACAGCAAGCTCACCGGTCAGCTCACGCTTACGAAAGAAGTCGAAGGCGAAGGGGCGGATACGTCGAAGCAGTTCGAGTTCACGATTACGCTCGCCGGCCTCGTCGAGGCGTATCCCTACAGCGGATCGAAATCGGGCCTGATTCGAAGCGGTGACAAGATTTCGCTGGCTCACGGCGAAAGCATCACCATCACGGGCTTGCCCGCCGGCGTGACCTATAAAGTAACAGAAGCCGATTACACGGCAGACGAATACAGAAGTTCCGGCCAAGGAACTTCAGGTGTGATCGTTGGCGAACGCGAAAAAGTCGCGTCCTTCGTCAACAGTAAAATGACGGGTGTCCTCACCATCTCAAAAATGGTGAGTGGAGAAGGAGCCGACCGGTCGAAAAAGTTTGACTTTAAAGTCGTTTTCGCGGGGGCGATCGGTTCCTACACCTACTCCGGATCACAAAACGGTACGATCCGCAGTGGTGACACGGTATCCCTGGCTCACGGCGAAAGCATTACGATCAAGGGCTTGCCGGCCGGTGCCTCATACACGGTAACGGAAGCCGACTACACCAGCGCCAATTATGTTACGACGAGCGAAGGCGCATCCGGCGTGATCAAGGGCGAAGCAGAAAAGAAAGCAAGCTTTACGAACAGCTGGATGACCGGCGAGCTGAGCATCAAGAAGACGGTCAGCGGAAAAGGTTCCAACACGAACAAGTCCTTTGACTTCATCGTTACGTTCGAAGGCGCAAGCGGCTCGTACCCGTACAGCGGTTCGAAGTCCGGCACGATCAGGAGCGGCGGAAAGATCTCGCTGAAACATGGCGAGAGCATCACCATCACGGGGCTGCCCGCCAATGCCGGGTACAAGGTGACCGAGGCCGATTATACGAAGGATCACTACACGGTCCGTGCGACGGGAGCTGAAGGAAAGATTGTTGCGAAGAAGACTAAAACAGCTTCCTTCGTCAATACCTACAAGATCCCCGAAACCGACACCGAGTTCCCTCGTACCGGTCGTCCAGACGGTTTCGCACAGACTCTGGCCGGTGCCTTCAGTCTTGCCGCGGGTATCCCTTTGCTCTTGGCAACTAGGTACAAGAAACGCAGAAGGGAACAAGAAGAGTAAATTTTCCCCCTCTAAGTAAGAAAACCGGAGCAGTTCATACGCACTGCCCCGGTTTTCTTTAATTGATGATTCTCTTATTTCAGGCTTCGATGATGTCGTTTGCCGCTGCTTCGTCAAAGAGGGTCGGCGTCTTCGATTTCTCCCACTCTTCGTAATAGCAATTACCGCAGAGCGATTCGTAAGTGATTTCGTCTTCGCCTTCGATCGCCACCTGGCCGCCCGTGAAAATGAAGCGAGTGTTCAGCTTACGTGCATTGAACAAGGCCTTGCGACCGCAGCGACAGATTGTCTTGAGTTCTTCGAGCGAGTGGGCCAGCAGCATCAGGCGGGTACTGCCGGGGAAGCCCTGACGGCGAAAATCCGTACGCAGACCATAACACAGCACGGGAATATTCCTCAGAATAACAAGCTCGAAGAGCTGATCCACCTGCTCGGGTTGCAGAAACTGGGACTCGTCCACCAGAATGCAATCGATCTTTCGCTCCTCGCGCGTATAGCTATCCACCCAGCTATAAATGTTCTCGTCTTTCGAAATCAGATGATCGACCGGACGATGAATACCCAAACGACTGACCACTACGTCGCCGCCCTTCGTATCCGTATCCGGCTTCAACAGCAGCACCTGCATTCCGCGTTCCTCGTAGTTGTAGGCCACCTGCATCAAGGCTGTCGTCTTACCGGAGTTCATCGCTCCGTATCTGAAAAATAGCTTTGCCATCTTTATCTCCGTTCCCCTGTCTATCTTGTCGAACTTATTATATCCGAAATCAGCTCAGGGGAAATTCATAAGTCTCGCACAATGATTTATAATGCAAATAAAGTGCAAAGGAAGCTCCATTCAGAAAGAGGACAGGTATGGCAACCAGAATTATCGGAATCGCAGGAGGCAGCGCCTCGGGAAAAACATCAATCGTAAGACTTTTGGCAGAAAGCCTGGGCAGCTGCGGTCAGGTCATTCACCAGGATGCCTATTACCGTCCTTATGCGGAGATGACGCTCGAAGAACGAAAGAAACAAAACTTCGACCATCCCGACGCCTTTGATATCGATCTGCTCTGCGGCGATCTGGACCGTCTCCGCCACGGAGAGGCCATTGAAATGCCGGTCTACGACTACACAAACTATACGCGTGCAGCCGAGACGACAGCCGTGATGCCGCATCCGGTCATCCTCGTCGAGGGTCTCCTGATTCTCTGGTATCCTCAGCTTCGCGAGCTCTGCGATCTGAAAATCTTCGTGGATGCAGAGGACGACGAACGCTTGATTCGCCGGATCATGCGCGACACGAAGGAGAGAGGCCGCTCGCTGGAGTCCGTCCTCGACCAGTACCGCGAAACCGTCAAACCCATGCACGAGCAGTTCATCGCTCCGTCCAAGAAGTATGCCGATATCATCATCCCGCGCGGTGCGGAAAACGAACCGGGCATCGATATCCTGCGGGCTCACCTCAAGCAGATGCTGGAGAACTAAACTCTATACATCCAGCTTCCAGCCTTCGTCTCCGTGATAGATCATGAGTCTGCTCATGCCGCCGTCAACGAAGAGTTCTTCTCCGTTGATAAAAGCATTGGCGGGATCGGCGAGAAATAAAGCTGCCCGAAGAATATCGTCGGGCCTGCCCACACGACCCGACGGATGCTGAACGGCATCCGCGCCGCTAAATTCCGAGCCTGAGGTATCGATCCAGCCCGGTACGATGGCGTTAACTCGAACCCGTCCCGCTAAAGTCACCATTAAACTGTGCGTCAAGGCTCTGAGACCGCCCTTCGCGGCGGAATAGCTTTCTGTTTCGGCCTGAGATTGGGCCATGCGAGTCGAAAGAATGTTGATGATGGAAGCATCGGGCGAGAAGAGCGTTTCCAGTTGCCGGGTGAGATAGTAAGGCGCCGTCACACCGATCGCCAGAGCACGGCTAAACGCTTCGTAGTCGGCCTCATGCAGCCCGCCTCCTGATTGCATCGCATTATTGATCAGAAGGTCTACACGATCAGTTTTGGCCTTCACGAAGGCCACGAAGCGATCCAGATCCTCCTTCGAGGCCAGATCCCCCTGGAAGCCGGGATTTTCCCTGGTATCGATGCCGATCACGTCCCAACCTCCGGTGGAAAAACCTTCTGCCAGTATTTTTCCGATTCCCTGTGCAATCCCCGTAATAACCGCTGTTTTCATCTCCGCTTCCTCCCATACATTTATAGTCTTATTATCTCTGCCAAAGGCTTTCGCCGCAAGCGAAAAGGGGATGCCCTCAGGCATCCCCTTTCCGGGTTTTGGCTCTTGTAAGCTTGAGCTTATTTACCCAAAGCGGCGTTTCTCTCGTCGACCAGGGCCTGGTATTTCTCCGTGTCGAACTCGACCAGTTTCGCCCAGTCAAAGCCTTCCAGATCTTCCTTCAGCTGAGTCCAGATCTCGTCGAACTCGGCCTGATCTTTCGCGAATACCATTTTCCACGAAGCATCGCAGACCAACGGGCCGGCGTTGCTTCTGATCAGAGCGATATCGGTATCATCCGGCGTCAGGTTCACGTTGACGAAGGGGACAACTTCGACAGTCTTCGTTTTCAGCAGATAATCCACGGGGTTTTCTGCATCGAAACGTTCGCTCCACTCGCGGGTCGTGGTGGTTTTGGCTTTTTCTACTTCGGCAGGCCAGTAGGTTGCCGAGAAAGTCGTATTGTTGTTCGGGTTGGTTGCGATACCTGCGACCATCCACTGGTTGACCTGAAGCATACCGTCGGCATACAGACCGCCGCCGAACTCTTCGGGAACAGGGGAGTTATCCATCAGGGCATATTCGCCTTCGGCCGTACGGACAAATCCGTTACCGTCATCGGCATCAACATAAGTGAAGCCCTTGATACCGCCGTGAATGGCTTCGAGACCTTCGGGGCTCGACATCCAGTCCATCAGCATGATCGTTCTTTCCTGCTTAACAGGATCGGTCGTACCAACGGCAAAGGCGCGTCCGCTACCGAAGTAAGGATCCGACGGTTGATAGATCTTCATGTCGCCCAGAGGCACCATCATGTAGTTCTCGCGGTTGTTGCCGCGCTCGGTCGTGTTCCAGAAACCCTGTTGCCAGTCGTTCCAGATCAGGAAAGCGCGTTTGGAGTTGAACTTGCTGTTAACGGAATCCCAGTTCTGCGTACCGGAGTCCGGATCAATGACACCAGCCTGGTTGGCATTGAAGTAGAACTGCAGGATTCTCTTGTAGGCGCCGTCGTCATCGGTCAACTCGACCATGCTGCCGTCCGTGCCCAGAAGGATCGAACCGTTCACTTCCTGGCCATACCATTTGGTCAGCTGGTTGACGTTCTCCATGGAAGTTCCGTCCCAATCGGGCCAAAGCGTAATGCCGTAGCTCGGATCGCCGGCTTCGTTGGTCGGATGATTCTCCTGAATCGTGACCAGCAGATCGACCAGATCATCGAGGTTTGCGAGGTCCGGAGCGCCGGCTTCGTCGTAGTAGTCCCAGGGAATGGTCGGTGCCACGCCGGGGATCGTAGGCGTGAAAGTTGTCGGGCTGGTGTTGGTCATTTCGCAGGGCCAGGCATAATAGGTGCCCGGATCAACACCATCCAGAGAGCCGTTGTAGACATCGAGCTGTTCTTTATAATCATTGAACGATTTCAAGCTCTTCATGCCCTCGGTGATATCTACGATCAGGTTTGATTTGATAGAAGATTGAATATCCGCATTATCCAATATAACCATATCGCCCAGGAAACCTGCCGCGGCACGAGCCGCGAAGATATCGCCGCCCGCTACCTGAGGTGCGATGATACTCAGCTTCACATTCATCAGATCTTTGAGCAGTTTGGCGGTCCAGCCGATCTGCTCGCCCTGGAAGTTGGCCGGCTGAGAATAGACTTCAAGCGTTACTTCTTCCAGATCGCTGCCGGGACCTTCTGTCCCGGAGCCTTCGGTACCGCTGCTGTCCTCAGTGGTTTGGGTGCTGTCACTTTTAGTCGTGGTGCCTTTACTTTCTTCTGTCGAACCGCTTGTTTCAACCGGTCCCGAAGGGTTACAGGCGACCAGGAACATGGTGACACTCAGCAACAAGCCAAGAAGTGTCGTCAGCTTCTTGTTCCTCTTCATGAATACTTTCCTCCTTTATAGATCTTGTATCGAGATCCCTCGTTCCCGGCGGATGCGGACCGCCGGAAAACAGGGACGGCTACCGAAATAAAGGTATCCGGATTACGGATATCTAGCCCTTAACGGCTCCGATCATCATGCCCTTGATAAAGAAGCGCTGGAAGATCGGGTAGACCGTCAGGATGGGAAGTGCGACGATTATCGTCACGGTCATGCGGATGGAAGTTTGTGTCTGCGCATTACCCAGAAGTGCGCCGCCGCTGCCGGCCGTCGCATTGATAATGGCCGAGAGCGATTGCGAAGATTGCAGGTAACGATATAAAACAAATTGAAGCGTGTAATACTTTTCCTGTGTCATCAGCAAGAGTGTGTCCTGGAAGGAGTTCCACTGCGTAACCGCAGCGAAAATCGCGATGGTCGCCAGAATCGGCTTGGCCGTGGGCAGGATAATCCGGAAGAAGACCATCAGGATACCCGCACCGTCGACTTCCGCCGCTTCCTGAATCTCCGTCGGAATAGATTCGATGTATGTCTTGGTCAGGATAATGTAAAACGGCGAGATCACCATGGGCAGGATATAGCCCCAGAAATTATTGGTTAGCTTCAGATTCATCATGGTCAGATACCAGGGAATGATACCGGCATTAAAGTACATCGTCACGATCACGAAGCGATACCACAATTTTCGTTTCCACATCGTCTTACGGGCAAACATATAACCCAGATAAGCCGCCGCGAAAACCGTAAAGGCCGTACCGATCACCGTTCTCGAAACAGAGATATAAGCCGCCTGCCCCAGGCCCGGAATCCGGAATGCATCAATGTAGTTTTGAGCATGAAGCTTCATGGGATACCAGATGATCCGCCCGCTCTCGCTGAGTTTATTGTTACTGATCGTATTGATGAAAATATAGTAGAAAGGATAAAAACAGACGAAAGTGAAGGCCGTTGTCACCAGGTAGATAAAGGCATCGAAAACAATATCGGAAGCGGAGCGATAACGAATTTTATTGCTGCGCGGTCTGACTGCTGTTTGTTTCAATTTCGTATCCATATCCATGACCTATATAATTCCTTCCTTACGTACGAGTTTGGAAAAACCGTTGGCCGCGAATAAGAGGACCAGACTGACAACACTCTTGAGCATGCTGATAGCGGTCGATACCGAGTAAACCGGCGGCTTGCTGGTCGCCAGGTTATAGACATAAAGATCAAGCACCTGGATGTATTCTCTGTTCCAGGAGTTCTGGAAAACAAAATACTGTTCCATGCCGTTGTTCAGGAAGTTTGAGATGTTCAGGAGCAAGAGCACGAAGAAGGTCGGCAGAAGCCCCGGTATTGTCACGTGACGGATGCACTGAATTCTGGTCGCCCCGTCGATTCTGGCCGCTTCATAGAGCATATCGTCAATGCTGCTGATCGCCGCGATGTACATGATGGCGGCCCAACCCAGATTCTTCCAGGTCAGCCACAACCACATCTTGAACCACATGTTGTTGCTCGACTTCATGAAATCTATCGGTTTGGAGATAATGCCCCAGTCCATGGCCACGCTGTTGATCATGCCGTTGTTGCTCATCAGGAGGAAGGCCACGGAGTAGACCAGAACCCAGCTGATGAAGTTCGGGATGGTGGTAACCGTCTGCACGAATTTCTTGTACCGGCCCACCCGGATCTCGTTTAACATAATCGCGAAGGCCATCGGCAGCCAGGCGAAAGCCAGCGAGATACCACTCATGGCAAAGGTATTGCGCAGCACCTGTACGGTCTGCCGGAAATAGGAGCGGTTCATAAAGAGAAGCTTGAACCATTTAAGTCCTACAAACGAATCCCAGGAAAAGGGAAGAGGCGGCTGGTAGTCATAGAAGGCATAAATCCAGCCGTAAAGAGGATAGTAGGAGAAAACGGCAACCAGTATCAGGAATGGTAAAATCAGTAAGAACTCGTTGAACCCTTTTTGTTTTCGCTTATTTCTGCGAAGATTTGTGAACGCCATGTATAACCCCCTGTATCTAACGATGCAAAGTTAAGTAATGGTTCTAACAATCAAAAACGTAAGCTTAGGCCATTAGCATAAGCGGGATAAATCAGGTTATTACAACTTAGTGCTATATGCATATATTAGCTTTTCGCACATTTTCTAACAATGATAAAAAAGAAGATAAAATTGACCTAAAGACATTAAAAATTGATCTATAAAACTTTAGATATAGAATGACTCACAAGGAAAAGAGGTCTCTTCGCAATCAGGAAGAAGAGACCGAATAGAATATGCGTTTTCATCTCTTACTCTAAATCGTCGAGCCTCAAGCCTCCTCGATACGAGTGCCGAAGGCGATAGCTTCGAGGCGTCATTCCCGTCATTTTCTTGAACTGGCGGAAGAAATGCTCCGGACTTCTATAACCGCAAGCCGACACGATCTCGGAAAGAGAAAGGTTACTTGACGAAAGGTATTTCTTGGCCTTTTCGATGCGACTGAGGATCACATCCTCCATGCAGTTTCTGGAAAATGCTTCCTTGTAAGCCGTCTGAAGATAGCCGGTGCTGATACTCAGTTTATCCGCCATCATGGAAAGCGACCAGTTCAGTTCCGGTTTGGCCATGATTTCACGGCGAAGATCGTAGATATCGTTGATGATCTCGGAGTGATTCCGGGGTATGTTGTACTCGCTTAGTTTATAGAAAAGGATCTGAAGCAGTTTTCGGATAATGAGTATCGTATAGTCGCCGTTATGTTCCCGCTCCATCGTGATTAAGCGAAAAAGATTGTGAATGTAAGAAAAGTCATCAATCTGCAAAGGCCTGCCCAAAGGCAGATTCGTCTCGGTAATAAAGAGTTCATCCGTGTTGAACATAATCCAGTCGTTTGTAAACCGCTTGTCATCTGCCTCGTACAAGATCTTCTGATAAGGCTTATAGAGCAGCGCCGTATTCGCGGGACATTTCACGGGCCTGTCATCGACATGAACAATCGCCGGCGTCTGAATCATCAGCAGCAACCAGGAATTTAACCCTTCCGGGATGTCAAACTTAAAATCGCCTCTATGCGTCGCATCGTACTCAGAGTAAAGAATCTCAATCATCTTGGCCTCCGGATCCTGCTGTTCGTTTATCGACTTTCCCTATACCCCGATTATAGATGAATGAACGAGTGTCCTCAAATCAAAGTACTACCAAGCTCTTTCAAACTCTATAATCTCAGCCTATTACCCATTATCTTTCTCGCTATGCTACTTGTCTGCCTAGGCTTTGTGATGTTTCTTTTATTAATTGCTATGACAGCTTAATTATGCTAAAAATTCCAATAAGAAAGTTCTCCATAACATGATCTATCTATTCTATCTATTCGCGGTATGGAGTATAGAAAAGGAGTTCTGTCCATGAATATTCATGAAGTAATGAAAGGTCTGTCACATCGGAATCCGTTATATAGAAACGAGGCAGAGTTTAGAGAAGCATTAGCTCAGTATATTCGACAACTCCATCCTTCTGCTCGCGTTGAGACCAATGCTCGAGGCCATTTTGGTCAACTTAATGCTGTTGATGTGCTGGTTGATATATCAGGAAATCTATATCTGATCCAGTTAATGTATAAAACGACCCGATTAGAGGTGCTTGTCGATGGCGTAGAGTATGGCTTGAAGCATCACGGGGCAAACGATTATGGACGTTATGACTATCTCTTGGATATCGAACGTCTGGAAAAGGTACAGAGGACAGGAAAGCCGCGGCAGTATGCGTATGCGATACTGCTAACGAATGACCATTTATATTGGAATCCCCCTCGAAAAGCAAACTCGATTGATGCAGAATTTAAGATTCATGAAGGTATTACTAAGACTGGACACATTCAGTGGGCGGATCACGCAGGAGAAGGATCGACCAGCGGCAGAGAAGTGCCTATCCGTTTAGAGGAGTCGTACCGGATGTCTTGGAACCCATATAGTCAAGTAGGCAATGGTAGAAACGGAACATTCTGTTATTTATTGACGGAAGTGAAAGCAAAGCTATCATCAGAATCAGTAGCATCAACTGATAAGCAAACCAGAGTCTCTTATCCTTCACTTCACTCTCAAAATATGCCTGTTCGTAAGGATCAAGATAATAGAGCGAGTTATAACGACCAGATAGCTATTTCAACATTAAGAACCGAACCAGCTGATGAATTAATACGAAAGCTAGTACAAAAACCTAGTCGAGAATTATCTGATGAAATGGTGCAAGAAAAATTACCGTATGGATCGGGTTATATTTATATCGCTTCTTCTGAGGAAGATCCGAGCATGATTAAGATGGGTATGACCTCAAAAGAACCGCAGACACGGGTGAGAGAGCTAAACACATCGGGCGTAGCTTATCCATTAGTACTTAGAGCTGCTTACCTTGTTTCAGATGTTAGGAAATCGGAGTGGTTAGTCCATCAGTATTACAGTAATGTCAGACTCAGACAGGATAGAGAATTTTTCAGAATACCGCTTGAGCAGGTATTAGCAGAAGTTCCGGCACTGCTCACGAAATACAACCAGTTAACCGTCAAAGCCGAGGAGATAAACTATGGAAAATCTGCTACTAACGGCTTCGATGAATCGGAGCATTATGTACGCGGAAATGAAGACGATCGAATTATGCTTGGTGGTATGAATCGAAACAAGTTGCTAATATTAGCTTTTGTATTCATCATAGTATTCTTCATAATATGGATATGGTAGTTTGAGAAGCGTATTTTGAATGGTAGAGGCAGGATGGCGATTTCTTTCCTGCTTCTCTTCTTAAGTTTCTGATGTGTTTGCTCAATAGGAATAATTTATCTCAATAGAACTACTTATCATTTAGTTCCTTTGAGATAAATTGTCACCAGAAAGACATTTCTTAGCCCGGACTCACCTTTTATGGTAAAATCTAGTAATTAACGTTTAAGATATCGAGGAACGCATGATGTATCAGAAATTCATAAAAAGATTTCTGGGCTTTCTTTTGTCCGGACTTGCTTTGATTGCTTTATCGCCTATCTTCCTAATCCTCGTAGTGGCAATTAAGCTGGATACTCCGGGACCGGTTTTCTTTAAGCAAAAACGGGTAGGAAAAGGCAAAACTTATTTTCAAATATATAAGTTCAGGACGATGCGCATTGACACTCCGAAAGATACGCCGACTCATCTCCTGGAAAATCCGGAACAATGGATTACGAAGGTTGGTAAATTTCTACGTAAGACCAGCCTGGATGAACTGCCTCAGATCATCAACATCTTCAAGGGCGAGATGAGCATCATCGGCCCCCGTCCCGCCCTCTGGAACCAGTATGACCTGATTGCCGAACGCGACAAATATGGCGCGAATGACGTGCCCGTCGGTCTCACCGGCTGGGCGCAGATCAACGGCCGTGATGAGCTGGAGATCGAAGTCAAGGGGAAGCTGGACGGTGAGTATGCCATGAATATTCCAGTTACATTCAACTTAGGTATGAGTAATGGATAATTCAAAAAAGAGAATGGGCTGGTTTCATTAAGTTGACAAGTCAATGACTGACTTAAAGAAGACTATATTAAAGGGTGCTGGGATTTTGTAAGTATGTAAAAAAGATTAGCAAATTTATTATTGGGAAGTATTCACGTCGTGAGTATGGTGAAAGAACCAAAACCACAAGATGTAGCATAAGAGTTGTGAAAAATTGATTTAATAGATAATGAAAGCTGACGGAAGGGGGCCAAGCAATGAACTCAGAGATTATCATGTATCAGACAGAAGATGGTTTGACGAAAATAGAAACAACGTTTGATGGTGATACCGTATGGCTTTCATTAGATCAAATGGCTGAGTTGTTCCAACGAGATAGAAGTGTCATTGGTAAGCATATAAGAAATATTTTTAAAGAAGGCGAATTAGAGAAAGATTCAGTATGGGCAAAATTTGCCCATACTGCCTCAGATGGTAAAGAATATCAAGTGGACCATTACAACCTCGATGTAATCATATCTGTTGGTTATCGTGTAAAGTCATTACGCGGTACACAATTTCGTATTTGGGCAAATAAGATCTTAAAAGAGTATCTTAAAAAAGGATTTGCTATGAATGACGACCTTCTTAAAAACGCAGGAGGCGGCAACTACTTTCAAGAACTTCTTGAGCGTATTAGAGATATTCGATCAAGTGAGAAAGTCTTCTACAGGCAAATACTTGATATTTATGCAACAAGTATTGATTATGATCCAAGAGCATCTGAATCCGTAGCGTTTTTCAAGATAGTACAAAATAAAATGCACTTTGCAGCGCATGGTCACACAGCTGCAGAAATTGTTTATTTACGAGCTGACGCAGATAAACACTTCATGGGAATGACAGCCTTTCATGGAAAAAGTTTGAGAAAAGCCGATGCATCTATTGCAAAGAACTATTTACAGGAAGATGAAATTAAGATTTTGAATAGATTAGTCACCGCATATCTAGAGTTTGCTGAACTCCAAGCAATCAGGCAAAGGCCAATGTATATGAAGGATTGGATAGGCAAGCTAGATGACTTTATAAAAATGAGTGGAAGCGAGTTGTTGGACAACGCAGGAAAAATCAGTCATGAAGAAGCTAAAGTAAAAGCTGAATTAGAGTATGAGAAGTACAAAGAACGAAGCAAAGATCAATTAACGAGAGTAGAGAGAGACTTTATAGAGCATGTGAAGACTGCGCAGAAACAGCTTGAACAAGGCAAAGGAAAAAAAGGTGGTAGATAAAAACTATCTACCACCGACGAAAACCTGTAGTATCAAGGGTTTGGTAGAATAGTGGTCGAAGTGGTCGATAAAAACGCAAACTTTATGATTGGATGTATATATCGACGTGAGTATGGTGAAAGGATAAAGAGGCTGTAAGGCAGTTATATCAAGGGTTTCAGAGGTTGGTGTATAAGAGTGAATGTTACAGAAGCATTACACGTAGTCCCATCCAATCAAAGCATACATTTATGCAAGATATAGTGCTAAATCAAGTATCACATACAACAAATAGATTAGGAAAACAAGGTGTTCTACACACCACCAATATACGTTTACATAGAGCAGGAGGAACTATCATGGTTTACTTAAAAATCAAAAGATTAATAGATATCATACTTTCATCATTAGGACTTATCATATTATCTCCTGTTTTTTTAGTACTTATTATTGCTATCAAGCTTGACTCCCCTGGACCTGTTCTCTTTAAACAGAAGAGAGTCGGCATCCATAAGAGTCATTTTCATATATTAAAGTTTAGAACTATGAGAATTGATACACCTAAAGATACTCCAACTCATCTATTAGAGAATCCGGATCAGTGGATTACTAAAGTTGGTAAGTTTCTTCGCAGAACATCTCTGGATGAGCTTCCACAAATCATCAATATCTTTAAGGGTGAAATGAGCATCATCGGACCTAGACCTGCTCTTTGGAATCAGTATGACCTGATAGAAGAAAGAGACAAGTATGGTGCGAACGATGTGCCGGTTGGCCTTACAGGCTGGGCGCAGATTAATGGTAGAGATGAACTTGAGATTGATATAAAGGCTAGACTTGATGGAGAGTACGCTGAGAAGATTGGACTTCTCATGGATATCAGATGCTTCTTTGGGACGATATATAGTGTTCTTAAGAGTGATGGTGTAGTTGAAGGTGGGACTGGTACGAAAAAAGCTGATAAAGAGTCAGTGAAACATTAGGGGTGAGCAGATGTTATTAGTGACAGGGATTACAGGACATACAGGCAGATATTTTCTACAGGAACTTATTAATCATAAATATGAAGGACCAATCCGCTGCATCGTTAGGGAGACATCTGACACTTTAATGTTGGATAACAGCGGATTAAATATTGAGAAGGTTTATGGAGATCTCACTGATAAAGAGTTCATAAGAAAAGTTATGAAGGGTGTGGATAATATCATGCACATTTATAACATACATCATTCTCCGATGATTGTAGAAGCAGCGATCGAGAACAATGTGAAGAGAGCAATCTTAGTACATACAACAGGAATATATTCTAATTTCAAATATGCTTCTCAAGGTTATAAAGACATAGAAAAGAAAGTCACAGAAATGACTGCAGATCCAAACTGCTCTATAAAAGTCACGATTCTTAGACCAACAATGATTTATGGTGATCTGTGTGACAGCAATATGAGTAAGTTTATTAAGATGATAGATAAATTTAGAGTCATGCCGGTTATCAACGGTGGGAGAAGTCTAATACAACCAGTAAATGCAAGGGATTTAGGAAAAGCATTCTATACAGTTCTCATCTCTACTGAAAAAACAGCTGGAAAAGCATATGACTTATCAGGTGAAAAGCCTCTACAGATGATAGAAGTTTTTAAGATGATAAACGATAACCTCAATAAGAAAACAGCATTTGTCAGTGTTCCTTTAGGATTTGGGGTTGTACTTGCCCAAATTGCAAAAGTGCTGACTCTTGGAAAAATAAATTATATAGAAAGAGTTCAACGTATGGGTGAAGACAGAAGTTATCCTCATACTGAAGCCAAGAAAGATTTCAATTATAATCCGATGAGTTTTGAAGATGGCATTCAAATTGAAGTGAATCAGTATTTAAAGAAGTAACTAAGTGATGAAAGTAGGATTGACAATATGAAAATAGCTGTGCTCTCAAGCCATACGTCATCACTATTTTGGTTTCGTATGGATATGATGAAAGATTTTATAAAACACGGACACTCTGTTATAGCTTTAGGACCAGAAACTGAAGCAAACTGGAAGAGCAATTTCGAGGACAATGGTATTCAATATAAGCAACTCTTTGTAGAAAGAAATGGTATAAATCCGTTTAGTGATTTAAGAACTTATCGTGAGCTAAAGCAGTTTATTAAAGAAGAGAAGCCAGACAAAATATTTGCATACCAGGCAAAAACTGTAGTTTACGGAAGTCTTGCAGCAAAAGCAAATGGCATTAATGAAGTATATCCACTGATAGCGGGTCTTGGATCGATTTTCAGAGGAGAAGGGCTTAAAAATAAAATAATCAAAACAATAATGAAGACAGAATATCGTTTGGCATGTAATGCAAGTAAGAAGGTGTTTTTCCAAAATAATGATGATAAAAATGAGTTTATAAATAACGGACTTATTAAAGAAGATAAAATTGTGATTATAAATGGATCAGGTGTGAACCTTGAGAAGTTTAGACCAGAACCAATGCCTGATACACCAGCATTCTTGTTTATTGGTAGACTAATTAAAGATAAAGGTGTAATGGAGTATTTGGAGGCTTGCAAGAGAATTAAGGAAGGATACTCTGAAGTAAGATGCTTACTTGTGGGACCTTATGATAGCAACCCTTCAGCATTGAAGCCTGAAGAACTTGAGCCATTTATTGAGCAGGGAATCATTGAGTATTTTGGTGAGCAGACCGATGTTAGGCCTTATCTAAGACAGTGTAGCACTTATGTTCTGCCATCCTATCATGAAGGAACACCGAAGACCGTCCTTGAAGCAATGGCTATAGGGCGCTCAATTATAACCAGTGATGCTCCCGGATGTAGAGAAACTGTTACAGATGGATACAATGGTTTCCTTGTTCCTGTTAAAGATATTAATGGTTTAGTTGATAAGATGAGGATCCTAATCGAAGATCAAGAAACAAATAAGATTATGGCGGAACGCTGCTTGAAACTTGCTGAAGAAAAGTATGATGTAAAATTAGTCAATAAATCTATTATGAAAACTATGGGATTAATATAAAGGAGCTAGTGGATATGAATTTATATGAAAAGATTAAAAATAAAGAAGAGAAAATCTCTCTAGTAGGTCTTGGTTATGTAGGAATGCCGATAGCAGTGGCCTTTGCCAAGAAAGTTGACGTTATAGGATTCGATATTAGTACGGAGAAAGTTGAATTATATAAAAAGGGCATCGACCCAACTAAAGAGGTTGGAGATGATGTTATAAAAGCGACTACTGTTGAGTTTACTGCGGATGAAACCAAACTTAAAGAAGCTAAGTTTCATATTGTTGCAGTTCCTACGCCTGTAAATGCTGATCATACTCCTGATTTAAGACCTGTAGAATCAGCAAGTAGAACGGTTGGACGAAATCTAACTAAGGGATCCATTGTTGTATTTGAATCCACTGTTTACCCAGGTGTTACAGAAGATATCTGTATCCCAATTCTTGAGAAAGAATCAGGAATGAAATGTGGTGAAGATTTCAAAGTTGGGTACTCCCCTGAGAGAATTAATCCTGGTGATAAGGTACATAGACTCGAGACAATTGTAAAAGTTGTATCCGGTATGGATGAAGAGTCTCTTGATATTATTGCAAAAGTGTACGAGCTTGTGGTTGATGCTGGAGTCCATAGAGCTGAATCTATTAAAGTGGCTGAAGCTGCAAAGGTTATTGAGAATTCACAAAGAGATATCAACATTGCATTTATGAATGAGCTTTCCATCATCTTTAACAAGATGGGAATAGATACTAAAGCTGTTCTAAAAGCTGCAGGAACGAAGTGGAACTTCCTGAACTTCTTCCCAGGATTAGTCGGTGGACACTGTATTGGTGTAGACCCTTACTACCTCACATATAAAGCTGAGCAGCTAGGATACCATTCGCAAATCATTCTTTCAGGAAGAAGAATCAATGATGATATGGGGAAATATGTTGTTGAGAATTTGATTAAAAATCTCATTAAAGCAGATGTGCCAGTGAAGGATGCAAAAGTAGCAATTTTAGGTTTTACATTCAAAGAAAACTGTCCTGATACTAGAAATACTAGAGTTATTGATATTGTCAATGAACTTAGAGAATATGGATTGACTCCTATGATTGCAGATCCAGAAGCTGATGCTGAAGAAGCAAAGCATGAATATGGAATAGTATTTGACTCAGTAGATGACATTAAAGAAATGGATGCAGTTGTTGTAGCTGTTGGACATGACCAGTTCTTAAGATTTAGCCAAGAAGATTTCAATAAGATGTTTAAAGAAGGCTCTAATGAGGGCAAAGTATTACTTGATATTAAAGGAATTTTAGACAGAAAAGAATTCGAAGCAGCAGGTTACAAATACTGGAGACTGTAAAGAAAGGTAGTGCGAGTCATGGGATATGAAGAGATAAAATTTGAAAAAGATAGTGTATTTCTCGTAACAGGTGGAGCTGGTTTTATTGGCTCCAACTTGTGCGAGGTTTTATTAGATAAAGGATATAAGGTTAGATGTCTAGATGATCTTTCCAATGGGAAGCAAACTAATGTGGACTTATTCATTGATAATCCTAATTATACTTTTATCAAAGGAGATATAAGAGATTTAGATACGTGCATGAAGGCTTGTGAGGGTATTGATTACGTTCTTAATCAAGCGGCTTGGGGAAGTGTTCCTAGAAGCATTGAAATGCCCTTGCTTTATGAAGAGATTAATATTAGAGGAACACTTAACATGATGGAGGCTGCTAGACAAAATGGAGTGAAGAAGTTTGTCTATGCTTCCAGCTCATCTGTATATGGGGATGAGCCAAACCTCCCTAAACAAGAAGGTAGAGAAGGGAATTTATTGTCGCCATATGCTTTGACAAAAATGGTTGATGAAGAGTATGGAAAACTTTACTCAAAGCTTTACGGGTTAGATACTTATGGGTTGAGATATTTTAATGTATTTGGAAAAAGACAAGATCCAAACGGTGCTTATGCAGCTGTTATTCCTAAGTTTATAAAGCAATTACTTGTCGATGAGCAACCGACAATAAACGGCGATGGAAAGCAAAGTAGAGATTTTACTTACATTGAGAATGTAATCGAAGCAAATCTGAAAGCTTGTAAGGCATCATCTGAAGTTGCAGGAGAAGCATTCAATATCGCTTATGGTGGAAGAGAATATTTGATTGATGTGTATTATTCCCTTTGTAAAGCTCTTGGAAAAGAGATTGAGCCAATCTTTGGACCCGATAGAAAAGGTGACATAAAGCATAGTAATGCTGATATCAGTAAAGCTAAAGAGATGTTAGACTATAATCCTAGTTGGAGTTTTGAAAGAGGTATTGAAGCTGCGATAGAGTGGTATAGGGAGAATTTATAAGATGTCTGAAAAAACTAGGGGTAGAGAAAAATTTTATAAATATAAGAAATATATTATTCTATTATCTAAGTTTTTAGGTCTTATTCCCGTGAAGATTAGACATAAACTTTTTGAGCATTTTAGGATGACTAAAGGTATAAAAGGAATCGTAATAAGGTTTGCTTTATTAAAATCAATCGCTATCCGATGCGGAGATAACGTATCAATTCAGCCGGGAGTGTATTTACTTAATCCAGGAAATATTTCTATTGGTAATAATGTAAGTGTTCATCCGATGTGTTATTTAGATGCAGCAGGTGAGATTATTATTGGTAATGATGTATCAATAGCACATGGAGTTACGGTGATGTCGACGGAGCATAATTTTGATGATATTGATAAGCCAATTAAAGACCAAGGAATTACCGCTCAAAAAACTATTATAAATGATAATGTATGGATAGGAGCTAAAGTAACAATTCTAGCAGGAATAGAAATTAGTAGTGGTAGTATAATTGGAGCAAACACCATTATAACCAAAAATGTAGAGGCTGATAGTATAGCTGTGGGCAATCCTGGAAGAATTATTAAGAAAAGAGATGATGATCATGGAGAGTAAATCGAAACAAAATAAAAAGTTGCTGTTCGTTCATGATCATAAGTTTATAAAGAACAATGATGAAATATACTCGCCAGGAGGTTTATCAAACGAGGTATTAAGTCGTTATACTAAATACTTTGATGAAATAATCGTGCTTGGAAGGATAGTACATAAAAATGATATAAGTGAGAGATATTCAAAAATAACTAACAGCAAAATTACAGTTGTTGACGGAAAAAAAACATCTTATCAATCATTGAAGTCGCTCATAATAAACTGTGATGGACTGATAATTAGATTGCCTAGTTTATTAGGCTTGAAAAGCGCAGCAATCGCAATTCTATTTAAGAAAAAATTTATAGTGGAACTAGTTGGAAATGCGTGGGATGCATACTGGTTACATAGTTTTAAGGGAAAGTTAGTTGCCGGTCCAATCAACCTATTTACAAAATTAATAGTATTCTATTCAGAATATGTAATATTTGTAACTAAGCGCTATTTGCAAAGTACTTATCACACTAAGGCAATTACAACCAATATCTCAAATGTTCACCTAGAAGGAATGGATTCGAATGTATTAGAGAATAGATTAGCTAAAATAGCAAGTTTTAAATCATCTCAGAAGATCATAATAGGCTCGATCGGATCGATAGATATGAAATATAAAGGTTATCAATATGTCATAAAGGCATTAAAAACACTAAATGAAAAAGGGTTAGATAATATTGAATATCATCTTGTTGGGAGTGGAAATGGTTATCACTTAAAGAGATTAATTAAAAAACTAAATCTACAAGATAAAGTAAAAATTATTGGTCCCTTACCACATGAAGAAATATATTCTTGGTTAGACTCAATTGACATATATATTCAACCCAGTTTAACAGAGGGTTTACCAAGAGCTTTAATTGAAGCGATGAGTAGAGCTTGCCCGTGCATTGCATCTTCAGCAGGCGGGAATCCAGAACTTATTAATAGAAACTATATTTTTAAAAAAAAATCTATTAATGAGTTAACCAATCTTATTCGGAAACTAATGTCGAAAGAAATGTTGATTGAAGAGAGTAAGAGGAACTATGATGAGGCGAAGAATTATGATAAGGAACATCTAGAAAAAAAACGAGAGGTATTTATTATGAGTTATTTAGATGAATTTGAACTTAGAGGAGACCGACCATGAAAATATTATATAATCCTGGACGTTTCAATGGTGGAGCGCCATTATCGTTGTTAGAATACGCAGATATTGCTAAGGATATTGGCCATGATGTTTTCGCTATTGGAGAATACGCTACCTGTCAAGATGAGTATATTAAATTAGGAATACAAACTATTGAAACAGAATAGTTCTTATTAAGGAAGCCTTTTAAAGCTATCAAGAATATTTTAGAGATAAAGAGAATCATTAATATTGAAAAACCTGATTTAATACATGCCACCAGTTATGGAGTCAAGTCCAAAAAGTTAGTGTAAATTGCCTTCCGGTATCTGCATGAATTAGGTGACAACATGCAGGTGTGCTGCTCGTTCTGCTAACGCTTCTTTTCTTGCTGTTTCTCTCTCATCAAAGTAGCG
>JBNRMJ010000002.1:0-83895 GCA_050309435.1 Fastidiosipilaceae bacterium
ACGCTGTTCCCAAGTGTTAGTTTACTTAGGAGGTGGTTGATAGACACGGAGAGTGATTAGACAATCTTCTGATAATTCAATTGTCAGTAATCAGGTGGAATTCGTAGAGATTGATATTTCGTCAGCATAAATATCAAAGGGTACAGAATACTATGTCTATTGAGTGTAATATTATGATGCATAATGCAGAATATCGAATTTTTGAGTTGAGATATTTTGCCTGAACTAATTCCTTACAAAACTGAACTACTTTTTAGGGGGTGTAAGATGACCAGGGAAGCTGCATCTACTGAATTTTTCTGCAATTATTACGCACAATGGATTAATATTTATAAGAATGGTGCGGTAAGGAAGGTTACTTTGAAAAAATACTTGATGACACATAGTTGGGTAGTCAAGCTTGCTCCGAATCTCAGGACTGAAGATTTGGATCGTAACCGCTATCAGCAACTGCTAAATGACTATGCCGAATTTCATGAGAGACAAACGGTCATGGACTTCCATCATCAACTTAAAGGTGCAATTCTTGATGCAGTGGACGAAGGTTTGATTACCCGGGATCCGACACGAAAGGCGATTATTAAAGGGAAGTTACCTAGAGTCAAGAAGATAAAATACCTGAATCAGTTCCAGCTTCAAACCTTATTATCAAATCTGGACCTGCAGGATAAGGTTAATTGGGACTATTTCATTCTGCTGGTGGCGAAGACAGGCATGCGTTTTTCTGAAGCTCTTGCATTAACGCCTTCTGATTTTGAATTCAGACAGCAATCTGTGTCTATCAGTAAGACGTGGGACTATAAAGGGAATGGAGGATTTTTGCCTACAAAGAATCGTTCTTCTGTTCGTAAAATTCAAATAGACTGGCAAACTGTTATTCAGTTTTCTGAGCTAGTGAAAGGCCTTCCGGCAGATAAACCGATCTTTGCAGATGGGAAAGTATATAACTCGACCGTTAACGATGTTCTTCGGCGCTTATGCGAAAAGTGCAAAATCCCGGTTGTCTCCATCCATGGCTTAAGACATACTCATGCCTCGCTATTACTATATACCGGTGTATCGACTGCAAGTGTTGCGAGGCGCTTGGGTCATTCAAGTATTAATACTACACAAAAGACTTATCTGCATATCATTCAGGAACTCGAAAATATGGATGTGGATCTAGTCATGCGAATGCTGGCCGGGCTTTAACGATTCAAGGATGAATTTTACTTTGATCTACTTGGTCAATAAATTAATCCGAATATTAGTTTCACTTATAAGTTGTGTTGTAGCTGATACCCTAGCCGGTTTTATATAGTAACATAAACACATGAATGATCTACAGAAAAGGAGCGTAGCCATGAGTATTCTTGATGTAATTCATGCCAGAAGCAGCTATCGTGGAAGATTCGCTGATGAACCGGTTCCCAGAGAACATCTTCGCTTAATCATGGAAGCCGGTTTGGCTGCACCGTCAGGTTGCAACAAGCAGACCACGTCTTTGATCGCAGTCGATGACAGCGAGTTACTTGCCTGCATGACTGCTGTTATCGATCCGCCGCTGTGGGAATTTGTACCAGCCTTGATTTGTGTCCTGACGAAACGAGTCTTTGCTTATCGTGATAAATCCTTCTCGACACAAGATTACGCCGCAGCGATCGAAAACATGCTGTTAGCCGCTGTCGATCTGGGTTATCAGAGCTGCTGGATCGAAGGTCATATCACGGACGACGATCAGATCGGACGCCTGCTGGCAGATATGATGGATGTGCCGGAAGACTATGAGATGGTTTGTATTTTACCCATTGGAAAAGCTCTTGAAAAAGTAAGAAAACCCAGGAAACTGCCCTTTGAAGAACGTGCCTGGTTTAACGGCTTCAGGAAAAACGAAGAGTAGGTCCACATCAGAATATAAGTATATACTGTAACCAGGACGAATGAGTTAGAACTGATTAGAGCATAGGAGGCAATAAGATGGAATTCAAATGGATGAATGAGAGTGAAATCAGTCGAGATGGCGATCGTATCGAGATTGTCGCACCTCCCCGGTCTGATTATTTTCGCGGTAGAAATACGCAGTCCGAGGATGGTGCTTTCTCGGAAGCACCCGCGAATGCGCCCTACTATTACACGGAAGTAGAAGGCGATTTTGTCCTTAAGGCGAAGCTTACTCATGAATTCCTGGATACCTACGATGCCTGTGCTCTCATGGTCATGAAAGACCTGACCTGCTGGGCGAAAGCCTGCTTCGAGAAAACAGATTTTGACACGCATGCTGTTGTCAGCGTCGTGACGAACGAAACCTCTGATGACGCGAACGGTTGTAATATCGAAGGTAATTCCGTCTGGATGCAGATCTGCCGGGTCAATAACGAGTTCTCGATCCTCTATTCAACAGACGGCGAAAAATTCTTTATGATGAGATACTTTGATCTGCCGGTTGAACCTGTAGTGAAAGTCGGTCTGGTGGCACAGTCTCCCATCGGACGCGGTGGTAAGCGCATCTTCGAACATGTATCACTTGAGAAGAAGTCCGTAGAGAATCTCAGAGCCGGGATCTAAGAGCAATTTTTCTAGGAAATATAGATATTGAAAAAGGAGGCGGTTTAGTAAGCGCCTCCTTTACTTATTGACGATTAGACTATCATGGTAAATCTCACTATATGTCTATCCTTGATGGACTTAAGCCAGATCAATCGCAAATACATGAGCCATCGGAGAGCCATAGGTTTCCAGGAGTTTTACTCTCAGAGCCGAAGTCTTGAACCCAAGTTCGTGTTGTCTTTGCCGTTGATAGTTATCGTTAACGTCGATTATTGTCTGCCATTCGCCTGATTCATTTTGATACTGAATCTGATATGAACGCGTCATCGTCGTTGGAAAACCGAAGGGTTCGAAATCCAGATGTCTGTTACAGATCGTGGCTGACCATCGAAGCTCCGGATCTCCGCTGACGGTATCGCGGTTGATATCGCTGTCGAAGACGATGCGAATACTTGTAATGGCCTTGGCTTCACTGAAGTGAAAGATGATCTCTTTTCCGGGTGTAATATAAGCACCGTTATCGTGATCCCCGATCGGACGATCGAAACCGTTTCGGATGTTTTCGATGCTTTGCCTGGCGATCGCACTCGTATCCGTCGTGCTGAGTTCGGCATCTTGCGTCAATGAATTAAGCTTTCTTCTCGTAAACGGCAAGTAGCAATCCTCGAGCATCAGATTGTTCTGCAGTGTCTCTAAGTGATCCTTATATACGCCGTGCGGAGTAGTTTCATTTAGAAAAGCCAAGGCGGCGGCCATTCCGACGGCCTGTCCCATAATCGCACATGTAGCCATTACCCGGGTGGAGCTTAAAGCCGCATGAGTGGCACTGATATTCCTTCCGGCAAAGAACAAATTCTCGACATTATTCGAATATAAGCATCGGTATGGAATGCCGTACGGTGTGGGAGCGGGATGGAAAACATTCGGCGGACCGTCCGCGTTGAATCCGGCAGGATCGTGATCGTCCATGGTCCAACCGCCATAAGCGACGATATCATCGAATCTGCCTTCGTTTAAGATATCATTTTCAGTGAGTACATATTGGCCTTTGTAGCGTCTGGACTCACGCTTGCCGGGTAAGAAGCCGACCCAGTCCAGTTCCCAATTATCCGCAGCATGGTCTCCGTGATTCTTAATATGATCCCAAACACCGAATGCGGTCGCGAGAAGGTCGTCACGAACAGTCTCCGTGTCGTAGAGGCTGTCTTGATCCCCGCCTAATTCAATCCACCAGTAATTGAACAACTTGTCGCTCATGTGATGCTCTCTGTGCTTGAACATCGATTCGTCGGTGAATTTCCGGGCCCATTTGGGAGGGGTGAAAGGCACGAATTTGTCCGTTTCACGTGCTTGCATCATACAAGTCATTCCCATGGTTTTCTTGTCTGCTTTATCCGGTTGAATGGATTCACCGAACTCGGATGAAGCTTCTCGACCGACGCTATATTCGGCTCCGGTAAGCGTCGCGAGTATACTGTCACCGGAACAATCCGAAAAGAGCTTCGCCTCTACACTATGAACCGTATAAGTCGTCAGCTGCCAGGCTTCGACTGCGACGATTCGCTTCTTGTCTTCGCTCATGGTCGCATCGTAAACGGACGTATTCAGGAGCACGGTCAGATTTCTTTCCTGCTTGACCATGCCGTACAAGACACTGTCCCAAATCGAATAATTACGATTTGGATTCCGGTACATGTTTTCGCAGAGCATCTCTTCGTAGAGGCCGGTCTCCTGATTATTTCTGCCGTGACAACCTCGAGGCCACATACGGATTTCCGATGATGCGTTACCGCCGAGAACCGGTCGATCCTGGATCAACACCACGTTCAGTCCTTTTCTTGCTGCTTGAATCGCAGCAAACATGCCTGCCAATCCGCCGCCGATAACACAGAAATCGGTCTGATGATTGATTCTTTTATGCTTCGGATTCATGAGGAGACCTCCTATATATCGTATACAAGCATGATAACGTAAATCATTCGAAAGATCTTGGGATCTTTTTGTTTCTGGATCTTGATTATATTGGCAAGTACATCAACGAGTATCCGGATCAGTAATCCGGATTGAAAGAGTATAATTATTTACAGTAAGTGAATTTGGAGATGAATGCCTATGTACGAGATGGCTTGCCTGGAACTGAAGAAAATGAATATGGAATTCGATGAGCTCAGCTTGATACAGTCAAAAGACGGTATATCTGTTTGGCGTGTCTCCTGCTCTGATGAATCGTATGTGCTGAAATGCTTCGAGAAAGAGGAGTACAAAAGAGAAATTCAAAACTACCGAATCTTATCCGAGCTTGGTATTTCGTCTTTGAAACTCTTCAATACTTCAGAGTCTTCGATCCTGATGGAAGATGTGGAACAAAGTGCCTGGAGACTGGGTGTCAAGGAGGATCTGGCCGATCCGGAAATTACCCGGCTGCTGGCCAAGTGGTATCGTCTGCTGCATGAGAGAGGTCGTAACTACTCCGGCCTCTCCGCGCTATACGACGAAACAGAGCTAATCACACATGAGAACCTGACCTTGATCCAAAATAAGACAAATACAGCCGACTATCCGCTATGGCGAGTGATCGAAACTAATTTGGATAGTATTTTGGCTCGTATCAGGAACTTGCCTCGTACATTGGTCTTCAACGACTTTTACTATACAAACCTAATAGTAGCAAAGGACAAGTCAAAAGCGTTTATGTTCGACTACAACCTGATGGGACAAGGCTATGTATATTCAGACCTTCGCAATGTCTGCTCATCATTAAGTCATGAAGCAGCTGATGCCTTCTTAGCTGCTTACGGGGACTTCGATCCATCCGAAATAATCATAGATCAGCTTGCTTGTGTGCTCGTCACCTTAAGTATCGCTTGCCAAAGAGAGCAGCTGCCGTGCCGGGCCGGAGAAGAAATTGACAAAATCAGAAATGGCGAACTGGAGTCTGCCCTTGAGACTCTTTTAAGCGATTTTATTCTCTAAAGTGCAGGAAAATCAGGCATTGCAACCACCGGTTGCGGCAAGTTCCAAGCCGAATTGATAGTATGTAAGCAGAGCCGTTGCTATCATGAAAGCACGAAAGAGAAGAAACTGCTTCACAAGATCGAGGAGGATCAGGTAATGATTTTAGCAGATAAGATACTCAATTTAAGAAAGAGCAACGGTTGGTCCCAGGAGGAATTGGCAGAGAAGTTAAACGTCTCGAGACAATCGATTTCCAAGTGGGAGAGTGCGGCGGCGATTCCCGATATCAATCGCATCCTTGATCTGGCTAAGATTTTTGGCGTCACGACAGACTACTTATTAAAGGACGATCTGGAAGATCTGGAGTACAGCGAGAACGATGATCTAAACTCGGCTCCTCGCGTCAGTTTGTCTCAGATGAACGAATACCTGGAAGCCAAGCGTGATCAGGGCCGGAGAATCGGATTGGGTGTACTGCTTTGCATTTTGTCGCCCTTTCCATTAATTGTGCTCCCTCAGCTGGCGGCCAGACGTATCGGTTATGGTGAAAACCTGGCTGTCGGTATCGGCCTGATGCTGCTGCTTTTGATGGTGGCGAGTGCTGTATCCATTTTCATTTTGACCGATTTCCGGATGAAGCGCTTTAAATACCTCGAAGAAGGACCCTTCGAACTCGAATAC
Source organism: Fastidiosipilaceae bacterium (assembly GCA_050309435.1). Lineage (GTDB taxonomy): Bacteria > Bacillota > Clostridia > Saccharofermentanales > Fastidiosipilaceae > CAYXVJ01. The sequence continues at coordinate 6,163 of JBNRMJ010000002.1, forward strand.
GGTCTGGAAGGTATTATTCGCGAGCGCCAGGCGGCTTATCAAACACGCTACATGCAGCATATCGTCATTGGCGTGGTGCTCTTGATTCTTTGTGCTTTACCCTTGATATTGGCGGCGATTCTGGATGCACCGGAACCCGTGGTCGTTACGCTGGTTGGTTTTCTGCTGATTGTGGTCGCGATAGCGGTTTATCTCTTTATCACCGCGGGAACGATTCAAGGCAGTTTCGAACTTCTGCTTGGTGAAGGCGAGTACTCGACCAAAGCGCTTGAAGAAGAGGAAAAAGGCAGTAAAGTCGGAGCCGTCTACTGGCCGATTGTCACGGCGATCTATCTGGGCTGGAGCTTTATTACCTTTGACTGGCATATCACCTGGATAATCTGGCCTGTTGCGGCGGTTGCCTTTGCCGCTGTGGTGGCGATCTTTAACTGGAAGAAAGATTAACGAACGAAGCTCCATGAACGAGAAGTTTGGCCCGGACATGCTAAAATCAAAGCATCAACTAAAAGGAGCCAGGCTATGAAAGAGTTTATTCCCTATGAGAAGCTCTCGAAGAAAAAGAAGAGGGAGCAAGACCTGAAACGTCGCGGCAGCTGGGGAGCGATCAATCCCGTTACGAAGCGCCCGCCGAACCCGAAGGCCTACAACAGAAAGAAAGCACGGATGAGGAGAGAAGATCCCGATACCGTGCTTTTTTCATGCTGACATTCTTTTACCTGTTTAACGTCGGATCATTCGACGGTTATATCCGTTTCCGTTGCTATTGTGGATCGATTGCCTGCAATCATGGCGAAGAGCTCTTCTCGCATAGATTCGGCCAGTTCGAGAAGGATGGCATCCGGATAATCGACCCAGTGCAAGACACCGTCCTCAACCTTGTAAGGCTCGTCGCTGCGGTAGTAGGAACCGCTCGAAAAGTCTACGATCAAAGAGGCCTCGGCCGTGCCGTAGCCTGTCCCGTTTTGGAAAGGTATATCACGGCTGATATCGAGGCGGCCGCGAAGCAGATTATGCTCCAGCTGCAGGCGTCCCTGAATATCGTCACGATTCGTTTCGCCCAGCTCTTTCCTCGGATTTCGAAAGTAGACAGCGGGTTCATAACTGAGTTCCGCATGCACATACTCGATTTTTTTCTCTTCCTCGTATTCCAGTGTTTCTGCGATATCCATCCGGTACAGATCATCTTTATCTGTAAGCGACGATAAATGAAGGATCATGACATCTATTGTCTGCATACGAAGTCCGGAGATTTTTTCATATAGCCAGCCTTCGATCGCGACGAAGTCCGAGATGTTATTGATGTTTGTGAAGCTAATAGATGTGATTTCTTTTCTTAGAAAATCGAAGGAGGCTGTCAGAGCACGGTGTCCCGAGGCGCCTGAAGCTCCGTTTTCCGGATTGTTATAGGGTGTGATCCCGATGAATAACTCGGCTGAGTTGAGATCCCCGGTGAAGATCAAACTGCCGCTTAATTCCGACCATGAGCCGCGAAGACGATCGAAGAGAGAGGAGTTGTGAAACTCGATTTCAGGTAAATCGATGAATCTCAAGACGGTTCGACGCTCGGGCGTCGGCATATTGTAGCGCACATGAAGGGGAAACGGATTCTCTGACCACCAGTCGAAATCACCGTTAAAGCGTACAAGAGGCTCGCTTGGCGCTGTGGTCGCCCCATGATCCGGACCCGTCGGTCCGAGGCTTGCAGAAGAGCTTGTTTCGCTATCAACCGGATGATTATCTGTTGGCCGGAAGCCTCCCGGACCGTTTCCGTAACCGGACTCGCCGGGATTGTTTGTATAGCCCGGGCTGACGGATTCGACGGTTTCGGGTAAATTGGATTGCTTCGTCGTCGGATCGATCTGCAGATCCTTGAAGCATGATGTCCCAAGCATCAAAGCTGCCATCAGTAAGGCTACTCTGCTTATATAGAAACTTCGCTTAGCAAAAACCTTCAACATAATTCTTCTCCGTCGCTTGCTTCCCGCGTGCCTGAATAGATGGATGTGATGACTGTCCTTCGGGTTTATTCTTATCCTCACTATAAGCGATTGATGTGGATAAAGCGAATTTTTTACAGAGAAAGGCTTGAAAAATCAATCGGAGTAAGTTGATATAAACTTGATATGTTGATATAGCAAGAACCGGCGCTATAATGAAGGCAAAGGGATCGACCAAGGATGTTTCGGCCAAACAGAGCCGGCGGAGGTATCTATGCAAGTACCCAAACCCTTATATTTGAAGATCTACCAGGATCTGATCGATCGCATCACAAGCGGCGAGTACCGGGCCGGCATGATGCTGCCATCGGAAACCGCGCTTTGCAAGCAGTATGGCGTGAGCAGAATAACGGCCAAACGAGCCCTTGATCTGCTTCGCGAGCAGGGCTATATCATGCGCCGTCAAGGCTCCGGATCCTATGTCAACACCAAGATGCAATCACGTACGGCGGCCGCGGCCGGAGGCGGCGAAATGATCGGCCTCATCTTGTCTTCCTTCTCGGACAGCTACGGCAGTTATACGATCGCAGGCGTGGAAGAGGCTTGCCGCCAGGCGGGTTATCATCTCTTGCTTCGGGTGAGCGGTCACGATATGCGAGACGAATCGGAAGCGATTTTCTCCCTGATCGAGGCCGGTATCAAGGGTCTTCTCTTAATCCCCCAGCATAACCGTTACTATAATCCGGATGTTCTGCAGCTGATGCTAAACGGCTTTCCGCTGGTTGTGATCGACCGCGAAATGAAGGGCGTTTCGCTGCCCTATGTGGGTTTCAACAACTTTGACGCATCACGCCATATGGCGGAGCAATTGATCGAACGGGGACACCGCCAGATCGCTTTTCTCTCCTCGGACGTCTTGTCGGCGTCCAGCTTGAAGGCCAGGCTCTCCGGTTTTAAATCCGCCTTTTTCGCGAAAAAACTGATCTGGAACGAATCTCTGCAGTTAACGAATCTGCGTAACATGCTCGCGGGTCAGTCACCTGCAGAGCAGCGTAAGATTGACAGTCTCGCAATCCGGCGTTTCCTGAACGCAAACCCCGAGGTGACGGCTGTCTTTGCCACGGAATACGAGATCGCCTTGATGGTTTTTGAACAGCTCGACGAAATGGGCATACAAGTACCCGAAGAGATGTCAGTCGTGAGCTTCGACGGCCCGGTCGAGAAAGGGACGAACCCCTTCCTGACGCGTACCTTACAACCGGAACGCGAGATCGGCAAGCTGGCGGTACAGACCCTGATCAATGTCATGATGGAAGAACCCGTCGAGATGGAACTGCTTTTAAACGGTACTTATCTGGCCAATCAATCGATTGCCGACGTGCGTCCCAGATGAGTTGATATATCAACATATCCACTTCATTTGCGATCTGTCCTGATTTAGGCCTTTACTTTTATCGACTTCGACGGTCTTGTTAATTCGCCTGATATTTTCGTTGAATCGCTTTCCATTATAGCTAGAATGAAGGTAGTTTAATGTCGGAGGACATGCGAAATGAACGACCGAGGCTTGCTGACTGCTATTCAACGCTTTTCGCTCAACGACGGACCGGGCATCAGAACCACCGTATTTTTTAAAGGCTGTAACATGGCCTGCGCCTGGTGTCATAATCCCGAAACGATTTCCCCGAAACCGCAACTGCTCTATTATGCGGACCGCTGCACGGGCTGCGCGGCGTGTATTCCCAAATGCCCCGTGAACGCGATTCGGCTTGAAGGCGAGAAAGTCGCGATCGACCGGAAGCTGTGCACGAACTGCGGCCTTTGTGCGGATGTTTGTTTTAGCGGGGCGCTGGAAATGGCCGGTCGTAATTACACGGTCGACGAAGTCATGGCCGAGATTCTGCAGGACAAGCTGTATTACGAGAATTCGGGCGGAGGCGTGACCTTATCGGGCGGCGAAGCTATGATGCAGCCTGATTTCGCGCTTGCGATTCTAAAGCGCTGCAGGGAAGAAGGCATAGCGACGGCGCTTGAAACAAATTTGAATTATCCCTTTAGCTTATTGGAAAAGCTGCTGGCGGATCTGGATCTGATTATGGCGGATCTGAAACTAGTCGACGACCGGAGACATAGCGCCGTTACGGCCCGTTCGAACGAGCTGATTCTGGAAAATATTTACCGCCTGGACGAAAGCGGTATACCGTTTATTATCCGCACGCCCGTTATCCCGGGGGTCAACGACAATCCGCAGGACATCGCCGCGATCGCAGACAAGCTCTCGCAGTTGAAGAATATGAAATATTTCGAACTGTTGAATTTCAACCCGCTGGGCGACTCCAAGTACCTGGGTCTGGATCAAGACAATCCCTATCACGATTCAAAACCGTTAAAAGACGAAGCACTGGCCGTCTTGCGAGACGAAGCACAACAATACACAGAAAATGTTGTCCTGAGCTAGGGAGGTATCATCATGCGTTATCGGATAAACCAATTGCCTGTCGATATGGAACTGAGTTACAGGGAGCGGATGCGTATTTTACGCCAGAGAAAGGTCGAAGACACTCAGGACAAAAAGGGTATCGGATCGTTCATGGACGGCGACGACTACGGCGCGATCAAGGGTCCGGACGATTATCGTTTCGAGCCGATTCCGAACCACGAGAACGGCAGCTGGTACGGCTACGAAGGCTGGAGCCAAAACTTCTACCGTCTGATGTCCACTCATCCGGTTTTTATCGATCCTGTCGATGCCTTCCCGAACCGCTGGATGTACTGCCTGGCCTGGCTAAAACCCGTACCCGGCTTTAATCCGGACTATCCCTACGACCATCTGAAAGCAGATATCGAACGCTACGGTATCGTACCGGGTATCGGTGCGGACTCGCACTTTGCCGGCGATTATCAGATCGGTCTGGATCTGGGCTGGGGCGGTCTGCTGGACAAACTGGCCTTCTATCGGAAGAAAAATCCCGGCAGGGATGAGTTTTATGATGCCGAGGTCCTGACGATTGAGGGCATTCAGGTCTGGATGAGAGAGACTAGTAAAGCGATTCGCCGGGCCATCGAAGAAGAAGAGCATCATGTGCTTCGCCAAAACCTCGAAGAGATGCTCGAAGCAAACGACTATCTGATCGAAGGCGCCCCGCGTACGCTGCGCGAAGCCTGCCACTGGCTCTGTGTCTTTAATATGGCGTCTCGCGAATACAACCGCGACGGTGCCGGTGGCCAGCTCGACGAACTGCTCAGGCCGTATTATGAACGCGATCTGAAAGCAGCGCGCATTACCGAGGAAGAAGCGAAGTATTATATCGCCTGCCTGCTGCTAAACGATCCGCACTATTACCAGCTGGGAGGACTGGCTCCGGACGGCCGGGACATGACCTCGTATTTCTCTTATCTGGTGCTGGAAGCCGCCGACTATCTGGATTCGGCGGTCAACCTCACCATTCGCGTTCACGACAAGATGGATCAGGAATTTCTGCGTACGGCGGTTTCCTACCTCTTTAAGAACAAAAACGGCTGGCCTCGTTTCTCGGGCGATCAGGCTTTGAGCGAAGGTTTCATGAAAAAAGGCTATCCTGTCGACCTCGCACGGCAAAGGATCGCCGTCGGCTGTAACTGGATGAGTCTGCCGGGTCTTGAGTACACCTTAAACGACTGCGTCAAAACCAATAACCTGAAGATTTTTCGCGTGGCGCTCGACGAGATGATGACGGACGGCGGCGAGAAATCCACGACACGCCTCTGGGAACTCTACAGCAAGCACTGCGAGCAGGCTGTATTGGCGACCGGAAAAGGCATCTTGTTTCATCTGGATCATCAGGTCCGGAACGAACCCGAACTGATGCTCAACTTGATCTCCCATGGACCGGTCGAGAAGGGGCTGGATATTGTGGAAGGCGGCGCTCAGTACTACAACATGGGTATAGACGGAACCGGTATCGCTTCGGTGGCAGATTCCTTCGCCGCTTTGGAACAACGCATCGAACAAGAGGGCCGCTTGAGCTGGGATGAGATGTATGACGCGCTCAAGAACAACTTCGAGGGTAAAGACAATCTCTACATCAGGCAAATGCTTCAGGCAAGCAATCGCTACGGCGGAGGCGACACCCCTGCCGATCGCTGGGCGATTCGCATATCCGAACAGTTCAGCGATGCCGTTAACGCGCTCGACGAGCTGCGCCCGCCGGTCAAGTTCATTCCCGGCTGGTTCTCCTGGTCCAATACGATCGTTCTGGGTAAAAATGTCTTGGCGACACCCAACGGCCGGAAACATTACGAGCCGATCAATCACGGCGCGAACCCGCATCCCGGTTTCCGTAAAGACGGCGCTCTGACCGCCATGAGTAACTCGATCTGTGCGATTCAGCCCAACTTCGGCAATACCGCTCCGATTCAGCTCGAACTGGATCCCGGCATGGCCAGGGACGAAGAGGGCATTCAGAAGATCTGCGATTACATCATGACGATTTTCCAAAAGGACGCTACTTTGCTCAATATTAATATCATTAACGCCGAGCAGATACTGGCGGCGTACGAAAACCCGGATTTGTTCCCGGATCTTGTGGTACGGGTCACCGGATTTACAGCTTACTTTTGCCTTCTTACTCCTGAATTCAGAAAACTGGTTGTGGATCGCATCTTGCGGGCGAATTAGGAGTTAGATCGATAGAATCCGAGGCTATCAACACACACAGAGGAGGAAAGCAAATGGAAAGAAAACTGCGTATCGGCATCGTCGGTACAGGCGGCATCGCCGGGGCTCACATGAAAGCCTACAGTCAGTTTGAAGACGTCGAGGTTGTCGGCGGCGCGGATATCGTTCCGGGTAAGGCACGTGCCTTCCTGGATCGCTGGAATCTGCCGAATGCTCAGGCATTCGAGAGCGTCTATGATCTATTGAAAAACGTGGAACTGGACGGTGTCAGTATCTGTACCTACAACACAACGCATGCGGAATGTACGATTGCCGCTCTGGAAGCCGGCGTTCACGTGCTCTGCGAAAAACCGATGTCCTTTACGATTCAGGAAGCAGCCGATATGGTTAAGGCTTCGCGCCGTTCGGGCAAGATTCTGACCATCGGTTTCCAGCCGCGCTATGACTATATGCGCCAGAGAGTCGACGAAATCATTCAGTCGGGCGCTTTGGGAAAAGTATATTACATTCAAAGCGGCGGGGGACGTCGTCGCGGCATTCCCGCCGGCACTTTCGTCGATGCGGATAAAGCCGGTTACGGCTGTCTGGGCGACATCGGATGCTATTCGATCGATGAATGTCTCCATGCCGTGAAATATCCGAAACCCTTGACGGTTTCCGCGATCGCGACCGATTACTTCGGCAAGAACCCGAAGTACTGGCCGGATCCCGAGAATTTCAACGTCGACGATTTCTCCGTGGCGCTCGTTCGCATGGAAGACGACATGACCTTTGTCTTCAAGCAGTCCTGGGCCATGCACGCCGATTCGCTGGGCGATACGATGTGGCTCGGCACCGAAGGCGGTATCAAGATCTGTCAGGATCCGAATATCAAGGACAGACCGTCCCGCGTGATGTACTTCACCGATGTGAACGGTATGCAAACAGACAGTTATGTCTTGCCTTCGCATCCCTTTAACGCGTACAGTGCACCTAAATACGCCGACATCTTTGATTGTAAAGTCAGAGATTTCTGCGATGCGATCCTCAGCGGCGGTCCCGCACCGATCCCGGGCGAAGAAATCCTTTACAACCAGGCGATCTGCGACGGTATCTATCGTTCCGCCAAGCTCAAACGCGAAGTTGAAATCGAAATCCCCAGTATCGAAATCTGATAATTTTATTCTAGAAGGAGAAGAATTATGGTTAGAATCGCAATGTTATCGAAGTGGCACGTTCATGCAGACGACTATGCCAATCAGGTCAGAAAGTCCGGTAAAGCCGAAATCGCCTGTGTCTGGGACGAAGACAAGGACAGAGGTGCGAAATGGGCCGAATCTCTGGGCGTGGATTTCGAAGAAGATCTCGATACCCTCCTGGCTCGCGAAGACGTTGATGCGGTCTTGCTCTGCACGCCGACAAGCGATCACGAGTACGTGATGGTAAAAGCTGCGAAAGCCGGCAAGCATATCTTCACCGAGAAGGCCATGGCTCCGACCGTCGAAGCCTGCGACAATGTCATCGCTGCCCTGCGCGAGAGCGGCGTGAAATTCTGCATCTCGCATCCGCACCTGACCTCGCCGGTCGCACAGTACGCCAAAGAGCTCGTGGACGAAGGCGCTCTGGGACATATTCACTATATGAGAATGCGCACCGCCCACGAAGGAAGTCTCATGGGCTGGTTGCCGGATTACTGGTATGATGTCGAGAAAGCAGGCGGCGGCGCCATGATGGATCTGGGTTGCCATCCGATGTATACCGCTGCTTATCTGCTGGGCAAGCCCCGCCGCATCGCTTCGATCTTTAACTCGAACTATGCACCGGCTCCTGCCGACGATAACGCTGTTTCCGTGGTCGAATTCGAGAACAAGGCGATCGCCGTTCTGGAGACCTCCTTTGTTTCTCCTTATCAGGCCAACTGCTTCGAGCTGCTCGGAACCGAAGGCGCTCTGATCAGTGTCGACGGCGTCGTAAAAGTCCGTAGTAAGAAGAAGTTCGCTGTTGACGGCTGGGTCATCCCCGATAAGCTGCCCGAGACCATGCCGATGGCCATGCAGTTATGGCTCGACGGCATCATCAACGGCTCGCCCATTCCTTTTAACGAGGAGCGCGGCAGAGCCTTGACCGAACTGCTCGAGAATGCTTATCGTTCGGACAGAGAACAGGCGATCGTCAAGATCGACTAAGATCTCTTCTATAAAATCTGCTTAATAAATGCGCCGAATCATCTTCTTGATGCTCCGGCGCATTTCTTACTTCTTTATTAAGATTCCTGCTTTTTATATTGTACTATACAGTAACGTGCTACAATCGACTTAACGAATCGGCTTCCCGGCAGTCGAACTGCATAAGAACGTGAGGACTAAGCACAGACATGAATCGTTCGATCAAATACCTTTCTCTGCTCGTCATCTGCCTGGTGACGCTTCTTGTTTTTGTTTCTTGTAATAAACGAGAAGCTGTAGACAGCAGTGCTCGTACATCCGAAGTATCCTCAAGCGACGATCCGGGCGAAAGCTTAGATCCTTCAGAGGATAATACCTCCGAAATTACAGACGAAGCGACAAGCCAAGATGCGACCCCGACACCGGAGCCAACGAATACGCCGACGCCCGAACCAACCGGCACGCCGACGCCGGAGCCCACTGCGACTCCGACGTCCGAGCCGACGCCGACGCCAACACCCACTCCCGTTCCCGCAAGCACGCCCACGGTGTTGCCCACGGCAACACCTGTCCCGACAACTGCGGCTCCGGTATATTCGCCCGACGGACGAAGCGGCGGTCAGCTGAACACGCCTTATACTAAGAACGGCGTGGTGCTGGTCAACAAACAGCATTGGGTCAACCGCGAGTATGCGCCTTTGCCCGCTTCGGGAAATAAATGGACCTTACAAGACGAGGCCTGGAATGCCTGGAAACGCATGGAGGCAGACGCTAAAACAGCCGGTCTTACGCTTCGTTTCGTGAGCGGTTACCGCACCTACGATTATCAGGACTGGTTGTTTAACGATTATGCTTCGAGAGATCCTCAAGGCGCGAACCGTTATTCGGCCAGACCCGGTCAGAGCGAACATCAAACGGGACTGGCTCTGGACATCGATAACGGAGTGGTCGGCCTGGTCGAGAACTTCGCCAATACGGCAGAAGGGCAGTGGCTCTGGACCAATGCCTGGAAATACGGATGGATTCTTCGCTACCCGCAGGGGAAAGAACACATCACCGGTTATATTTTCGAGCCCTGGCATTACCGTTATGTCGGCGAGGCCGTCGCCGCAGAGTTCGGACCAAACAACGTTTTGACCCTGGAAGAGTATCTGGACGAAATGCCGTCGAAGTATCAATAAGAAAGAACAGCGATAAAAAAGCGGGACCGAAGTTATTCGGTCTCGCTCTTTTCTTTCAACTTGTCCTGGCCGTTTACGAACTTCAGGTTGTGGCCGCGTATGCTGACCTTCGTCTGCGGTGTGACGGATTTCGTGATAAAGACATTACCGCCGATGGTGGCATGCGATCCGATCTCGGTATCGCCGCCCAGAATCGTGGCACCGCCGTAAATCGTGACATAATCGCCGATCTTCGGATGCCGGTTCTTTCCCTTCAGCCTCTGTCCGCCTCTCGTGGACAAGGCGCCTAGCGTGACGCCCTGGTAGATCTTGACATGATGCCCGATGACGCAGGTTTCTCCGATAACCACACCCGTACCGTGATCGATAAAGAAGTAGTCGCCGATGGTCGCCCCCGGATGAATATCAATGCCCGTTTTCGTATGAGCATATTCGCTCATGATCCGCGGAATCAAGGGGAGCCCCAGTTTGAAGAGCTCGTGAGCCAGGCGGTGCACCATAATGGCAAAGACACCCGGATAGGAAATGATAACATCCGTATAACTCGTGGCCGCCGGATCTCCGTCGAAAGCCGCTTTCGCGTCGGTCGCGAGGTGTCCGCGGATCTCGGGCAGTTTCGTCAGGAAATTATCCACGATCTCGACCGCCTTGGGATGAACCGGATTGAGCTCCCGGCAGTTTTCCGGCGCATCGGGATGGTCCTGGGCATATTGGTGACAAAGAGCCAGCGACGCCTCCCGGGTCAGGCGGCTTCGAATCGACAGCAGCTGATCCGAAATCCGATAGAGGCTATGAGAAGAGCCCTGATGGAACTCGCTGAAGAAACCCGGATAAAGCAGCTTGCGCAGATCTTCGACAATCTCGCATACCGTCTGACTGTTCGGCAGCAGGGCAGACATCTGCTCGTTTAAATCCCGGTTGGCCAAATAACTGGCTTGCAGTTCATCGGCAATTTTTCGTACGTCAAATGTACTCATAAAAGCGAATCCTTCTCTCTTTCTTCTCTTTCTCGTTGTTTTTCTCTCTCCCGGATACTGTGACTGTCGTAAAAACGGTATTCATGATTCGGATCGATCTTGTCTATCCATTCGCCGTAACCTTCTTCCTCCAGCTTCTCCAGAGGGATGAAACGAAGCGCCGCGCTGTTGATACAGTAGCGAAGACCGCCTTCGTCTTCCGGTCCGTCGTTAAATACGTGACCCAGATGAGCATCGCCCAGGCCCGAACGAACTTCGGTACGGCGCATGTTGCGAGATAAATCTGTTTTTTCCACGATCAGGGATTCGTCGATCGGCGCGGTAAAGCTGGGCCAGCCGCAACCCGCATCGAATTTCTTATCCGAGGTAAACAAGGGTTCTCCCGTGGTAATATCCACGTAGAGTCCCGCTGCCGATGTTTCGTAATACTCATTGGCAAAGGGAGCCTCCGTCGCCGCTTCCATGGTTACCTTATATTGTAAGTCCGTGAGGCGCTCGCGAAGTTCCTTCTTGTCGGGCTTTTGGAAACGCGGCTTGTCATTCGCGCCGGGGCCCGAACTGCCGTTTTCATGTCTGACTATCTTCAATATCTTCATTACTATCCAATCCTTCTCTATATTGGGGCAGCGTCTCGAAAGAGATCGGGCAGTACGCGTCGGGATTCTTCTCAAGATACTGCTGCTGTGCGGGTTCTGCTTTCAAAAAATTCCTGAGGGCTTCGAATTCGACCATAATGCGCTGCGGAGATTGCGCTCTCAAGCGTTCGAACGCCTCTTCGATTTCGGCATAGTCTTCTTCGTCTTCGTAGTAAACGCCCGTCCGGTAGGCTTCGCCCCAGTCGTAGCCCTGATGGTTCAGGGTGGTCGGGTCGATGATGGTAAAGAAAAGATCCAGCAGTTTCCGAAGACTTATAACACGGGGGTCGTAACTGACCCGCACGGCCAGAGCATAACCGGAATAGCCGTGTAGAACCTTCGGCAGCGTCATATTCTTACCTGCACCGTTGGCATAGCCGCTCTCCGCTTTCGCGACGCCGGGGATGCGGGCCATAAAAGCCTCGACGCCCCAGAAGTTGCCGCCGGCCAAGACGATGTGCTTGAGCTGCTCGTTATTATATTCGCGCATGAGGTTGGGGTTCGGCGGTAAATTCAGCCGTGGCATTGCCTGATCGTTCGTCCTTGATTGTTCCGGGTTCACAGACATACTATCACCATCATTCCATTCTTCTGTTTACTGTCTACATTATTATAACAGAGCCGGTGCCCCGGCTTTGACAGGATTGCTCTGATTTTCCCGAGTAAGGCATGTTTGTGACGGCCGGTTTTAGAAAAATTTAATAGAATGGTCATGGACGATAAACAAGTCAATGATACAAATGTGTTTGACAAGGATTCAACTCCTGCTATAATTAATCAAAGATAGTCAAAGTCAAAGAAATATAAAAGCAAGCATTCTGAAAATAGAATTTTAGAGGAAAGGAGCTAAAGAGTGGCCAGATTAAGTGACGTTATCGAAAATATGATTAACGACATGATCAACGAAAACGACGGTTTCGTGGAGATTACGCGAGGCGAACTTGCCGAGCGGGTTAACTGCGTTCCGTCTCAGATCACCTATGTGCTGTCGACAAGATTTACCAACGGACAAGGTTTCCTGGTAGAGAGCCGGCGCGGCGGAGGCGGATGGATTCGCATCCGGCGAATCGAATATCGCGACGATCCGTCGCGTTATGTCATGCATGTGCTAAACACCATCGGAGATTCTTTGTCTCAGCATCAGGCAGAAATCTACTTAAGAAACTTCACCGATTATCAGATCGTGTCACGCCCGGTTGGTGCCGTGATGAAGGCCGCCTTGTCCGATCAGGCTCTGGCCAGAGTCGACGGCCCGCTTCGAGATGCGATCCGCATGGATGTGATGAAGAATATGCTCCTTCGCTTCGTCCTGGGTTCCGAGCCCGAATCAGACGGGGTGTCGTCCTCGAACGGTAAGGGAGGTAGATAAGTATGAAATGTGATCGCTGCCATGAGAAGCCTGCTACGATTCGCATTACACAGAGCGTGAACGGTCTGACCGAAGAACTGCACCTCTGCCGGGACTGCTCGGCGAAGATGCAGGCCGAATATGCCAAGCATTCCTGGGCCAAACTTTTTCAGGATGATTTCTTCGGCAGCTGGCTGGGCGGCACCGGCGGTATTCCGTCTTTTGGAGCGGAAAACACGGCCGCTCCCGTCCTGCGCTGCGATACCTGCGGTACCGGTTACGATGATTTCAGGCGCACGGGTCTTTTTGGTTGTCCGGACTGCTATCGTTATTTCAAGGACAATCTGGATAATATTTTCCTGCGCGTCCAAGGCGGAGCCCGCCATACCGGACGTCCTGCGATCGGATACAGCCTCGAGATAAGTGTTTTGGAGCGCATCAAACAACTTCAAAAAGAACAGCAGGCGGCGATTCTGACCGAAGACTATGAACTGGCCGCCAAAATACGAGACGAACTGCGCAAGCTGGAAGCAGAGAAAGGGGAAATGGCATGACCTGGTATATTGATCGCGGACCGAACTCCGATTTTATTGTCTCGTCTCGTGCCCGTCTCGCCCGGAACTTGAAAGGACATCTCTTTCCGAACCGGATGACGGCCGAGCAGGCCCGCAGCCTGGCGCTGGAAGTCTCGGAGAGTTTCTTTCGCGCCAACAGCGGCATGCACGAACGATACCTGGACGTGGATCTGTCGGCATTGACGCCCGAAGAGCGCCTCTCTTTGGTGGAGCGCCGCCTGATCAGCGATGATTTGCTGAAACACAGCGGCGGTCGAGCGATTATCAGTCGCGACGAATCGGCTTCCATCATGATCAACGAAGAAGATCATATTCGTATTCAGGCTATGGCGCCCGGTTTTGACGTTCGCTCGGCTTATGAAGAAGCCGTAAACATCGCTAAGATCTTCGAAGAGCAGCTGCCGATCGCCTATGACCGTCAATATGGATTTTTGACGGCCTGTCCGACCAATACGGGAACCGGACTTCGCGCTTCTGTTATGATGCATCTGCCGGGTATTACCGAACGCGGTCAGATCCGCGGTCTGGTCGAAAACCTGCAGAAACTGGGCTTTACGGTACGCGGCAATTACGGCGAGAACAGCGCGGCATCCGGCTATCTTTATCAAATTTCGAATCAAATTACGCTGGGCCTTGGCGAAGAGGATTTGATTTCCGACCTGGAGAAAGCGGTTACGCAGACGATGGAACTGGAACGCGCGGCCAGGAAAATGATTTACGAGGCGAATCCTTTGCAAACGGAGGATAAAGTCTATCGGGCTTTGGCTATCTTGCAATCGGCTCGGATTCTGAGTAGCGAAGAAGCCTTGAAATTGATTTCTGATGTCAGACTCGGCGTGGAGCTCAAGATTGTCGGTAACGTCAGTCCCGAGCAGCTCAACCGCCTGCAGATCAGCATCGGTCCGGGTACGATTCAGAAAGCGGCCGGACATAGTCTTGATACGGTCGATCGCGACCGTTACCGGGCCAACCTTTGCCGTCGGGTGATGAGTCAGCGCTTAAGTGTTCCGCCCGAAACCAAACGAAACGATATAAAGACAGATACTAGAGAAGAAAAAGAAGTTAAAGGAGATAACGCATGATAATGAGATTTTCACAGCGTACCGCGCAGGTTCTGGTCAGAGCCTATATGGTCGCCAAATCATACGGGCTCGACTACATCGGAACCGAGCATTTACTGGCCGGTATCGTAGCCGAGGGAGAAGGCGCGTCTTACGACGTGCTGAATCGTCAGGGTCTGACGGAAGCAACTTATTCGGAAGCCCTGGATAAAGTACATGACCACAGTTCGAGCGAGATCGAAGGCGTCGGCGAGCTGGATGTGCAGCAGATTATGCGTCTGGTCACGCCCCGCACCAAGCGCGTCTTTGAACTGGCGGCTCATATGTCCAGGCGTATGGGTCAGCAGGTGATCGAACCGGAGCATGTGCTTCTGGGTATCGTACAGGAAGGCGACAGCGTCGCGATCCGGCTTCTGGTAAGTCAGGGCATCGATCCCCGTCAGATTTTCGCGGATCTGGCTTCCATGCAGGATTCCTCGCAGGAATCAGAGGAAGACAACGATTCGGAGATCGAGCAGATTAACCGAAACCTGAGCAGCTATCGTAACGCCGAAAAGAACAAGAAAAAAGGGCAGAAGTCCAATACGCCGAAACTGGATCAGTACGGCACGGATATGACCGAGGTTGCCCGCGATCACGGCTACGATCCGATTATCGGACGGGACGGCGAAATCATGAGAGTTGTCCAGATTCTGGCCCGCCGCATGAAAAACAATCCGGTTCTTATCGGTGAAGCAGGTGTCGGCAAGACGGCGATCGCACAGGGTCTGGCCCAGTTGATGGTAGCCGAGGATGCACCGGATTTCCTGCAGAACAAGCGACTGGTTTCGATGGACCTCAGCGGCATGCTGGCCGGCGCGAAGTATCGCGGCGAGTTCGAGGAGCGTTTAAAGAGTGCTCTTCAGGAAGCCGTGGAGGCCGGTAACGTGATCTTGTTCGTTGACGAGCTGCACACCATTATCGGTGCGGGCGCGGCCGAAGGCGCGATGGACGCGGCCAATATCCTGAAACCCATGCTGACTCAAGGTCAGTTGCAGATCATCGGTGCAACCACGATCGACGAATACCGCAAGCATATCGAGAAGGACAGCGCGCTGGAGCGTCGTTTCCAGCCGGTCAACGTACCGGAACCCAGCGAAGAAGAAGCTATTTTGATTCTTAAAGGAGTCCGCGACAAATACGAAGCCCATCACAACGTGAAGATTACGGATGAGGCGATCGAGGCGGCCGTTAAGCTGTCGATGCGCTTTATCATGGATCGCTTCTTACCGGATAAGGCCCTCGACTTGATCGACGAAGGTGCGTCTAAACTGCGGATCACGACAGTCGGCGAGTCGCCCGAGGTCAGAGAGCTGAAGGCCAAACTCGATGAAGTAGAAAAACAAAAGAAGAAAGCGGTCGAAGAGGAGGCTTTCGAGCTGGCGGCTGATCTGCGCAAGCAGGAGCAGGACTTAAACGAAGAGATTCGTCTGAAATCCGCTGACTGGAAGAAGCAAATCGACACCAAGCAGAACATACTCACGGAAGAAAACATCGCCGATATCGTGGCCCAATGGACCGGTATCCCGGTACGAAAGGTCACCGAGGACGACAGCGAGCGTCTGAAGAATCTGGAGAACGAGCTGCATAAGCGCGTGATCGGTCAGGACGAGGCCGTGGTTGCCGTTTCGAAGGCGATTCGTCGCGGACGTCTTGGTCTCAAGAATCCGAACCGTCCGACCGGCTCCTTTATCTTCCTGGGTACGACCGGTGTCGGTAAGACCGAGCTGGCCAAGGCGCTGGCAGAGGTTATGTTCGGTGACGAGAATGCCCTGATCAGACTCGATATGTCGGAGTACATGGAGAAGTTTGACGTCAGCAAGCTCATCGGTTCGCCGCCCGGCTATGTCGGTTATGACGAAGGCGGTCAGCTCACGGAGAAAGTCCGTCGCCGTCCTTACTCGGTCGTTCTCTTCGATGAGATCGAGAAAGCACATCCGGATGTCCTGAACGCCTTACTCCAGATTATGGAAGACGGACGTTTGACCGACGGTCAGGGCAGAACGGTTAACTTCAAGAACACGATTTTGATCATGACATCGAACATCGGTGCCCGCCTGCTGACCGGCAGCCAGGGTCGCCGGATCGGCTTCTCGGCCACTGACGCATCCGGCAGCGATACGCCCGAGCTCTATGGCGGTAAGGATTACAAGGAAGCCAAGAGTCTGGTCATGGACGAGCTTAAGAAAGCCTTCAACCCCGAGTTCATCAACCGTGTCGATGAGATCATCTTCTTCCACATGCTGGATCGCGCCGAGATGTCTCAGATTGTCAAGATCATGCTCAAGCAGCTGGCTAGCCGTCTGACCACCGTCGGTATCAGCCTGAAAGCCACCGAAGAAGCCGAGCGTCTCCTGATGCAGCGCGGTTATGACCCGATTTACGGTGCTCGTCCGCTGCGCAGAGAGATCCAGACCAGCGTCGAGGATCAGATTTCCACGGCCATGCTTGATGGTATCATCGGCGAAGGTTCGACGGCTCTCGTGGATGTCGTGGACGGAGAGATCATCATCTTGAACGGCGACGAGAATGTCGAGATCAAAGCGGAGATCGTCGCTCCGGACACGGAAAGTCCGGCCGCAAGTGACGAACCCAAACTGCCCGGCAGCGACCTGAAAGAAAATGAAAAAGATGTAGACGGCGGTACAGCCAAGGAACCGACGCCTTAAGCCGGCCGTAAAAACCGGCGGAGGGGATTGTTCTCTTGCCCTGAGGCATGAGGCGGTCCCCTCTTTTTTTGTGTCATGCCGGGCAATCCGTGCTAAACTCAAATGACAGATAAACTAAAACCATCCTGCATATATAGTGGAGAAGAAGGAAATGAGTAAATTTCATAAAGAGCTGCATAAATGTCCTCACTGTACGTCCGAAGAGGATGTCGTCATCTGGGATCTGATCGATGTCGAAGAAGATCCCGATCTGAAAGATCGCCTGTTGAAAAAACAGGTCCAGGTTGCGGACTGCCAGAATTGCGGAGAGGAACTCATCCTCGCCAAACCCTTGTTATATGTGGATAACGAGAAGAATCTGGTTTTCTACTACTGTCCTCAGTATGCCGATCTTCTGCGAAACGACGAAGACGCCGAGGCCAGACGCCGGGCGGACGGCACGAATCTGCCCGAAGAACTGACAGCCGCCCTGGATGCGGTTTTTCCGCCGGGTCTGAATCAGAAAGTCATGCGGATCATACCGTCTTACAATGATTTGATCGAAAAGATTCATATGAAGGAACACGGCTTCGACGACCGTCTGATGGAGGTTGTGAAAGTAGCTTTGAAGACCCGTTATCTGGCCGAGGAAAATATTCGCTTCGAAGAAATCTTCTTCCTGTCAGCCAGCGAGGATACGCTGCTCTTTCAGGTCTACGAGAGCCAGAGTGGCTGGAACACGCTCGAAGTCTACGAAGAAATTTACGACAATGCCGAAAACGCCCTTCTGGCCGGATTGGCACAGGAAGGGCGCTGGGTTCAGGTCGATGAAAATTATGCCTTATGGCTGATCAGAGCCTGACCGATAGCCTAATAAAATCAGGAATAGTTCCAGACTTCCGATAAGGCGGCGCCGATAATACCGGCGTCGTTTCCTAATTCGGCGGCCAGAACCTTCGGACGCTTCTCGACGAAGGGGAAGAGTTGTTCGTAAACGGCTTCGCGCAGCGGCTCGATCAGGTAATCGCCCTGATTGCTGATACCGCCTCCGATACAAAGGACCTCGGGCTCGACCGAGTTAATGATATTGCCCAGACCAACGGCCAGGTGATGGATGTAGGTGGCTATAACCGCTTCGCCGCCGGCGTCTCCGGCTCGCTTGGCTTCGAATGCAGTGCGACCGTCCACGCTGTTGAGGCTCTGATTGCACAGTTCCCACATGATGGTTTCGGGATGATTGCGCATGTATGCCTGGGTGGTCAGGATCAGGCCGCGGGCCGAACCGTAGTTCTCGAAACAGCCTCTGCGACCGCAGGCGCAGGCGCGTCCTTCCATATCGATCACGAGATGACCGAGCTCGGCACCGCCGTAAGCGAAGCCGGTGACGATGTGACCGTCGATGATAATGCCGCCGCCGATACCCGTACCCAGAGTAATCATGACCAGGGAGGAAGCATCCTTACCGCAGCCGGCGATATATTCGCCGTAAGCGGCCGCGTTGGCGTCGTTGACCAGGCGCACGGGCTTGCCGTCGAAGGCGTCGCTGATCTTCTGTCCGAGGGGTTCGTGCTTCAGATTCAAATTGCTGGCGAAAACAATCGAATCTGTCTGTGTATCGACGATACCGGGCGAACCGACGCCGATGCTGTCGATATCCGCCAGAGTCAGATTAACCTGAGCCAGAGCCGTGTCGGCTGCGCTGCGCATGACTGCCGCGAGTTCTTCGCCGCTTGCCTGCATCGGTGTGGGTAAGCCGAATTTGGTCAACAGCTTCCTGTCGCTGTCAACAATGCCCGCCATGATGTTTGTGCCGCCTAAATCAATGCCGATAAAATATGTCATGATGCTTCCTCTATTCCTGATCGATAAGTTTTAACGGAAACTCTATTATAACCGCTATATAAGAATAGTTACAAGGAAATAAGAGTAATTTACCTATCTATTTTACTCTTGGCTCAAACGCTCCAGACTTTCTCTTGCCGTGCGGATATTGGCCGCGGAGCTGCGCAGGATTTCGAACTCGCTGATGCCGGGAAGTCCCATGCTGACTTCCTTTCGGCGAAATTTCATGCCGGATTCCAAAACTTCTTTACCCGAAAGATGGAAGGACCGAAGCCTTTCTTCGCGATAAAGTTCTTCGATGACGGCGGCATTGACGCCTGCGGCGACGAGGATTTCGATTCGCCCGGCGGCTTGCTCATGAAGTTTGCCGAGCAGTTTTCTTCCTTCGAGCGCGGACGGTGCCTGACCGGAAGTGAGAATGGTATCGATACCAAGGTCAACGGCTTCTTCCAGCATCCCGGATGCATCGACTCCGACATCAAAGGCGCGGTGCAGGGTAAAACCTAGCGGACCAGAAGCCTCCCGCATGCGCCGCATGGCCTCGCGATCGAGTTTACCGTCTGCCGTCAAAGCGCCGCAGACAATTCCTTCGGCTCCGAGGCTTCGAAAGAGCCTGATATCGTCCAGCATGATTTCAATTTCATCCTCTGTATAGAGAAAGTCACCGAAACGGGGGCGAATCAGAACTCGAATCGGAAGATCCGATGCGGCCTGTATCCGTTTGAAGAGACCCGGAGACGGTGTAGTGCCGCCGATGATGAGGTTGGCACAGAGTTCGTAGCAAGTCGCTCCGCCATCCCGGGCGGCCATCGCGGACTCGTAAGAATCAACACAGGCTTCCAATGTTAAATTTTTCATAAAGACATTTTCCTATCCGTTTCTTTTCAAGCTAGTGTTATCATTAAGAAAATCATATCAATTATTACGTTCATGACGTTTGTAAAGATGAAAAGGGCAATACATGGTTTTTTCTAGCTTGTTGTTTATATATGCGTTTTTACCGCTCTGCTTGATTCTCGTCTATTTATCGCGATCGATCAAGGTACAAAATATCGTACTCCTGATCTTTTCGCTCTTTTTTTATGCCTGGAGCGAACCGGTCCTGATCCTGCTCATGCTGGGTACGGCAAGCTTCGCCTACTTGATGGGTCTGATTATGGAAAGGCCGGGCCGAACGCCCGGGCAGAGAAAACTCTGTGTTTCGGCTACCGTCATCGTCATGCTCGCATCGCTGGCTACATTCAAGTATCTGGGATTCTTCGTCTCGCAGCTCAATCTTTTACCCGGAATTCAACTCCCGCTGCCGAAGATTGCTTTACCCATTGGAATTTCTTTTTATACCTTCCAGATTCTGACCTATATTCTGGACTTGTATCGCGGCGATGCGAAGCTGCAGAAGTCCTGGCATAAGTTTGTTCTCTATGTTTCCTTGTTTCCGCAGCTGATCGCAGGTCCGATCGTGCGCTATCGCGACATCGCCGAACAAATCGACGATCGCCGGCTCACACCCGCCGGCGTGGTTGCGGGTATCAATCGCTTTTTGATCGGTTTGGGTAAGAAAGTCCTGATCGCCAACCAGATGGGTCAGATCGTGTCCCGGGTCATGGAACCCGCACACTTGAGTTCCATCACGGCCCTCGAGGCCTGGCTGGGTCTGCTTGGTTTTTCCCTGCAGATTTACTTCGACTTTTCGGGTTACTCCGATATGGCGATCGGATTGGGACGGATGTTCGGCTTCGAATTCAAAGAAAATTTCCGCTACCCTTACATCGCCCGGAGCATCACGGATTTCTGGCGTCGCTGGCATATTTCGCTGTCTTCTTTCTTCCGCGATTATGTCTACATCCCGCTGGGCGGCAATCGCCGTTATCAGTACCGCAACATGCTAATTATCTGGGGCCTGACCGGTTTCTGGCACGGGGCGAGCTGGAATTTCCTGTTTTGGGGCTTGTATTTCTTCTTATTCCTCTCTGTGGAAAAGCGCTTCCTGCGCGATCGTCTGGCCCCGGCACCCCGCTGGATTACGCATGTCTACACGCTTCTCATCGTGCTCTTTAGCTGGATTCTCTTTTACTACACGGATCTGTCGCAGGCAGGTATCTTTATCGGGCGTTTGTTTGGCGCGGGTACATCCTTTTCCAATGCGAAGGCCAAAACCCTCTTGATGAACAACCTGTTGATCTATATCATCGCCATCATCGCCGCGACACCGGTTGTGGGCTTGCTCAGAGAGCGACTCAACACATGGGGTATTCATTTGCCGCAGTATGAGGTGAAGGAAGACGGGATCGACGGACGCTCGGTTCTGGTTACATCGAGGGTGAAACTCTCGCCCTTTCTGGTCGTTTTGATGATCATCCTCCATACCGGTATTTTGTTCCTGGCTACCGCCTCGCTGGCCGGCTCGTCTTACAATCCGTTTTTGTATTTCCGCTTCTAACGTCGGAGGTTTAAGCTATGAAACATAAAAAAGAATTACTTGTCATCCTGAGTTTTTTCATTCCTTTGGTACTGATTTCCTTTTTGTATCTTGTCAGTCCGACCAAACAGGTTTCGCAGCTGGAGAAACGACAACTGCAACAGCGTCCCGTTTTTAGTCCGGCCTCATTAGTCAACGGTAAATTCAGCAGAGAACTCGACAGTTTTTTTACCGACCAGCTTCCTTTTCGCGAGTTTTTTATCGCCGGTGATCAAAAGATTAGCAGCGGACTTCGCACCGCTTTCGGCTTGAACAAGGTTGAGCTGATTGCCAGGCCCGGCGGGGATCTGGGCGAAGGCGAAAATCTGGGTACCGAAGGAAAAGATCTCGTGACTTTCCCGACAACGAATCAAAAACCCGGGCAGACCACGGGACCGAAGGAATCAATACCGACGACCCATGGGGAGGGCGAGCCTGTGCTGCCGACGCCAAGCGTGATGCCCGCGCCTGACGAAAGTTCGGATCAAGAGCCCGAAACGTCGACCGAAACACCGACAAGCGAGCCTGAAGCTTCGATTCCTCCGACCGGGTCCGAGCCGTCAACGGCTCCGACGACACTGCCGACAGCGACTCCGACAGCGGCTCCGACAACTGCTCCGACGGCGGCCCCGACCGCGCCGCCCGCAGATATTCAAATGAGCGGAAACATTCTGATTATGGGCGATCGCGCGATGGAAATTTTCTACTCCAACCAGAGCGTCATCGATCATTACGCTTCCGTGGTGAATCGGGTGGTTGCAGTCAGCGGAGGAGCTCAGGTTTACAGCCTTGTCGCGCCGACGGCCTCGCAGTTTTATGCGCCGGAAGGCTATCGTTCGGGATCGAGTAATCAGGCCGCGGTCATTCCCGCCATCTATGGCAAGCTTGGCTCCGGGGTTAAAGCGGTTGATGCGTATGCGGCGATCGCGCCTCATACATCGGAATATCTATACTTTCGCACGGACCATCACTGGACGGGTCTCGGTGCGTATTACGCGTACACGGCCTTTGCCAATCGGGCGGGCTTTAGTCCTTTGCCCTTATCGTCTTTTACCAAAGGCAGCATCGACGGCGGTTTTCTCGGTACCTTGTATGCCTGGGCCAACAGCCCGGCTTCGCTTGCGAAAAATCCCGATACCGTCGAATACTGGAAACCTCCGGTTACGGCGACCGGCTACGCTTACACCGACGCCTCGATGTCGGCCGGCTATGCCATCAATCTGATAAAGACTGATTTGACCAGCCAGAATAAATACCTGGCCTTTACCGAAGGCGACCATGGTCTGGCGAAATTCGAGACCTCCGTCAAGAACGGCCGCAGCATCATGGTGATCAAGGAATCCTACGGTAATGCCATGGTGCCCTATCTGGCCGCTCACTACGAGAATGTGTATGTTTTTGATCCGCGTAAGGCCGAGATGACAATGTCGTCCTTCGTGGCGAATCAGGGAATAGATGACATACTGGTCGTGAACTACTCCATCGCCATCGGCAATGCCGGCTGGAAATCCGCGTTGGAGAAATCGCTTCGCTGATCAGAAAAATCAAGAAAGGCGGTAAAGCATGGAACAGACGGTTTTTGACAAATTGCGCCTGGACGGGCGCACGGCCTTCGTCACGGGGGCGGGGAGAGGAATCGGTTTTAGTATCGCGACCGCTCTGGCGGATGCCGGAGCCAACCTGGCTCTGGTCGATGTCGATCTCGTGGCTGCCCGAGAGAAGGCCGCTATCCTGGAGGAGCGCTGCGGCAAAGAGGTTTTGGCTCTTCGTGCGGACGTGCGAAGCGAAATGGAAATCGAGGCCATGGTGGAAGCGGTCGTAAAGCGTTTCGGGTGTCTTGATATCGCGTTTAACAACGCGGGTATCTGTATCAACGAAGCGGCTCTGGAACATAGTCTTGATTCATGGCAAAGGGTACTCGACGTCAATCTTACCGGTGTCTTTATCGGCTCGGTCGCCGCAGCCCGTCAGATGATAAAGCAGGGTAGCGGCGGTTCCATCATCAATACGGCCTCGATGTCCGGCCATATCGTCAACTGGCCGCAGC
Source organism: Fastidiosipilaceae bacterium (assembly GCA_050309435.1). Taxonomy (GTDB): domain Bacteria; phylum Bacillota; class Clostridia; order Saccharofermentanales; family Fastidiosipilaceae; genus CAYXVJ01. Next base: position 29,712 of record JBNRMJ010000002.1, read on the forward strand.
CGCAAGCCTCGTACAACGCCTCGAAAGCCGCCGTGATCTCGCTGACGAAGTCTCTGGCCGTGGAATGGGCGGCGGACAATATCCGCGTCAACAGCATCAGTCCCGGCTACATCGGTACCGATCTTACCCTGGCTTCGACCTATCTCGAGCCGCTGATTCCGGGCTGGAAGGCGGCAACACCCATGGGTCGCCTGGGCCGGCCGGATGAACTGCAGGCCATCGCGCTTTATCTGGCTTCCGATGCTTCGTCGTTTTCCACAGGCAGTGATTATATTGTGGATGGAGGCTTCACCTCGATATAAAGCCGAAAAATTCGTAAAACGATAAAATGAAACGGCGCCAAACGGTAAAATAGACGAAGGCCGGTTTACCCGTAAAGTCTAAAAAAACAGCCTCGAAACGATCTTGTTTCGAGGCTGCTTGTTGTTTGATGATTTATACTGTTTTACTTCTGCTTTTGTGCTTCGCGCTGCTGTTGATCCGAGAGGCGCTTGGACAGAACCGAGAGGGACGCGGCGATGTTCTCGTTCTGGAGAATGACACCGGCCGGAACCTGCAGATGGGTCGGGGCGAAGTTCCAGATGGCCTTGATACCGGCATCCACGAGCTGATCGCAGACGTCCTGAGCTGCCTTCTGGGGCACGGTGATGACACCGATCTGAACATCATTTTCAGCGATGATGTCGCGCAGATCGTCCATCGAACGAATGACGACGCCGCCGATCTTACGACCGACCTGATTCTTATCCAAATCAAATGCCGCCATCAGGTTGAGACCGTAACCTTCGAAGCCGCCGTAGTTCAGCAGAGCCGATCCGAGGTGGCCGGTACCCACGATGATGGCATTCTTGAGATTATTGTAATCAAGCATACGAGCGAGGTCATCGATCAGATCATCGACCTTAAAACCGGTGCGCGGTTTACCGCTGACGCGGGTCAAGGCCATGTCTTTACGAACCTGAACGGGATGAAGATTCAAGTCTTCTGCGATGGTGGAGGAAGAAATGATCTTGACACCGCGTTCCTGGAGCTGCTTCAAATAACCGAAATAAATCGGTAAGCGGCGCAACGCGGGTTGAGGCATGTTCATCTCGCTCTCCGGGTCAATTATTTTCTTGGCCATACTTCTATCTCCTTATAATGATCAGACGCCCAAGGCGCTGTTTGTCAGTACTTACAATATGTATCGATATTTAATTACTTAAAATGATAACGAATTGTACCGTACATTTCAAGTATGAATGTAGCGATGGGGAGAATTGATTCGTCTTTCACGCAACTCAACTAATATACCAAAATTTCTGCAAGTATCGGAGTACCAGCAAGCATTTTCGTGAGATTTTTGAAGGGGAACAATAAATTCTTAGTGTATACTAAAAGAATGAAAAAACAGAGATTGCCAATTAGTGTTCGGATATTGTTGAACGATCAGACCCGATTGGATGATCTGATCACCTATGGTTTAGCCGATATCGACCGCGATGGTCGTTACCGTTCGATTTATTTGTGCCTGTGTCCCGACGAGCTGGTTTTGCTTGAGACGGATCAGGAATCGGCTGTCCTCTCTTCAGGGCTTTTACAAGAAGACGAAGCTTCTGAGGACATTCAAGTCAAAAAAAGCAAAGAAAACCCGGTCGTTGATCTTCCGACGGGGCTCTTGGATATCAGGCATTTTGATTTCAAAACCTACAAGAATCCTCGGCTGTTAAACGAAACGGTCGGAGGCGTACTCATCATGAGCACGGAAGACGGAGATGATCATATGATCTGCCGCTTTTCGGGCAGTCGCTTCAAGGACATGGACCGCCTGGTCCGGATCATGAAGCAGATCCTGGCCGGGGAAGAAGCACATGAACCGGAACGTAAAGGCCGTCATGCCGAGACGGAAGAGTTTTGTCCGACATGTCACCGGCGTTATCCGGACGCGGGTCGCGCCTTTTGCCCTCATTGCATGAAGAAGCGAAATATTCTGATCCGTTTGATTTCGTATTTTAAGCCCTACCGCTTCCGCTTCGCTTTATTGCTCCTGATGATCGGCCTCTCGTCCGTTCTCAATGCCTTTACGCCTTACCTGACCGGGTCGCTTCTCTACGATGAAGTACTGGGGAAAAACGAGCTCTGGCTGGATCAGATGGCCCGGCTCGGCCTTCCCGGGACCGCTATGGGTATGCTTGGCGTTCTGGTGCTGATGCTTTTACTGCTTCGAATATTACAACAGCTGACGGGTATCATTCATGGCCGGCTATCGGCTCATATCGTGCCGGGAGTTGTGACCGGTTTGAAAAACACGGTCTTCGAAGCGCTCAGCCGTCTCTCGATTTCTTTCTTTACGAAGCGCCAGACCGGCAGCTTGATGGAGCGGGTTAACGGGGACGCGGAAGAAGTGTCTCAGTTCTTTATCGACGGACTGCCGTATTTTCTATTTAATATTCTGACCATCCTGGCCGCGGCGGTGATCATGTTCCGTATGAACGTGGTGCTGGCCTTGTTGTCGCTGGTCTTCCTGCCGCCTTTGTTCCTGGTCAGTTATTACCTGATGCCGCGCATCTGGTATGCCTTCGGCAGACGATCGAGAGCCGGCAGAAGGGCCTGGTCGGTCGTGAACGATGCCTTGACGGGAGCCCGTGTGATTCGCGCCTTCGGTCAGGCAGAACGTAACAACGAAAACTTCGGTAAGGCCAGCTCGACGCTGCGCATGACGGAGATGAACATTATCCGCTACCGGAACAGTTTCAGTGTTTCCTACTCGATTGCCGAGCAGCTGCCGACACTCTTTGTCTGGGTGGTTGGTGCGGCTTTTATTCTGAATTCGGGAGGTGCATTCCAGTACGGCCGGCTCTTGACCTTCACAGGTTATCTGGCCATGATGCAGGGTCCGATCCGTTTCTTTGCCATGTTCAGTCAGATATATACCCAGACGATGAACGCCTCGCAGCGCATGTTTGAAATAGCGGATGCCCAGCCCGAGGTGGTGGAAGCTCCCGATGCCGCGGCCATTGATGTGAAAGGCGATATCGAACTGCGAAAAGTAACCTTTGCTTACGAGGTCAACAACCCCGTCCTGCATGATATCAGCCTGAAGATTAAGGCCGGCGAGTCGCTTGGCATCGTGGGGAAATCGGGTGCCGGCAAGTCGACCTTGGTCAATTTGATCGCCCGTCTTTATGACGTGACCGAGGGAGAAATACTGGTGGACGGCAGGAATGTCCGTGATTTGAAATTCAAGAGCCTGCGCAGTGCGGTCAGCATGGTCAGCCAGGAGAGCTATATATTCGTGGGAACGGTTGCCGAAAACATCGCTTACGGCAGACCGGAAGCCACATTGGCCGAGATTGTCGATGCGGCGATCGCGGCCGGCGCGCACGGCTTTATTTCCAGGCTGCCCGATGGTTACGATACCGTAATCGGTTCGGGAAACAGGAAGCTGTCGGGCGGCGAGAGACAGCGCATCTCCATCGCGCGTGCGATTTTAACGAATCCGAAAATTCTCGTGCTGGACGAAGCGACGGCTTCCGTCGATACCGAAACGGAGCGGCTGATTCAAGCCTCCCTGACCCGTTTGACGGAGAACCGGACGAGCCTTTCCATCGCCCACCGTCTGTCTACCCTGCGAGATGTGGACCGAATTATCGTGCTGGAAAACGGCCGCCTGGTAGAGGAAGGCACGCACGAGGAACTCATGGCCAATCCGGAAGGAGAGTATTACAAACTCTCGAAGATCCAGACGGAGGCACTGGCCATGCGAGGCATAGATTAGAGGATGGAAGAGATGACAATGAGTTTGACAGCTAAGAATACCGCCAAAGAACGCGGACAATATAAGGACGAGCGCCTTTTGAGTTCGCTCGAAACACGCTGGCTGACCCCGGAAAACAGCAGATTCGAACGCAGTCCAGGTGGTTTTTTGAATCTGTTTTACGAGGGAAAAGAATATAAACGCGTAGCCGTGCACCGCTGTTTCCCCTTCTCGGCCAAAGACGACTACCTCTCGATTCGGGAGGCCGAGGATATGGGCGAAGCCGGTATGGAAATCGGCCTGATCGAAAACATGCGAACCTGGCCCGAAGAAGTGCAGAAGATGCTCGACGAGCAGCTGGCACTGCGCTACTTTATGCCTAAGATTACAAAGGTCAAAAAAATAAAAGAAGAGTTTGGTTTCTCGTATTGGGACGTGATCACGGATCGCGGTCCGGCAGCTTTCACCGTCAGAGGCGGGTCGGGCAGCATTTTTTCTCCGTCGCACAATCGTTATATCATCACGGACATCGACGGCAATCGCTTTATCATCGAGAACATGGAAGAGATGACGGCCAAAGAGCGAAAACTGCTTGATCTTTATGTTTAAGTGCCGGGAACAATTCCCGGCCGGTCAATACAAGGAAAGATAATATGAATTTAAACTGGACGATTCCACAGGAGGTCAAAGCGGCCCTCGCCCGGGAGCTGGCGGATCAGACACCGAAGTACGCCGTGCCCTACGATATCGACGAGAACGGTCTATTCATCGATAACGGCTGGCTGCTTGTTTATCCCGATCGCTTCGTTGTTTTGAAGGGTTTACAGGTAGTCGATGAAACGCTTCTGGCCGATTGCGATTACATCGGCACGCAGGTCAACGTGGGGACCGCCTATCTGTTTTATCGGAAAGAAAACGAAGACTATCCCGTCCTGCGCTACTCCATGCGCCACATGGTGCGTATGTCTTATGTCGCCCGCGGTCTCCAGCTTATGCTCGAAGGCCGCGATGTGCAGGTTGTAAGCAGCGAACGGGAAAATTACTGTCCCGTATGCGGACGGGCGCTGGGCGGTTCGAGTCGCTGTCGTAAGTGTCAGGATAAAGGAGGCAGCATCCGCCGGCTGGGCGATCTGATCAAAGATCTGCTTTTGCCTTTTAGCGGCTTGATGCTGATCATGCTGGCTATTTCGCTGATCAACGTCGGTCAGCGCTTCATCGAACGTTACTTCATCGATAATATCCTGATTCCGGCTAAGGGAACGCCGGCTCAGGTGACGGCCTTTGCCCTTATTACGCTGGCGGTTTTAAGCTTATCCATCACGCTGTCTATCGCACGTACCTATTACAGCAATAAGCTGGGTACCCGGCTGAGCCAGAACCTGCGCAATCGTGTCTTCGAGAAGATCAACCGTTTGCCACTCTCTTTTTTGGATAAACGGCAGGAAGGCGAGTTGATGAATCGCGTCATGCGCGATACGGAGATGGTTCGGCGTTTCGTCGAGAATGCCTTCGGCGAGATGGTTACGATGCTTATTACGGGTATTTTGATTATTGTAACCATGATGGCGATCAACCGGAACCTGGGCCTCATGATCCTGGCCTTCCTTCCGGCGGCCGCGGTTCTCGTACGGCTCTTCCACCGCCGCGAGCATCGTCTGTGGCGCCAGTCCTGGCGTCAAAGCGACCGCCTGAACAATCAGCTTCAGGACGTGATATCGGGTATTCGCATGGTCAAGAGTTTCGGCCGCGAAGAGCACGAAGTTGAGGGCTTTCTTCGCGAAAGCAACCGCCTTCGCGATATCAACCGCCGTAACGAGATCTTCTATGCGACGCTTTATCCTCTGGTCAGTCTGGTTTTGACCGGCGGCTCGATCGCCTTGATTTACTTCGGCGGTGCGGATGTCCTTGGCGGCCGCATGACTCCCGGCGAACTAAACCAGTTTATCGCCTATGCGGCGATGCTTTACGGTCCCCTTGGTTACATTACGAGGCTGCCGCGCATGATCATGCGCATGAATACCTCTGTGGATCGCATTTACGAGATTCTGGACGAGGACTCGGCGACCGAAGAAGCGGGTAAGGAAGTCGATATCGGAGGCGATATCCAAATTCGCGATCTAAGCTTCGGTTACAACAGTTATCAGCCTGTGCTCGAGAAGGTCAACCTTCATATCAAAGAAGGCGAAATGATCGGTCTGGTCGGAGCTTCAGGTGCAGGCAAGTCCACCTTGATCAATCTGATCATGAAACTTTATTCTCGGGACGAAGGCGAGATTCTCATCGACGGGATAGATCTCTCGGATATATCGGCGGTATCGTACCACAAGCAGCTGGGTGTGGTTTTACAGGAATCCTTCCTCTTTTCCGGAACGATTATGGATAACATCCGTTTCGCCAATCCGGCGGCGAGCAGAGAAGAGGTCATCGAAGCGGCCAGACAAGCGAACGCGCATGACTTTATCGTGAAGTTCCAGGACGGTTACGATACGTACATCGGGGAAGGCGGAGGCCGTCTTTCCGGCGGCGAGAAGCAGCGCATCGCGATCGCCCGTGCCATTCTCCATAATCCGAGACTGCTGATTCTCGATGAACCGACGTCCAGCCTCGATCTGGAGACCGAATACGTGGTTCAAGAAGCGCTGGCCCGCCTGACCGAGGGGAAGACAAGCTTGATTATCGCCCACCGTCTGTCGACCTTACGCGAGGCCGATCGCATCGTGGTGCTCGACAAGCGAGGTATCGCGGAGGTCGGATCGCACGACGAACTCATGCGAAAACAAGGCATTTATTACGATCTGGTCATGGCTCAGCTGGATCTGCACCGTGTCCGTGCAGTCGAGGATGCTTCCTGAAACATGGGAGTTCCCGATGTTCGCCTGAATCAGTCATAAAGAAAGCTCTGCAGCCGATGAACGGATGCAGAGCTTTTTTGAATCGAGCCTGAATTTTTCGCTTACTCGGCCGGATCCAGAGCCAGGATAACTGTTGTTGACGCAAGAAGAGTCACTTCCGAACGGCCTTCGTTTTCCTTGACATCCCCGTCCTCCAGAGGATTCAAGGCCAGGTTCACCGGCGTGACCGAGGCAAATTTCCCGGATTTACCGATGCTGACCTTTCCTTCTTCGGAGGCGGCGCTCACGGTCAAGAGGAGTTTGCCTCCGGCCGTTCTGGCATTAACGAGTTTCGCCTCGTTTAGTTCCAGATCAAGCAGGCTATCTGTCGCGGGCATGTCACCTTCGTGCACGGCCGCGGAGTAGTAGCGGAGCGGTCGCAGGGTCTTTTCGGCGAGCACGGCGAGGTTTGCTTCCTTATTGTCGCAAACTCCGATAGCGAAGCGGGTCTTGTGTTTGGCGTACTCGGGATAAGGATCCGGCGAATAGGTGGCGTTCAGCAGGCTTACGGCCAGACCGCTGTCATCGGCACGATAACCGTACTTCGACTCGCTTATTAAAACCGTGCTGCGATCCTGATGGTCCGCCGCGGTAAAGCCGGAAGCGGGCATGTCCAGATTCATTTTGGCGCGTCTGACGAAACCGCCCGGCACGTCGCAGATGAAGTCTTCAGCCTCGAGTGGAATATGGAATATCAAGAGCGGCACGGTGGTCAGTTCGTGCGTGGCCTCCTGCCAGTCGATCTCCGCTTCGTAACGTAAGACAGCCTCTTCGCCCGTCAGGGAGACTCTCAGGTTAACGGAAGAGTTTCTGATGACCTGTTTGCATTCGAAGCCCCGGAGTTCTTTATCGTTACCGAATGGCCTCATTTCGACCATGCGGAAATCGCTGCACTTATGAATGTAGCGACCGATATTCCAGGCATTCGAGCTTCTGCGTTCGGTGTCGACCAGAACCATGCCGGCGCCTTCTGCGGAGGTGATACGCTCGGCTCCGGTCACCTTATCGATCAGGCTGATTAAACGACCGTTTTGAGAGGAGAATTCGGCGCGAAGCTTGCTGTTTTCCAGTACCACATTGTCAAAAGGTCTGGATGTGCGATGCGGCGGCTGATAGTAAATCGGATAGTTGCTCATCTCATCCTGATAGATCAAGATGCTCGTGTAACCGAAGGCGGGAACATCGGCTTCGACAAGAATGCGGAAGTATTTGTGATCCCAGTAGGTCTGCAGCTCGTGATCGATCAAGACGAAACTTAGCGGCTTGCCGTCGGCATCGGCCGCGTTCAAACGACGTATGTCGCCGGTCCAGTCCCAGACCGTGATTTCGAGATACTCTTTTCTGGCAAAGGCACTGCCGTTAAAGATATTAAAGACTCGTCCAAGTCCGCCGCCCAGAGCGCCTGTAGTGGCATAACCGTAGCGGCTCAGCCCGTAACCGGGACCCGCGCCTTCCGACTGGGCCAGACGCTCGAGTTCCGGCATCGCGAAGAGGGCGGACTTCTTATGATAGACCCCGGCCGTATCGATGCGCGATGCGATGGCTTCCAGTGCCTGATTCGTCCGGCTTTCCGCAGCGGCCAGCACCTCCTGATAAAGCCCCAGCGCATGGACTTTACTGTCGGGTGTGTTGGATCCGGTCAGAATATCGTGGAAGTGAGTGAAGAGGAGCTTTTGCCAGGCGGATTCGAAAATCTCTTCGTGATACTCCGTGCCGGCATAAAGATGAGCCAGACTTGCCCAGAGCTCGGCATCTCCCAGAGCCATCTCGCCGCGTCGATTGCCCTTTTTGATTTCGCTTTGGGTTGTGTAGCAACCCGCGAAGATAAAGTTTCTTTCACCGGTACGAAGAGGATATTTCTCGGGTGTTTGTTCCGCGATTTCGAAGAAGTCGGAGAATCTGCCGAAGCGAATCTTCGGGAATACCGGCCACTTCATCATATCCAGCGCTTTCTCGATATCCCGTCTGGTCGGTCCGCCGCCGTGATCGCCCACGCCGTAGACAATCAGACCGGTGCGAAGACCTCCGGAGCGTCTGCTGATATCGGGCAGACCCGTGCCGATCAGAGGCGTGATGGCCGAGTTATACCAGTAAGGTTCGCGGTAAACGAGCACTTCTTTACCGGAGGGAGCCTGCCAGCGATAAAGCACGTCGTCGCCGTTACTGCCGCGGCAGTGGTAATACCAGCGCACATCGCCCAGATTGTTCAAGGTAGGTACATGTTCGCTGTGACCGAAGGTGTCGGGAGAGAAGTCCAGGCGTAATGAAGCCGGATCCACGCCCCAATGCTCGGAAAGGTACTTTTTCGTGTAATGGATATGCTTGAGGAGCGAGTCTGTGGAAGGCATGTTTTTGTCCGTTTCGACCCAGGCAGAAGCCGTAATCTCCCAGCGTCCTTCGCGAATCCGCTCCATGATGGCGGGTTTGAGTTCAGGCGCGAAATCCTCGACGATCTTATAGCAGGATGCCTGCGACTGCGAGAAGTGGAAATCCGGATACTCGTCCATCAAACGCAGCATGGTGCGAAAGGTATTGATCGTGGCCGATACCGTCTCGTCCCAGCCCCACATCCAGTTCATGTCGAGATGAGCATGTGCGGCTAAAATCAATTCATAAGAAGCGGCTTCCTTAGCCAGAGGCAGTAAAAGCTTCTCGGCTTCTTCGCAAGCACGGTCCGTGAGAGCAGAGTCAAGACGGATCTGCTCCAGCAGATAGTCCATGGCGGCCTCGATGACTCCGACCATTTCGGCTTCTTTTGCTTCGTCGCTTTCGATCTCCGCCAGCCGCAAGACGTATTCGATCTCTGCGAGCACCCGTGTCTGCCAGGCGGTCGGCATCACCAGATGGTTCGCCTCTTCGCGCGGCATACCAAAGCTCTCTTCGTAGCGGTAGCGTTCGCGCATACCCGGTACGGAGGTTCTCAGCTGACGCAGTTTGGTAAATTGATCTTTCAATTTCATAAAAGACTCCTCGTTGAATTCTTTCTTAAGCTTCGTTTGCGATGGGAAAGGCGACAAGTCCCTGGGACAAATCGGCCACTTCGGCGAGAGCCGTCTTCGGGTCTTTACTGTCGCCGAGCTTCAGTACGTAATCGAACTGATAAAATCCGCCGACCTCGGCCTTGAAATTTGTTTCCCAGAAATTATTCATCAGCCAGTTCCAGAGCGGTGCCCGATTGAGTTCGGTGTTCGCCTTGTCATGCAGCTTGATGGCATGTGCTTCGAGCCTGCCCAGCGTGACTAAAGGCGCGTCCTTCAACGCCAGAAGGAGCGAGCGCTCCGGTGTTTGCCAGGCCAGGCCGTATTGCCCCAGCCAGAACTCCTCGTTACTGCCCGGAAGCTGATCGATACCCGGTCGGAGCACCGCCGCGGTCTTATCCATCCAGAGTTCGGCGTTCTCGCCGGCCGTGAAGGGAAGAGCCAGATAAACATTCTCCGGATCCCAGCAGCTCTCCTTATGCAGCCGTACGCTGACCTCGATCAGAGGCAGTTCGCGATAAGCCCGGATGAAAACCTGCCAGAACGAACAGCCGTCCAGTTCGTAATCCAGCTGCCGGGTCGTATAAACAGAACCGTTTTCGACAAGCTTGAGGTCAGTCATAACGGCAAAGGAGCGCTTCGTCGCGGGAGCTTTCCGGTTACGGCCCATGCGCCTGCGCACATCGGTCTGACTTCTGCTTCCGTCGGTTCGCTCCCGAACGCCGGTAAAGGGCGCGGCGGGGGCCGCTTTGGCGATCAGTTCCTCGCCGCTTCTTCTGTCTTTCAGCGACACGAGTCCGATGCCTTCCGCGAATTCAAGTTCGAAATAACGGGTTTTCGTCCGATAGAGAGTATCTTCGCCCGGATGGTCGATGTCCGCCACGCCGTCCGCTCCGATATAGGCGCGGTTTTTCGAGGTGACTGCCATGGCATCGGTCTTCGCTGCGCTCTTCATCTCGACATGCAGGGTTTCGCCGCTCTCCATTTCGAGAGGGACGATCATGCGAAAACATCTGGCCGCGCGCTCGATCTGATAGTCGAGCGTGCCTTGTTTTTCCTCGCACCAGAGTTCAAAGCTCTCCCTCGGGTCAAAGAGCTTGCCTTCGATGGAATCCCAGTATTCGACTTCCAGCACGGCCTTGGACGAGATAGGTCTCGGGTGCGGATTCTTGATCACGAAGCGCTGTTTACGATCAACTTGAATACTGACTTCGCCAAGCTCGCGCAGGGTCGCATCCAGGCATTCCGAGATGGCGGTGTGCGCATTGGCCGCGTAGGCCTGCTTCTTTTGGTCGAGGGTTGCCACTTCGGCTGTCCAGGGTTCGGATATCGAAGAGGAGTAGCCCCAGGTGTGCTCGGAAAAGAGCATCATGTCTTCGAGGCCGCTGCCTAAACGGCTTTGGTAGTGGTCGCTTAATGGCGAAAGTTCCCGGCCAAGTTTTTTCACCAGGTGATAACGACGCTGGGCATCCTTGTACAGACTTACCGCTTTCGGAGTCGAACCGATGCCGTCCGCCCACCAGTCGGTCCAGTCGCCGCTGTAAACGGGAATCTCGTCTCTGACGGTTTCGAGTCTGGCGAAGAAGTCGTCCAGCGTGGCCATTTTGACATTGAAACGACCCGGATGGCGTTCGTTTAACTTCCGGATACGCGGCAGAATCGCGGCAAAAGGCGGCGCATTGTCGGTGATCGCTCCCGAGACCACGAAGGGTACGAAGTTCCAGGGATATCCTTCTTCCTCCATATTGGCCAGGTAACGTTCCAGGCGTGTTTCCAGAATCATAAACTCGATTTCGTCGAGTTTATCTTCATCAGGCGGACCTTCTTCCGGTCTGGTCAGACGGGTCAGTTCGTCTTTAATCATGTAGGACGTGCCGCCCCGTGGGGCAAAGTGCAGTTCGTTGCCGAAATGGTAATGTTCGCCGTTCCAGACAAGAAGCTGATTGCCTTCGGGACCTTTCCAGTAGAAAGGCCGTTGTTTCATGCCGCCCGGGAACATGCCGTGATGACTGTGCAGGCAGGAGAACAGACGGTTGACGCCGCAATCGGGCATCAGATCGGCCATGCCCCAGGACAAGCCGTTGATATCGGCGATCATGCCCGCCTTGATATCTACGTCGATTCCCCTGCCAAACAGTTTTGCCTCTTCGAGATGCGTGCGTACCACGTCTTCGTCGGCCAGTTCGGTTAAATTCAGGTAAGTAGCCGATAGACCGATATTCCCCGAACGGACATAGGTTTCAAAGCGTTCGCGATCTTCCCGGCTGGCGAGCTGATAGAAATTTCTCGCCTGCCAGTGGTTTTCGCACTGCCACTTGAAATCCTTGTTCTCGGGCTTGTCGAGAATATCCAACACCTGGCGAATAAAGTCCGCATGCATCAGCATGATTTTTTCCTGACGAGCGGTATAGCCGATATCGGTATGGGAATGGTGAATCAGATAAATATCCCACTGTCTCAATGCTTTATCTCCTCCCGGAAACAGAAAGTTCGATCACTATCAAAGGAACTTTAATTCGTGATCGCGTACCGGACCGAGACTGTAGCCGTTACTCAGTCTCGAAGGCAGTACCATCTGAACGTTATCTTCTTCTTTTTTAATGATGCGATCCAAAATACTCACGCCCTGCCAGCCCATTTCCGCCTGAGGCTGAATGATGCGCGTCATGAATATGTTTCCCGTTTGAGATGAAGGACCGTCGTAGCCGACGATCGAGATATCTTCGGGAATGCGAAGCCCGAGTCTGTAAACGGCATTCATGGCCAGCTGGGCAAAGCTGTACTCCGTCGCGAAGATGCAGGTGATTTCGGGATGTTCTTTAATAAAGGACATAATGCATTCGCTGTCCGGCTCGATTTCAGGCGACACGTCCAGGTGAGAGATGCCGTCCAGAGAAAACGTTAAAAAGAGACTTTCGTTCCACAGCAGTTTTTCGCGCAGGAAAGCATCGCGAAAGCCGGCGAAGCGGTCGCTAAGCGAGGTGGCACTGTTGACGGGGTTGGAGAGATAGGCAATATGCTGATGTCCCAGAGCAATCATTTCGCGTGTCGTGTTGAGACTTGCATCGTAATTGTCCGAACCGATGAAGGAGGTGTTGATGCCTTTCATCTGGCGGTCGATGATCACAACGGGATAACCGTCCAGGATCAGACGAAGGAGATAGGCATTGAAAAAGTCGTTATGCTGGGGCATGAGTATGAGACCGCTGCAGCCCGCGTCATAAAGCTTCTTGATAGATTTCGTTTCATCTTCCGAATGGCTGAGCGAACGTCTCAGTAAAAAGTTATAGTCGTGATCCCGGGCGCCTTCTTCAACGCCCATGACCAGTTCCATGGCGAAATTGTCGGAAAAGGTGGGTACGATCAAGCCGATTTGAAGTGGATTTCTGCGTGATGCGGACATGGAAGCCGCCGCAGGCTCTTCGCGACTCAATACAAAGGAGCCTCTCCCGGGCGTTCGTTCGATGTAACCGTCTGCCTGCAGCATTTCCATGGCTCGCCTGGACGTGATGCGACTGACGCTGTAATCCGCGGCGATAGAGGTTTCGCTGGGCAGTTTGCTTCCGCTGTTCAGTATGCCGGCTTGTATGTCAGATACAAAATCCCGGTAAATTTGCATATATAGAGGTTCGTCCGACATGGCCCTGACCTTTCTTCGGTTCGGATCTTGACAAAACAACATTGTCTTAACATTTGCCATAAAGTATAACATATATAACAGTTTGATGTGAAGATACAAAGGAATGCTGTATGTTACCGATCTTTTAGTAAATGTGCGAGGGCTATTGTCAATACTATGTGCAAAAGATATAATTAAAGAGTCTTTGAAATTCATCTTGTTGTTAATTGTAGTTTTGTATATAATGACTTCAATTAAGACGGCAAGCTAATTGTTATAACAAATAGCATAAAGTCGTTCGGCACATGTACGGGAGCGCTTTTCTTCCGTGCTAACAAGGAGGAGACGGAATATGTCCACTAAAGCGAAGAAGGGTTTCAGAATCTCGCCCAAGGTCAAGCAGTATTTGCCTTTTTACTTGTTCTTATTGCCTGCGGTCATTTGGTATATCGTTTTTGCTTATTATCCGATGGCCGGTATTGCGATTGCTTTCCAGAGATTTAGATTCTCGCAGGGCTTTTTCGGCGGCGAGTGGGTTGGTTTGCGTTATTTCCGCGAATTCATGACGGACCCTTACTTCTGGGATATCTTTACAAATACGATTGTTATCAGTATATCGAAGCTGCTGTTCGGTTTCCCCGCACCGATTATCTTGGCTTTGATGTTAAACGAAGTGCATGCCCGGAAGTTTAAACGCACCGTGCAGACGATTTCTTATTTACCCTATTTCGTTTCCTGGGTTGTTGTATACACCCTGATCAACAAGTTCTTCTCGCCGACGACCGGTCTGATCAACGAGCTTCGCGTAAGCCGCGGACTCGAGCCGATTTATTATCTTGGCCGTCGCGATCTCTTTTTGCCGTTCGTTGTTTTATCCGATATCTGGAAAAATGTCGGTTACGGCTCGATTATTTATCTGGCCGCCCTGGCCGGCGTCGACTCCACGCTCTACGATGCCGCATCGGTTGACGGAGCGGGTCGCTGGAAACAGCTGATTCATGTAACCATCCCCGGCATTGTTCCGGTTATCGGCATTACCTTCCTGTTGAACATGGGAGGTATGTTCGGAGCCAATATGGAACAGCTGCTCTTATTGCAAACGCCAAGCACTTTCGATGTTTCCGAAGTTATCGATACCTACGTTTTGAAACGCGGTATCAACATGAATCAGTTCGACTACGCGACGGCGGTCGGCTTGTTCAGAAGCGTGATTTCCCTGGCTCTGGTCATAGTGGTAAATAAAGTATCGGCCAGATTGACGCAGATCTCACTGTTCTAAGCACGAAAGGAGCTCATCTTATGAACGAACGTACAATAGATGTCTTAAAGGACAAACAAAAAGATAAAGTCAACGAGGAAGCGCGTTCTTATCTGAAGAAGAGCCCTTCTTACAAGGTCGCTCTGGTACTGATCTATACCTTTTTGGTCCTGCTCGGACTGCTTACGCTTTATCCCTTCTGGTATGCGGTCGTAGCGGCTTTTAACGAAGGAAAGGACAGTCTGGCGGGCGGCGTTTACTTCTGGCCGCGCAGTTTCACCTGGGAAAACTTCGCCAGAGCATTCCAGAACCCCCTCTTGTTTGTCTCGCTGAGGATCTCGGTTTTCCGAACGGCTCTGTCCATTGGTCTTTCCGTCTTCTTCACGTCGCTGATGGCCTACGCTTTTACGAAGAAAGATCTGCCGGGCCGGTCGTTTCTGCTTTTCTTCTTCTACTTCACAACCCTTTTTGGCGGCGGCTTGATCCCGACTTTCATTCTCTACAGACAAACCGGCTTGCTGAATAACTTCTGGGTTTATATCATCCCGGGTATTTACAGCTTCTATAACATGATTATTCTGCGTACGGCGTTTTACAGCGTGCCTGCCAGCTTATCCGAATCGGCCCGTATCGACGGCTGTTCAGAGATCCGTATTTTCTTCAGGATCATCATTCCTTTATCGCTGCCGACCTTTGCCACGATTGCGCTCTTCGTCGGTATCGGTAACTGGAACGACTGGTTCACCGGTGCATACTTCGTATCGAGCAAGCGCACCTTATGGCCGGCCGCGACCCTTCTAAACTCGCTTGTATCTGCCGCGACCTTCGAATCCAGTTCCGGATCCGCAGGCGAGCAGGCGAATATCAACAACGCCTTGTTGCAGTTGCAATCCCAATCGGCGACGCCCGAGTCCTTAAAGATGGCCTTCATGGTTATCCTCACGTTGCCCATATTACTTATCTACCCATTTGTTCAAAAATACTTTGTAAAGGGGGTAATGATCGGCTCGATTAAAGAATAAACAGTTTCTCATCGGTCCAGAAAAACATAACGAATTAGGAGGAAATTATGTTGAAAAAGGTTTTGGCTACATTGTTAGCCTCAAGTCTGATGCTGGTTGCCGCCGCTTGCGGCGGAAGCACTCCGACTACTTCAGGCACCACCGCAGGTGGCACAACGACCAAGGGCGAAGGCACCACCACCGAAGGCGAAGAGACGACAACGGAAGGTGAAGAAACCACACAGGGCGGTTATACCGACGTTAAGACATACACGTTCCTGCATGCATGGAACGGCGGCGCGGCGGCATTCCCCTTCGGTTTCGAAGACGGTCCTATCGCTAAGGCAGTCGAAGAGAAAACCGGTGTTCGTCTGAACGTGGAAACCATCGTTTCTTCTGAAAAAGAGAAGCTCGCTCAGATCTTCGCTTCCGGACTCGTTCCTGATATCACCAACGCACCTCACTGGAGCACCAACCCCGGTGGCGAGGGCGAACTGATAAAAGAGGCGGCCATTGAAGGTTTACTCCTGGGTTTGAATGCATATTACGAGAAATTCCCGAACGTAAAACGCATGATGACCGAAGGTGTTTCGGATCTGTATCTCTCCAGAGATCTCAATCATCCGGATTACAACGGTGAGCGCTATGTCATTCCGCAGCAGACGCCTCGTCGCGACGAAGACGTCCGTAACTGGGCTTACAACGTCTGGGTTCGTCAGGATATTCTGACAGATCTCGGCTACGAGCAAAAAGACATTGACAGCAGTCAGAAACTCTATGAGTTGCTGGTTGAAATTAAAGAAGGCGGCTACACCGATATTAACGGTAACCCCGTCATTCCTTCCGGCGCTTGGCATAACGGCTGGAACTACGGTGATTTCCTTGACAGCTTCACCGACGGCACGATGACCGGCTGGAATCTCGTTGATGGCAAACTCGAGAACGATATGTTCTCCGATCTGCAGGAAGAGAGAATTCTCTTCATGCGTAAGCTCGTCTCCGAAGGTTTGTTCGATCCCGAAGCTCTGACACATACCGATACGCAGGCTAAGGAAAAAGCCGTTACGGGTCGTGTTGCTGTTCTGAACGCGCACTATCCCAATATGTATGGCTTCTTGGCCTCCACGCTTTACATTGATCATCCAGAGATGAAATATGTTCCCGTCGGCCCGCTGAAGAATGCCGCCGGTGGCGTAAACAAGACCTATGAGAGACACGGCCGTACAGGTTCGCCTGTTCTCTTCTTCTCTGCCGATATTGAAGAACCCGAGCGTGCTCTGGGCTTCATCGATTACATCAACTCCGACGAAGGTCTCTTGCTCGTTCTCTTCGGTATCGAAGGCGAGCACTACACGATGGTAGACGGTGTTCCGACCTATACCGCCGAGTGGGATGAAATCAGAACAACGGATAGCAACAAGTGGAATCTTCAGGGTTTTGGTTATAACAACTTCATCGGTGCCGATCCCAGCATCGGTAACGGTTGGGATGCTTCCTACATGGAAGAAGGCTACGTCGAAGCTCGCGAATATGCTCCGATGGAGTTCTTCGAAGGTACCACAGTCGACCAGATCACGGAGCAGTGGCCCGGACGTAAAGATTACGATACGAAGCTCTCCACGATCAACTGGGGCGATGAAGAGAAAAAGGCATTCTTAGCCGAATCCGACGAGAAGGCCCTCGAGATTCTCGAGAACTACCGTCAGAGAATGATCGAAGCCGGTATCGAAGAGATGACCGAGTATGTCAACGAGGCTTATGCCAACGACGACACTCTTCTCTACTAATCGAAAACTGTTTTAGTATCGAGCCGGACTTCCCGGCATAAGTAAGAGCACCCCGTACCTGTCAGCAGGTGCGGGGTGTTTCATGTACGGCGAGTATCGCTTATGGCTTTTGGCGGCGGAAAATATTATTAATATTATTGTAATGACGCTTGCCGGATGCTTTGGTACTGGCCGGGTGTGATGCCTTCGGATTTCTTGAAGAGGCGGATGAAGGTGGCGACATTATCGATACCTACCATGGCCGATACCTCTGCTACCGTATAAGGCGTATCGTCGCACAGAAGGTCTTTGGCCGCCGCGATGCGCAGGTTTCCGATATAGCGTGTTACGCCGTCTCCGGTCTGCTGTTTGAAGAATCTGGAGAGATAAGCAGGAGATATTCCGACGGCTTCGGCGATCATGGTATTGTCCAGATTGACGTTCTTGTAGTTCTCGTTGATGTAAGCGGTAATCGAATCCAGGAGGCCGTTGCTGTGACTTTCTTTACTGTCGTTGATGGCATCGCATAGTAAGGTGATATGCCGCTCGAAGAACTCCATGGCTTCTTTGCTATTGTTTAAGCGGGAGGACTCGTCGATCATAACGGAAGGAGAGAGAGCTTCGAGCGTGATTCCTACTGATTCACCGGCACGGATTAAGGTAATCGTGATATCCATGATATAGGCTTTAAAGAGGTTATAGCTGCTCATGAACTCCGCCTTATCCCCTGCGAATAGCTCGGAGACGATATTCAGGGCAGAATCTTTATTCCCCAAGAGTAAATTGTTGTAAAGAGCCTGTTCCATCTCATTGCTGTAAATATATTCATGCGTTTGAAGTTCATCGGTAAAAACGAAGATGTCAGCCGCTTTTTCGTTTTGCTTTCGTCTTGCATCATGCATGGCTCTGTGTACTTCGATGCCGGCTTGATGGAGGGCATATATACTTTTATGGCTTTGGCTCAGGTAAACGTTCAAAGATATCAGTAAAGACTTTTGAATGCGAATCTGAATGCCGCTCAACAGTTCAATGATTTCTTTATCAGATAGCGCATCATAGTTCATGAGTGCGACCAGCAGCCCTTCCGATTCGCAGACATAAGCGACCATGATTTCCGCCAACAGGCTTTTAATCTGCTGTAACAGTGTCGAGTAAAGCTTGTCTGTCGGATACTCCTCGCTGCTGTTACTGATTTCCTCGTAATACTCGCTGAAATCAATGATTTGAAAACAGGCCAGGCGAATGTTTTCGTGCGGAAGTTCGAGGCCGTTTTCTCTCATCTGCTCTTCGGAGGTATTGGTTAGAACACTGTGGTCCGCCAGAAGCCGACCCAGGTAGTTTTGACGGATCAGTTCGTTCTTCAAAGCGACCTGACTTTCCATACTGATATTCTTATTGATAATCATTTCTACGGAGTTGCGAATCAGTGTGTATTCGTTTTGATTGGCCGCTGTGACCGGAATTCTGTAATTGTCAAACATCATTACTATACTGCGGATCGGCGAGTAGTTGCGAAGCGTAAACATACCCACCAGCCATAAACCGATAGCGACACATAGTATGAAGACCGTCAGAATCACGCCGTCGATGGGACTGACGGAAGCAGCGAAATCATCGGCGTTCATGATCAGGGTATAGGTCCAGCCGTTGTTGTCTCGCATGCGCGAATAAACGGTTTCTCTATCACCCGGCTCTATTAGATAGTCATTTTTAAAGACCAGATCCTCGTAGGCGATGCTGCTGTTGCCGAGCACAAGACGGCCGTTCTCGTCATGGATGTAAAATTCTCCGCGATCGATCCAGTCGATATCCGTGAGCGGAGCCAGCAATTTCTCTTTCGAGAGCTGGACGATGGCTACCGCGGGAGAGTTTGACGGGTACTGAACCGGTAAATCCTGAAAGAAGTAAAGCGAGTTTCCTTCGGAAATAATATCGTGCCGGTGTGATTGACCCAGAAATTCCAGCCATTCTTCGTAGCTCATACTTCCGTTGGCGAAGTAAAGCTCATAAGCTCGCTCTGCCGTGTATCTTCCGTTGGCCGTCAACATAAACTCCCCGAGATCGAAGTAAATCATGTATTGGGTTATGCTGCTGTCGAATTTCCGCGAAGACATATCGTGCAGCATGGCATAAGTGATGTCGTAACGATAAGGTACAACGCGGCAATCGCGTTGGGACTACTAGGCGACGAGAGAGCCATCCCGGTACTCCGGGAAATCGTACGGAACCGCTCGGCTTATCACTACGAGGACTGCAGAAGAACCAATCAGATTCGCAGTGTTAACGCAATGTTGCTCCTGGGACGCTTCGCGGATGCCGGCATTCTATCCGAGTTCATATCAATTCTGCAGCCGGACGAATACCTTAAACCGATGTACCATAAATACATCGAACCGTCGTACAAGTTTAATATTGTCAAGGAGATCAACTCGGTATACTACCAGCACTTTTCCTTCGCCGTCGGCGGCATCGCCAAGATCCTGGCGCGTCATCCGGAGCTTCGGGAGGATACAGTTAAGGCATTGGAACCTGTCTTCCATGAAAAGTTATACGTGAAGCGGATGCACAGCGGCCTGGAAGGCAGCACCTACGACGTGATCGTTAAAAACATCGGTATACTGGCCGAAGCTAAGATCTTCCAACAACAAGAACTGCAGGCAGTGAATTAACTATTGCATTAAAGAAAGAGCGTGTCACGAACAACCGGATGGATGTACGTGACACGCTTTACTTCTCGCTAAATTACTGTTTCGACGGTCAGGTGAACTGACCGGATATATCCACTCTGAACTCGCTAAGGTTCGGGGTAATTATACCGATGATGCTGCCGAGGACAAGAGCGGTTATCAGAAAAATCAGGAGTGTCATGCGAAGCATACTGTCTTCGCTCTGCCCGGTCTTCATTCTAGTCGCGATATGATCAATGATCACGCGTACACCGTATCCGGCTATCAGAATCATGATAGTCTGCAGGCCGCTGCCCGAAGACAAGACCAGACCGAAAACCAGGAAGATACAGTAGTAAATCGAACCGGGAGTCATCAGGAGGCCTGTTTCCAGGAAGCTCTGCCGTGTTCTTCCGATAAAACGAAGAACCATATTGTTGATGAAAATGCGGACAAACAAAAACAAAACACAAATGAGGTAAAGTCTTCCGAAGACCAGCCATTGTTCCGGTACGGTCCACGGCATATTCGCGCCCCGGCGGTCAAAGGCAATCAGATTTCCCAGATTCGAAAGCGTCAAAACACGCAAGAGCGTAAACGCGATCATGTAAGCTTCAATGGCCTGGGTTGCGATGGCCGTGAGAATGCTTGGATAAGATGCTTCCTGAATGAAGGCAGTGGGCTTCGTGATGGCTTTCAGGAGATTTTGACCCAACGAGAGAAAAGCAAGTTTCCAGTTTCTCTTGGGCCGAGCCTCTCGCCTGCTGCGGGCGCTCTCCTGCTTGATATCATATCTCCGCCGGCGTTCCTCTGCTTTTTTCTCCTGCTTTTGTTGGCGACGCTGCCGGAAAGCTTTACCGGCAGAAGAGCGCGGAGAAGTCTTTTGATCGGAAGACGATGGATCTTGCGAATAAACACCTGCACCGACCGGGTCGCCTGCAGTGTTATCGGAACCCGAAGTCTGTTCTGCACGCCTGGCCTGAGCCACCCGACAGTAACATCTCTCTCCGGGACTTAATTCACGATTACAATAAAAGCAATAACGAGCCATGCGCGAGCATAATCCTCCATTGATCCTTAGCTTACAACAATTCTATTGTAGCATCGTTGCATTTTGAGGATGGAAGCGCTTCGTGAATGGTTTGTAAATAATTAATGGCCTGTTTCGTGCTCGACAAGAGGAATTGCATCTGTTTTTCGTTCGAATTCGGGGGAACGAACCACCACCGGTGCTTTCATAAAAATCCAGCCGCCTGCCGCCAACATAATGGCAAAGGCAAAGCCCAGAAAGATACCGGACTTCAAACCGAGCTCGTCGATACCCATTTGGCGCGCCGCGGCGAAGGCACCGGCCGCCGGATTTGAGACGACCGCGCCAGAGATCGCGCCTGCCGCCCAGGGACCCAGCGCACAACCGAAATCACCGACAATGGCCAAGGTTCCGAAAAGAGGTGTACCGCCTCCGGGGAAGCGTTCGCCTGCCAGGGCGCTGCAGCCCGGCCACATAATGGCGACACCGAAACCGCAGATGGTCGTACCGATCAGAGAAACAAAAGCCCAGGGCGAAAAAACGATGATCAGATAGCCCGCGGCCAGCAGTAAAGCGGCCAGGAAGATCACCCGGGCCAGTTTTAGACGGCCTTCGTTCAAACCGTAATACATACGGCCCAACGCCATCGCAACGGCAAAAGCGGTCGGACCCAGAAGGTCACCCTGGAATTTCGTGATGCCCAAACCTTCTTCAGCAAACAAGGAAGCCCATTGAGCGACGATCTGTTCGGCGGCGGCACCCGCGAACATCAGAACCATGGCCAGAATAAACCAGCGCGAGCGAAGCAGCGTACGGACGCTAAAGTTGGCCGGCTGCTCGGAAGGCTCGATGATGGGAACCCGGCCGAAATAAAAGAAATTGCTAAGGGGAATCAATGCCCAGGCCAGGGGAAAAATCCACCACAAGTCACGGTTGATTAAGGGCAGGATAAAGCTGCTGCAGAGGATAACGGCCATATGCCCCCAGCAATAGAACGAATGGAGCAGGGCGATGGACCCGGCTTTACCGTCACCCGGCAAGCTGTCGACGATCGGCGTGATCAGTACTTCGATCAAGCCGCCACCGATGGCCATCGTGATCATGGCGAGGGTCAGTCCGATGTAGGGACGATTCATGATCTGAGGCAATACGGCCATAAATATCAGCCCCAAAACGGCAAAGACATGGGCCATGCGGGCCGATATGCGATAACCGATTCGATCCACGTAACGTACAGCCAGGATATCGACGATGATCTGGGTTACGAAATTTATTAATACCAGGCGGCCCAGCATTTCGTAAGTTAATGCAAACTGCTCTTGAAAAAAGATAAAGAGGAAGGGAGGCAGATTGACGATAATGGCCTGAGTGATGTAACCCAGGTAGGCGGCGCGTTTCGTATGCTGATATGTTAATGCTCCGGACATGATAAAACCTCATTTGCGTAATAGAATGTATTATAGATGAAAAGACCAACATTGCGTGAAGTTTTTATGTTTTAATACTCTATATAATATAGGGAAGCAGGGAAGACCCGAAAGGAGATCGTCATGCCGGAGATTATTGCACGTACAAGTGCCAAGGATTACAGCATCAGGATTCAAAGCGGCTTGCTGGAGCAGGCAGGATCGATCATTGCGGCTGTTGTCGCCGGACGCCGTGCCATGGTTGTGACAGACGAGAATATCGCCGAAATTTATCTGGGGAAGGTGTTGCGCAGCTTACGCGAAGCAGGCTTCCAGACTTTTTCTTTTTCGATGGGCGAGGGAGAAGACAATAAAAACATGGCCACGCTGGAGCGTATTTATCATGCGATGGCGGTGGCGAATATGAGCCGGAAGGACGTCATTATCGCCCTGGGCGGCGGTGTTGTCGGTGATATTACCGGTTTTGCCGCGGGGACTTATTTAAACGGTATTAAACTCATCCATATTCCGACCACTCTGATGGCACAAGTCGATTCGGCGATCGGAGGGGAAACCTTCGTGAACATGACCTTCGGTAAAAATCTGGTTGGTAATGTCTACCATCCGCATGCTGTACTGATCGATCCCTTAACCTTAAGGACCTTGCCGCGCGAGCGCTTAACGGACGGTATGGCGGAGGTGATCAAGTACGGAGTCACGATGGACCGGCAGCTCTTCGACCGGGTCGAAGCCAAGAATATCGAGCTTGAATGGATCGTGGATCGCTGTGCCCGCCTGAAAGCAGGGGCCCTTCGTCCCGATAACGGTTCGAAAGCCCAGATGCAGGTGCTGGACTTCGGCCATACTCTGGGTCTGGCGATCGAACAGTTGACCGATTACTCGGTGTACTATCATGGGGAAGCTGTCAGCATCGGTATGATGCTGGCCGCACGAATCGGCGAGGCTCTTGGCTTTACATCGCCTGAAGTGGTGGAACGTCTGCGACTGGTACTCAAGAGCTGGCAGTTGCCGGTCGAGGGTCCGTCGTTTTCGGCCGAAACCATTATGGCCGCCGTGCGCTCTCATCCCCGCATGGCCGGCGAACGGCCGACGATTATCTTATTGTCGGACATCGGTGAAGCTTTTGTTCATCCGCTGAGCCCGGTCGAACTGGAAAAAGCCTTTTCGGGCATTTGGAATTGAATTTGAATATGTATTTATTATCCATCGGAAACAGTTTCTCTCAGGACGCTCAGGCATGGCTGCACCAACTGGCCGCTTCCGGCGGCATCGAAATCGAAGCCGTTAACCTGTATATCGGCGGTTGCTGTCTGGAATTGCACAGTAAGAATCTTGATGAAAATAACGAGGCCTACGAGCTTGAAATTAACGGGGCTGCAAGCGGCCGTCTGATATCCATATCCGAGGCACTGGCCATGAGACCCTGGGATGCGATTACGTTTCAGCAGTGCAGCGGTCTTAGCGGCATCGCCGCAAGTTACGAGCCGTTTTTAGGAAATTTGGTAAAAATAGTACGTGAGAAATGCCCCGGAAGTGAGCTCTACTTTCACGAAACCTGGGCTTATGAGCATTCGAGCGATCACGAGGCTTTCGCTTTTTATGACAGATCGCAGGAGAAGATGTATCAGGCTGTTTCGGAGCAGGCCCGTGCCGCGGCGGCTCGTCATGCCTTAACGTTGATACCGCTTGGAAAACTGATTCAAACACTGCGAGCTCTGCCGCCGTTTGATTTGAGTAAAAGCGCACGCTCGCTATGTCGCGACGGTTTCCATCTGGAGTATTTATACGGTCGCTATGCGGCTGCGGCACAATGGCTGGAGACATTGACAGGGCGCCTGAAGGATGCCGCCGCTTTCATACCCGAACATGAAGGGGAGAAGGCCGATCCGGAGCTTTTGGCTGTGATTCGAAAGAACGTTATCTTGTCGACAGCTGCCGGGCAGGGCAGATAACATTTGACTCAAGTACATAAGAGGTAAGGATTACCGGGAGTGAAATAGATTGAATGAATGACAATAATTTCGAGCGGGACGATAAACTCATCATGCCCGAAGATGCCCTCGACCGGATCGCCGAAGTCAGGCGCGAACTCGACGACATCGACCAAAATATCATGGAACTGGTGGCGAAGCGTCAGGAAATAAGCACCGGTTTATATAGGTATAAAGCCGCTCTGGGTCTTCCCGTGGCGGATCAGGTGCGCGATGTCTTAAAACTCCAAACTGCCAAAAGCCGCGAATCGGACGATATTGCTTTGGCGCAGACAGCGGTTCAGAAGACGCTTTTAAGGACGAATCGACATATGCAGTTTCGTCAGAGCAAGGCCTCGGACAAATCCTGGCCTTTGGGCAAGCTTATCGAAAACGCCAGGAGAGCGGACGATAAAGCGGATCGCCAAACGAAGACCGTGTCTGTTCTGGCCACGAGTGCCTGGAGTTATTCGGGTGGTGCGGGCCGTCTCTATCCCGATGCGAGAATCGTGCCTGCTCGTACGACGGATGCCGCCCTGGCACTGCTGAAACAGGAAGCCGTGGATCTGGCCGTACTGCCGGTAAGCAATGCCGCGGTGGGCGATATGCCGGAGCTGGTTCGCATGTTAAAGAACGCGGGTCTATACATAGTCAATGATATTACAATTCCGCTTCACCTGCGTTTACTGGTTTTACCCGGCACCAAACTCGGCAACATTCGCCGTGTTGTCGGTACGGCCCGTCACCTCGAACAAGCAGCCAAGCTGATCCAGAAGATGGGCTGGCGAACGGAAGAGGTCGCCCATACGGCCGTCGCTACCAGATTAATTGCCGATCTGAAAGACCCCGGCATCGCGGCCCTGGGTGCGGTAGGCGGCGGAGAATTGTATAATTTAGTCATGATCGAAACCGAAGTCTTCAAACAGGCTTCCGTTTATTCCCGTTTTGTTGCCGTGGCACGGGAACCGAGGTATACAGAAGCGGCTGATTGCCTGAGCGTCATGGTTCGGCTTACCCACCAGAGCGGTGCACTCGCAGAGGTTCTGGCTGTGTTTGCCGACGGGAATGTGAATTTAAAACAGGTTTACTCGATGAACGTCGAGGGTAAATCATGGGAGTATGAGGTATATTTGGAAATCATAGGCAAGCCGGGGGATGAGAAAGTCATGTCGATTCTCTATGAATTGGATCGCTCGGAAGATAAAGATCTTCATTTCCTCGGATGGTATCAATCAAAAAGCGCACAGGAGTAGTTTATGATCAGCATTCGGGATGTATCGAAAACCTATGGATCCAGCACCTTGGCGGTGGATCATTTCAGTTTGGAAATCAAATCCGGTGAGATATTCGGATTTTTGGGTCCGAACGGAGCGGGTAAGACGACTTTGCTCAAGATGATGACAGGCATCATCGATGCGGACAGCGGGACGATCCTGCTTGACGGGAAAGATATTTCGACGGAGGCTATAGAGGCGAAAAAGAGTCTGGGTTTCGTACCGGACGACCCCAATATTTTCCTGCGCTTGAAGGGCCTGGAGTATCTGAACTTCATGGCTGACATCTACGGAGTTTCCCAAGCCGATCGCGTGTCGCGCATCGAGGAACTCAGCCGCGAGTTTTCTCTCGAGGACGTACTGGGTGATCGCATTCAGAGCTATTCGCACGGCATGCGTCAGAAGATCGTACTGATCGGTGCCCTGCTTCATAATCCTCCGATCTGGCTGCTCGACGAACCGATGACGGGTCTGGATCCCCGCGCCAGCTTCCAGCTCAAGAACCGCATGAGACAGCACGCGGATCAAGGCTATACCGTTCTTTTTTCCACGCATGTTCTGGATGTGGCCGAAAAGGTCTGCGACCGCGTGGCGATTATTGATAAAGGCAAGCTTTTGTTCTGCGGCACGATTCCCGAACTTCGCGAGAATTATGCGAACGATGCTTCGCTCGAGGCCATGTTCTTGCAGCTGGTCGATGTTGCCGAGGGTTCGTAGAGATGGGTAAGACTGATATTTTTTCGAGGATTCTGCTTTTACTGCGCCTGCTTCTGGGCGGGACTCGATTTCTGGCAAGCGGCCAGGAGACTAAACAGCGTAAACCGCTGGTGAAAGTTGCGATCGGCATTGCTTCTGCTCTACTGGTCGTTTACCTGATCGGCATCGTGGTTTTCATGGTGTACAGCATAACTTCCGTCCTGGCGAAAGTGAATCTGGCCTGGGTGCTTCCGGGTATGTTTCTCTCGCTTTATGCGATGATGGTTTTTGTTTTCGGAATATATTATGTTATCAGTGTTTTTTACTATTCCGATGAAAATACGATAATACTGGCGCTGCCTTTTCGGCCCGTTGAGATCGTTGGCGCTAAATTTCTCCAGACCCTGATCTATGAATATATGATCGGTCTGGCGATGTTCCTGCCGGCCTTTGTGACTTATGGCGTGGTGACGGGCGAGAACGTTGTATATTATCTTATGTTGATACCGCTCCTGCTGCTGGCACCGGTCATTCCTCTGGCTTTGATAGCGGTGGTTATCATGCTGCTGATGCGGGTCATTCCCTTTGCGAGGAATAAGGACAGAGTTGCGACGATCATGAATATCGTTTTGATGTTTGTTATTGTCGGCATATCTCTTTTTTTCAGCCGTCCGATGTCCGAAGAAGAGCTGATTGCTCTGATTCTCGGCGGAGAAGGCGGGAGCGGTCTGAGTGCCATGACCCGATTGACCGCGATTTTTCCGGGCTTTAGTTTTGCCGTGGATGCCATAACAAGTCGAAACGGTCTGTCGCTGCTGTTCTTTATCCTCTCGTCTCTGGCTGCGGCGGCTCTGGTACTTTTTGTCGGCAGCCGCGTTTATGCGAGGACGATTCTGAACTTCTCCGATGGTTCGGGAAAGAAACTTGCGGTGAGCAGAGAAGAGCTCAACACGGCCAGTATGGCCAAATCGGGCCTCTACGCCCTCTTCGTAAAAGAAATGAGGATGCTGCTGAGAACGCCGGCATATCTGATGAACAATATCCTCTCCGCCTTTATCATGCCTGTGTTTTTGCTTATCACACCTTTTATCTACGGGTCGGAGATGAGCTCGGATCTGGATATTTTGAAAGAGGAGATTGGAGCCGCGCTGGGCAACTGGCTGAATCCGGCAGCAGACTACCGTCTGCCCGTGATCATCGGACTGGCTGTCGTGGCGGCTTACACGCTTAGTTTCGGTAATATGAATATGATCAGCGCAACCGCTGTTTCACGCGAAGGTACGAATGCTTTTGTCATGAAGTATATTCCGCAGCCTTATCATGTTCAGTTCGTGGCCAAGTGCCTGCCTGCCCTGATCCTGTCGCTCATACCGAATCTGATCGTGATCGCGGTTCTCCGGATCCTGCTTCCTCTTCCGCTCTCGCTCATGCTCGTGCTCGTCGTTTTATTGCTGCTCGGAACGGTTCTGACCGTGATGGTCGGTTTGATCTTCGACGTGGCTTCGCCGAAGCTCAAGTGGGAAAATGAAACCCAGGCCGTTAAGAACAATATGAACGCGATCTTTTCGATGCTGGCCGGTCTCGTGCTCTGCGTGATACCCGGAGGCCTGGCTTTCCTGGGATGGAAACTGGAATGGACGCCGGCGATTTATATCGCACTGACCGTCGTCCTTCTCGCCCTGGCTTCTGCGGGAGTCGCTGTCTTCCTGCTTCGTTTCGTGCCGCGGCAGATGAGTCGTCTGGATCTTTGAATCAGGGTTCATTCGTAACATCTTTAGTTGCAAAATAGTAATTCAAGTGTATACTATGCTTAACAGTTGTCTTCGGGGCGGGGTTAGATTCCCCACCGGCGGTAATCACGAGAGTGAAAAGCCCGCGAACCCTACGGGGTTGATCTGGTGAGATTCCAGAGCCGACGGTATAGTCCGGATGGTAGAAGAAACACATAACCTATTTTGGTGAGTGAAACGTCCCGTACAGAATTATTTCTGGACGGGATTTTTTTCTTCGAGGCAACGAACTATAAGAAAAGAGGTTTGTTTTATGAATCGAAAGAAAACACTTACAATGGCCACCGTTGCCATACTTGCGGCTTTATCCATCGTGATGCTCCTGGTCATACCGACCATTCCGCTTTTCCCGGCCGCACCCTTCCTGCGTTATGACATGGCCGATGTGCCGATCCTGGTCGGATCCCTGCTGCTTGGCCCTTTGCCGGGATTTACGATCCTCGTGATTGTCTCGGCCATCCAGGCTTTCGCCATGGGTATGGATGGCATCCTGGGTTTCCTGATGCATGTACTGGCTTCGGGTATCCTGCTCTTGATCCCGTCTATCCTCTATCGTCGTAAACCGACTTTCCGCAGACTGGTGATCGGTCTGGCGCTGGGTACGCTGGGCATGACCGTGATGATGGCGGGCTGGAACCTGATCATTACGCCGATTTTCCTGGGTGCTCCGCTCGAGGCCGTTTTGGAACTGATGCTGCCGGCTATTATTCCCTTTAACCTTGTGAAGGCAGGGCTTAACAGCCTGATCACGGGTGTGGTCTTCTACAGCCTTCGTCCTTTGCAGATTCGTTTATTTCGCCAGGCGGAAACCCGCAGCGGCCAGCATGCCTGAAACAGAGGCATCTGTCTCATTACCCATAGGCATCGACAAATCCCTGTAGTAAAATAAGGTCAGCTTGAAGCTTGCCTGCTGCAGATCAAAACGACCGGGCAGATACTCCCGGTCGTTTTCTTCTATAGATGGTTCACGGAGGTGGAATCGATGAAACGTAGCGTGAGTAGCGAACAGATTCTCTGGAAGGATCGCAAACGTATTTTAGGTATGCCGATTTCTTTTACCCGATATGAGGTAACGGAAAGTTCTCTGACCATACGTTCCGGTTTTTTCACAACCAGGACCGACGAAATTTCCCTGTATCGCATCTTGGATTTCAATCTGGTCCGAACCCTCGGTCAGAAGATTTTCGGTGTCGGGACGCTGGCGATCTACAGCGGTGACAAGTCGCACGCCAAATTCGATCTGGTCAATATCAGGAAGGCCGATCTGGTGCGAAAGCTTCTCGGACAGCTGGTGGAAGCGGAGCGGGAGCGTAAACGTGTTTCTTCGCGTGAAATGTACGGCGCTTCCTTCGACAATGATCCGGACTGGGTAGATGCCAACCAGGACGGAATTCCGGATGTATTCCAGTAATTCCGGAGTCTGATGCTTTATTTAATGATTTCTTTATAAACGGCCGTGCCCGATCTCCTATAATCTATTTAAGAAAGTGTAAAGGAGTCGTGTTATGGTGAGTCAAAGAGGTGCGAAAATCCTGATCTGCGATGACGATCCGGATATCGTACGCGCATTGTCCATTTACCTGGGTAACGAAGGCTTCGATGTTTATACGGCTTATTCGGGTCGCGAGGCTTTGGACGTGCTCGACGAGGTCGGCATCGATCTGACCCTGATGGATATCATGATGCCCGAACTCGACGGCATTTCGGCGACCCATAAAATACGCGAACGCTATAATCTTCCGATTATTTTCATCTCCGCCAAGTCCGAGGATCGCGACAAGATCTCGGGCCTTCATGCAGGCGCCGACGATTATATCACGAAACCCTTTAATCCCGCCGAAGTGATCGCCAGGGTTCGCTCCCAGCTGCGTCGCTATACGCTCCTGGGCGGACGGGAGTCCGGTGACACGGTATACGAGAGCGGCGGTCTGGCCATCGATACGGACAAGCAGATCTGCACGGTCAACGGACGCGAGATCTATCTGACGAAATCCGAATATCGCATTTTACTCTTCTTGCTTAAAAACAAGGGCCGCGTGTTTCGCTCCGAGGAAATTTACGAATCCGTCTGGCAGCAAGAAGCCCTGGGCAGCGAATCGGTCATCAGCGTGCATATTTTTCATATCCGGGAGAAAATCGAAGCCAATCCCAGGAATCCGCAGTATATCAAGGTTTTGTGGGGAAAGGGTTACAAGCTTGAAGATATGGAGGAAAAAGCCCGATGAAATATCTACTGCATTCCATACCGCTCAAGATCGCGGCGACGATTCTCGCCTCCGCAAGTCTACTGATCGCGATTTTCTCGTTAACTGCAAGCATTGTATACTATGACCGGATCTTCACGACTGATGAAAACTGGTACGAAAGCAAAGGCATGAGCCGTCACAACGAGCAGGTCGTGAATCTCATCTGGATGAACATGGAGTATGCCATGGCTCTGGAGGAAAAGGGCACGGCGGTTCGCGAACTACCCGCGAAAGATCTGGAGCATGCCTACGATCTTTTTATGTATCCCCGGGATTACGGCGATCACGCAAGTTATGTGAACAATAATCTGGAGGGGTTCTATCGGGCGGGATTAAGCGATATATCCATATACACGAAGCTGTATGCCGTGTCGGACGGCAAGCGTGTCTTATATCATTCGCCTGAGTTGAAACTGTCAGAAATCGGCGAGGACGCGAGTCCGGAAGGCTTAATGAAGAGTTTTAAAAGTCTGGCTTCTGTCGAGCCGGTCCTGCTGGACAGCCTGAGTGCCGTGTATACCGTGGACGATCAAACGTATCAGGGCGACAGAGCTTATTTATACAGCGAAGTTGCAAGTTCCGATTTTCGTTATTTCATCTATCTGCCGGCAGTTTCTGCAGCTAATGTCGACGGTTTTCTAGGTTATGAGAAACTATTTTATCAGATGGCGCCGTACCGGACTTTACTTCCTTGGATTGCCTTCTTCAGTTCTGCGATATTTATCCTCTTATTGACCTATCTCTGGAGTGCGGCCGGTTATCGTCGCCGGGCAGACGGTACGTATACGCTACGAGGCGAAATCACTTTATCCTGGTTCGACCGGATTCCCTTTGAGCTGATGGCGGGAGCGATGTCCACAGGTGTCGGACTGCTCTTGTTACTGGCGGTTGAAGCAGGGGAGATGGCACAGATCAGATTCCCCGAGGCGCTCTTTGATTTTCGTATGGATCCCGGCTACATCAGCCGCCTGATCGGCCCTTTATGGCCGGCTGTGCTGGCTTGTCTGCTGGCCGTTATCGCCGCTGCCGTATTCCTCTTAAGTCTGATTCGTCGCCTGAAAGCCAGGTCTTTCTGGCGTTACTCTCTCATCGGCTACATGATTTTCGGCATCAAGAAGAGCTGGCAGCGCCTTTATCGGCGTATCAACGGTAAACCGGCCCTCTTGCTCTTACTGATCCCTTATCTTGTTTTGGTTTTGATATTTCTGGCCTTCTTTTCCTATGGAAGATACGATGGCTTTGCCTCTTTTATCAGTTTCCTGATCGGCCTGGCGCTCTTCGTGGCTCTGCCGCTTCTGCTTCTTTCGCATCTGATTTACCTGAAACAGAGCAGTGCCAAATTAACGGAGTTTTCTCTGGCTCTGGCCGAAGGGGAGGAGCCGCAGGAGATTCCGACGAATAAACTGCATCCGGATTTCAGACCGCTGGAAGAAAACCTGCGTAAACTCGACGAAGGCTTGCAGCAGGCCGTGAGCAAACAACTTCAGGCGGACCGCTTGAAGACCGACTTGATCACAAATGTCTCTCATGACCTCAAAACACCGCTGACTTCGATTATCAACTATATCGACTTACTGAAACGAGAAGGTCTTGACAGCGATAACGCTCCGTCATACCTGGAAACACTGGATCAGAAGGCTAATCGTCTGAAACAGTTGACCGAGGATCTGGTCGAAGCGTCAAAAGCCTCCAGCGGAAACCTCTCGGTCGAGCGCGAGTGGCTGGATCTGATCGAACTGATGCGTCAGGCTTGCGGCGAATTCGAAGAGAAAATGCTGGAGAAAAAGCTGAATCTTGTTATGCGCCTGCCGGAAAACACGCCTAGACTCATGATCTGGAACGATGGCGGACATATCTGGCGGATTGTGGAAAACCTGATGGATAACGCAAGAAAATATGCCCTGCCGGGCAGTCGCGTTTATCTCACGCTTCGTTTACTAAGCGAGGCGTGGATCCTGGAGGTGAAAAACATCTCCGCCATGCAAATCGATTTATCGACATCGGACCTCATGGAACGCTTCGTTCGCGGCGACAGCGCGCGAAGCAGCGAAGGTTCGGGTCTGGGTCTTTCCATTACGAGCAGTCTGGCAGGCCTGCTGGGCGGTCGCATGGATCTTGATGTCAAAGATGACGTGTTTACGGCCACGATTACACTGCCGGTTGTAAACGCGCCTTATCCTGCCGATTCGGGAGAAGCAGCGGTTATCGAAGAAGACCGTAAAACTTCGGAAGAGTAAAATTAATAAAAATAAGAAAACAATGCCTGGAAAGCAGATATCCCGACGGAGATGCTTTCCAGGCATTTTCTCTCTTGTTTACGACTCTTACTGGTCATCGTCCTCGTTCTTCGGGTATTGTTTTTGGGCTTGCATGAAATGCTCGATCTCGCCTACATAGCGGTAACGGTAATCGCCCTCCGACAGATGCTCTTTATTGACCACCGGATCGGTATACGCTTCGCCACGCAGCTGATCGACATAAAGCTTGCGGCAAATCAAAACGAAGCTGGATTCGCGGATGTATGGAATGCCTTCGAAAAAGTCCAGATGAAAATCACATTCGAGGTATTTATCCATATGGCGACCGCTGTGCGTACCGAAAAATATCATGCTGTCCCGGTACTCTTTATCGAACAGAGAGATCGTGAAATGCGAGTGCTTATCCAAAAATTCTCTTGTATAACGTTGCGGATGGATCAGAAGCTCGACAACTTTTCTGTTCATGGCGACTCCCATCAGTCCCCAGTTCGACATCATGCTGTTAGCCAGATTCTCATCGCCCGCCGTTATTAACATACCGTGATTCTGAATGAGATCAAAAGGATTGAACTTCAGTTGCGACGGCTTTACCTCGGTAAATAGGCTGTTCTCTTGTTCCATTATTTCGGACATATCGGGTCCTCCTGTGTTATCTGTGTTTCGACCGTCTGTAAATTCATTATATGTGTGCTAAAGAGGAATTCGTGTCTCGCTTGCTATAAGCAGAGCGTTCGATTCCTAACTCGATTTGACAGCTGTCGTATAATAATGTGATCGATTGCAAAGGAGGTGTGCAGGGATGAAGCACGAGAGATCTTTTCCGAAGACCGTGTTGTTTTTGATTACGATCCTGATAACAGCCTTGTCGTTCACATTCTTGTCTGCCTGTCAGACTGTTATGCCACCTCAAAACCAGAGCTCGGCTATAAGCGAAAGCAAGACCGGCGGCGAAGCAAGCACGACGAACGAACGTCCTTCGCCAACTGTTTCACCGACTGCGACGCCAAGTTCGGAGTCGACAAGTCAGACTTCTTCTTCGATCGAAGAAACAAGCGAAGAGACCGGCACATCGGAACCTCCGGCTCCGATTATTCAGAATCCGAATCCCCTTGACCCCATGGAAGAGGGTCCTTTTCCGCAAGCCGTGAAGATGGACGGCGACGGCCGTCAAGTTCGCATTCTGGCCGGCGGGGATGTTCTCATGCATTCATATCTGATTAACGGCGGCCTCCGGGAAGACGGAAGTTATAACTATGACTATGCCTTTCGCCATTTACCTGCTTTAACGGACCGGGCCGACCTGTCGATCGTGAACATGGAAGGTACCATCGCCGGTGCGCCTTATACTGGCTTTCCGCTATTCAGTGCTCCCGATGCGATTGCCTCCGCCATCCGTTCGGGCGGTTTTGACATGGCCTTAACCGCGAATAACCATATGATCGATAAGGGAACAGCCGGTTTGATCCGAACCGTGGATGTGCTTGAGGATAACGGTCTGCTCGTTTCCGGTACCAGACGTTCCAAAGATGAACCCTTCTACCAGCTTGTGAATATCGGCGGTATTAGGATAGCCTTTGCCACTTTTACTTATGAGACGATCCGCCAAAACGGTTCACGGGCCCTGAACGCCCTGATTATTCCGAAAGATGCCGAAGGTTTGATTAATTCGTTTAGCATGGAAGAGCCGTATATGAGCCGGGATTTCGAGCGAATGGCGCGTCTGGCCCGAACCATGCGGGATAACGGCGCGGATGCAGTGGTTTTTAACATTCACTGGGGGACCGAATACAACACGAGCGAGAACTGGTATCAGGCGACACTGTCACAGAAGCTGGCCGACAGCGGGGTCGATTTGATCCTGGGCTTCGGGCCTCATGTCATACAACCGGTTAAAGAGATAAAAGCAAGCAGCGGAGATCATCGCATGCTGGTCTTTTATTCGGTCGGAAACCTGCTCTCCGATCAGCTTTTCGGGACGGCGGATTCGAACGGTTTCGCCGAAGACGGACTCCTGGCCGAGGTTCTCTTTACGCG
Organism: Fastidiosipilaceae bacterium; assembly: GCA_050309435.1. Taxonomy (GTDB): domain Bacteria; phylum Bacillota; class Clostridia; order Saccharofermentanales; family Fastidiosipilaceae; genus CAYXVJ01. Next base: position 64,352 of record JBNRMJ010000002.1, read on the forward strand.
CTTGGACGATGGAAAAGTCGTCATCGGCGGCTACGATTATATCGAGACTTATTGTTACAAGATCAAAACAGATTCGAATAAGACCCGAAATACGATTGTGCCGATTCGTCTTGCCCTCGCGGATCCTGCGGCTTATGAGATCGAAGGAGCCGAAGAGCTGCTTCGGGCTTCTCTGGCCAGAACAGAGTCGATCATGGCCGGAAATCAGTTAGAGTCAATTAGCAAATTAAACACGATCGCGGATTAAGGCAATATAGTCTCGCAGGTGTAAAATAACAAAAGGAGACAGCTCAAAACATCCGCATATAGCTTAGCGTCTGATTTCTACGATCTGCCACTTCCCGTCGGCAAAGTAATTGCTCGCGCCGAGTGTGGCGGAAAGGTAGTTTGAATTCCGGACCACAGAGCTTCTGATGGCCTGGGCACCGCCTGCCGGGATCAGATTGACCGAGGGTTTGATCTTGTCATATAAAGCGGTCAGGGCATCCAGACCGTGGTGAGACATCTGCACGATATCGGCTTTCAGCTTCGAAGGATAACGGTTCATGAGTAAACTTGCGCCTTCGTCCTGGATATCGCCGAGCAGGAGCACTACCATATCGGATCCGTCGAAGGTGATGCGCATGACGGCAGATGAATCGTTTTGGCGCCATAAAGTCTCGTTGTATCCGTTCAGAAATTCGATGTTGACGCCGTCGAGCGAGTAGATCAGGCCCGGCTGTATCTCCGTGTATATACCCTGATGCTTCAATGCTTTATACGCATCGAAAACGAAGGCGGATTGTGCCGGCGTTTCGTCGCCTACCCGGGCATCATGCAGGTTCTTCGGGTATTCGACTCCGAAAGCCCGGCCGATGTTGACGCCGCCTTCATGAATGATGGCAGCAGGGACTCGCGCATGATCGTTATGAGGATGAGTGAGAATCCACGCATCGACATTGTTAGCCGCATGAGTCGAGAGCAAAGTCTTCAGGTTGGCCAGCTCGCCGCTGCCTTCGCCTGTGGCGAGTGTAGTGCTGTCGCCAAGCATCTGCTGCATCCCGCCATCGATCATGATGGTTTTGTTATTGGGAGTCTTGATCATCATGCCGACTCCGATACCCGGATCCGATCCCAGTGATATCGTGTTGGGCATCATGATGATTTTATACACGTCGGCTTCGGCTGCCAGACCGGGATCCGTCGGACTGTCCACTGTGAGGACTTGCATCGAGGGAAGCGCTGCCTCGGTCGGAACAGGGCTTGCTTGCGGTGTGACCGTGGGTTGAGGTGTGACCGTGGGTTGAGGTGTGACCGTGGGCTGAGGTGTGATCGTGGGTTTTGGTGCGACAGTCGGGGTCGGAGCTGTGGTCGGAACAGGAGTCGGAGCCGCTGTAGGCTTGGGCGTCGGTGTCGGTGTGGGTGTTGGTGTTGGCGTGACTGTTACCTGACCCGGGATCAGAAGAACTTCACCCACGTAAATGTAGTGTGAAGGCAGACGGCCGTTCACCTGAGCGAGCAACTGATAACTAACGCCGTATTTCACGGAGATCGACCACCAGCTCTCGCCTCTGACAACGACGTGACGCGTAAGCTCTGAAGGCGCTTGCGGTGCCGGGGTCGGCGAAGGCGTTGTGGCGGGTTTGGGTACAGTCGTTGGTTGTGGCTTTTGAGTCGGTGCGACAGTAGGCGCAGGAGCAGTCTTGCCGGGGATAAGCAGTACCTCGCCGACATAAATCGTACTCTGTGCGCTTTTACCGTTAGCCTGAGCCAAAGTGACATAGTTCACAGCGTATTTCTGAGCAATCGACCACCAGCTCTCGCCTCTCGTTACGACATGGCGTACGGCGGTAGAAGGTGCAGTCGTTGGTTTGGGCGCGCTCGTTGGTTGCGGTTTGCTTGTCGGGGCCGGAGCAGCTGCAATTTTCTCCGGGATGATCAGGATCTCGCCCGTGTAAATATGGTTCGAAGCCGAGCGGCCGTTGGCCTTGGCCAGCTCGTTATAATCAACTCCGTACTGACGGCTGATCGACCACCAGCTTTCGCCTGATTTAACGCGGTGAGTAGTATTGCTCGCTTGTATCGGTGCGCTCGTGGAAAGCGCCATGACAAGGACAAATATGATACTAAGTGCAAAGGCAAGCCTGCGTAGACCGGACTCCTGTTTCATCCACTTCCTGATAGCTGATTTCATGGGATCTTCCTTTCATTTAATCCGGTAAGGCCGATTTCTGTCCGTTATACGGTCGACTCCGGCTGTCTGATATCCTTAGGATAATTATGAAATATGATCAAGGCAGCATCGCGATGTTTCCATCGATGGATGCCGCCTTGAATATACATGCCCGGTAGATTAATCGATCAGTCAGTCATCAGGTTAAATCAAGCGTGAACTTGAAGGAGAACTCCTTCTCGTTGAGCTGATACTGAGGCAAGAGGGCCGGACCGCAACTGTTGGAGCCGACACCGCTGATGAGATAATCCAGACAAAGGATTGTATCTCCCGACTTATTCAATTCGAAGTTGTGCTTCTTGGAAGCCAGTTCCTCCTGCGTGTACTCAGAAACATTGAAGCTAAAGCCGTTATGCGGGCTGTCGGGATCCGCTGTGACAAAGATCTGCGGCAGTTCGCCGTAAGAGCCGCCCAGAGCCAGCTGCAAAACTCCATAGTGACTGCCGTTTTCCTGAGGCTTGACGTAGTCCTCGTGCTCCGCCGCTACTTCGCCGCTGTAAATACCGACGAGAGACGCACGGTGCTTGTCGATGTATGACTCGTACGGACCGTAGCCGTAGTAGGCCAGATGTGCATAATTCGGGTTCAGGAAGAAGCGGACACCGAAGCGCGGGAGGAAGAGGAATGTCTCTTCTTCGAGGAAAGGGGTCTGATCTTCGCGTTTCACGTCGATCTGTACATCGATGCGACCGTTCTGATTGATCGTGAAGGTGGAAACCGCATCCAGAATGCGCTGACGATAAATCGGGAGCAGCGCCAGAGTCGACACGATGCGAACCTCGCCGGAGGCTTCGCTGATTTCGACCTTCGTATCGTAAACACGGGTTTGGGCCATATCATATCCGGCTGCCTGCCACTCGTGACGAATATACATGTCGTTATCGACCGGTGCGCGCCAGATGTTGTACTCGACGGGCTTGCTCAGGATCTCGTAGCCGTGACGCATGAGCGAGGTAAAGTTGCCCTTTTCGCGTCCGAAACGATATGCGAAGCCGGCACCGTTGACGATGATCTCGCGATCGGTCTCGCGTACGCTCAGAGGCGCGGCGTTTTCGCTGCTGAGAACAGCAGGCTGCGAACCGCGCAGCTGCTCGCTCAGTGCATTCTTGACCATGGCGGCCAGGTTCTTGACCGACTCGCTGTTTTCGGCACCAAAAGCTACCAGGAGCTGCTCGTTTCCGACCAGATGGCCTTCCGGCACAGCCTCGGTTGCTTTCAGCGTGTAGGTGTAGAGGTTCAAAACGACATAAGCGTTTTGGGGCAGATCGTCCGCGAAGTCAACGGGGAAATCAGCCGTTTCGTGAGCGGGAATATCCAGATTTTCCCAGATACCCGAATAAACGGTGGCGCCATCAATCAGCAGTTCGTACTCGACGGCATAACGGCCTCTGGCATTGGCGAAGTCCATCATGTTGCGAAGCGTGACCTTACCGCTACGAAGCTCTTCGACACCTGATGCCAGAAGGATCGGGCGAATGACGTTGCCGTATTCCAGCAGACCGGTATGCGGCATGCGATCCGGATAGACCAGACCATCCATGCAGAAGTTGTTGTCATGCGGATACTCGCCGAAGTCGCCGCCGTAGTAATACTTGGGACGAAGATCATCGGTCTCGCCCATATAAATGGCATGGTCGCACCATTCCCAGACGAATGCGCCGGCGAAACCGTCGTACTTGTACAGACGATCGATGTAATCCTGAGCGTCACCGGGGCCGTTACCCATCGCATGGATAAACTCGCACTGTACCAGCGGCTTCTCGGAATACTTCTCGTTGAAGTATTTATCGATGAAGTCGACGCTCGAGTACATCTTCGAAACGAAATCCAGGTTGCTGTAATCATTATTATGATCGCGATGCTCGTAGTTGGCACTCTCGTACTGCGTCAAACGGCTCGGATCGTAGGACTTGATCCAGGCGGCTGCCTTCTCGAAACCGGGTCCGAAGCCGGACTCGTTACCCAGCGACCAGATGACGACGGACGGCTGGTTCTTGTCGCGGCGCACGTTTCTTTCCTGGCGATCGAGGATGGCCTTGTCGAAACGGGAATCCGTGGCGATCAGACAATAGGTATTCATCTGATGCGTAAGAGGCGTGCGAGGGCTTCCTCCGCCACCCTTATACAGTGTCTGAACACCATGTGCTTCAAGGTCGCTTTCGTCGATGACGTAGAAACCGAGACGGTTATAGAGCTCGTAAGCCCAGGGCGCATTGGGATAGTGCGAGGTACGAATCGCGTTGATATTAAACTGCTTCATCAAGGTCAAATCGTTGAGCAGCTGTTCGCGGCTGATCGTGAAACCGGTCACGGGATCGCTGTCGTGGCGGTTGACACCGCGCATCTTGATCATACGGCCGTTGAGCTTGACAACACCGTCGACAACGGCAATCTCGCGGATACCGACATCCTGGGCGATCGCCTCGTCGGGGCTGATTAATTCAAGGGTGTAGAGGTAAGGTTCCTCGGCATTCCAGAGCATGGGGTTTTCTACCGTAAACTCCCAGCCGAGAATCATCGCGTCATCTGCATAACGATGGGCATCGTCCGTGGTGGTCATGGCCACAAGACCGGAACCGTCACGCGTGGCTACGGGCTCGCCGTTCGGATCGCGAAGCACCGCACGGAAATCTTCCGGATTGATGTGACTGCCGCTCATTTCGGCCGTCACCTTAACCTTGGCAAAGCCGGTCACCGGATCGATCGTGGTATGCGTACTGTAGTCTCTGATGTGTGCATCGGGACGGGAGATGACATAAACCTCGCGGAAAATACCGGACATACGGAATTTATCCTGATCTTCGAGATAGCTGCTCATACCCCATTTCAGAACGAGAACGGCCAGACGGTTGATGCCTTCCGTGGTGAATTCGCTGATGTCGAATTCCGAAGGAGAGTGCGATACCTGGCTGAAACCGACAAACTGTCCGTTAACCCATACATAGAAGTTGTTGTCCACACCTTCGAAATATAGGTAACGCTTACGCCCGGCTTCTTCTTCCGTCAGTTCGAAGTCCGTGAAATAGGCGCCGCAGGGATTCTCTGCAGGCACATGCGGCGGATCGAAGGGGAAAGGGTAACGAATATTGGTGTACTGATGGTGATCATAGCCCTGTGTCTGCCAGCAGGAAGGTACGGGGATGGTTGTGAAACCGTCACCTTGGAACGAAGCCGACGGGAAATCCTCGGGCACTTCTTCCGGACGATTGAAATAACGGAAATCCCAGTCTCCGTCAAGCATCTGTACCCGATCCGAGGCATACCGAAGATCCATTTCGATATATTCGGCAGCGGCAACACGAGCTTCTTCCAATTCCTTCTGATTCGGGAAAGGAATATAGTATGCTCGGGTTTGAAGGGTACCTATATGCAGGTCCTCAAACGAGAGATGGTAGTTGTCTAAACGCATGGTCAACCTCCTGGAGTTTCAAACAATTCTCGTCTCAGTATATCAAAGAATAAGCATGATTTGGGCTTTCCCTTAGCGAAATAATGCAACCTTTGCCTTGTTTATATGGTGTTTAAGTAGAATGACCTTATCAGCTCTCCGCCCGGAGGACAAAGGTTTACCGGCAGGATACATGAACCGTCTGAGGAGGTATATCGGATGATATCGATTCGAAAAAAGATCTTCGCGAAAGCTCGAAATATTCTATGTCCGGCTCTAGCGTTCACTTGGACAGTATTGCTTGCAAGCGGCTGTGCCATCAATAATGTCGGCGACGGAAGCCATACGACAGACGATCCGAAAGCCGCAGTTCGGCGCCTGACCGGCGAAGCGAAATTCCTGGCTCTGGACGAAAAGGATTCAATCCCGCCAAACTTTCTGACCGCTCTCCCGTCACTTTCGCCGGCTGACGTAAGTCTTTCGGAGGCGATAGCGGGTTTCTCAAGCCGCAGCTTCGAGTTGATGGCCCGAGACCTGACGGAAGAAAATCTTTTGATCTCGCCGCTTAGTCTCTATCTTGATCTGGCGATGCTGGGCGAAGGTACCGACGGACAGACACGGGCGGAAATCGTCTCGGCTCTGGCAGGCAGTAAGCCTGACCGGGGAAGTGATTTTCTCGAAGATAGCAGAGAGGGGATTGCGAAACTGCTTGGCGGCATGAATATATCGCGCGAGAAATTCGTCATGAAGAGCGGACAGTCTCTATGGTACAGACCGGACATACCGCTACGGGACAGCTACACGAAGCTGCTCGAGGAGAACTATTTCACCGAAGCCTATATCGCCGACTTCGCCGGCGATCCGCAAGCCGTTAAAGAGAAAATGGGCGCCTGGGTCTCGGATAAGACCTCGGGTCTGTTGGGAGACGATCTGCCTATACGCATCAAAAGCTCGGATGTGATGTATCTTTTACAGACTTTATACTTTAAGGACAGCTGGCTGCTGCCGTTTAGCGAAAATATGACCGAAGAGGGGAGTTTTAGAACAAGCGACGGCCAAATGAAAACCATCTCCTATATGAAACAAACGATCCTGCCGGCCCGGGCTTACCGAGGCGAGAGCTATCAGGCCGCAGAACTGATAACGGAGCAGGGCTTTTCGCTGCGCGTTATCTTACCCGACGAAGTCGCTACCCTCGACGAAGTGCTTGCCATCGAGGATCTCTATACCGTTTTATTTTCCGACCACCTGCTGAATTCGGGAGACGATACGCTCTGGGAAGGAAAGTGGCAGATTAACTGGCAACTGCCGAAATTCGACATTAAGGGGGACATCGATCTGAAGGATCTTCTTGCTAAACTGGGCATTCATAGCGTCATGGGGCCCGAGGCCGATTTCTCCCGAGCGGCGGAAGTGACGCCTGGCGCGCTTTTCCTCGATACGGCCAAACAGCAAGTAAGAATCAAAGTGGACGAAAAAGGCATGGAGGCAGCGGCGGTAACCATTCTGGGGGTGGCCGAATCAATGCCCGAACTTCAGGGCACACTCGACATGATGCTCGACCGGCCGTTTTTATTCACGATCTCAACGCCCTCCGGTCTTCCGCTCTTTATGGCCTGGGCAGGTGATCCGACTGCTTCGTAAACAGATCATTATGCAGGCCTTTATCTATATGATTAAATAATTCATTAATCTCAAAGGAATTCCTCCTATGGTATGATAACTACATGAATGACAACGCTCTGGCGTCGTTATCTTCGTATCAGAGGAGGAATTTTATGCAGCCTCAGGAGCTTGCCTATTTGGCCCGATATGCATTCGCCCTTTTGGCGATTTTTACAGCTTATTTTCTGATCCGTTCGGCCATCGGAGATTTACGAGGCAGAATCCGGACGAATCTCAGACCGGTTCAGGGCTATTTTCTGATGCTGCTTGGAGATGGCAAGCAAATCGGAGGCAGAAGTCTGCCGCTCTTTCACACGACGGTGCTGGGACGCGGACGGTCTACGGATATCCGCCTGGAAAGCGAAGACATCGCCCGCCGTCATGCCATGATTTATCTGCATGAGGGTGAATGGTATATTCGCCCCGTTCATCTGCACCATCGCGTTCTCTTAAATAACATACCCGTTCTGGATGCGGTTATACTGCGAAATCAGGATATCGTGACAATCGGCATGGTCTCCATGCTCTTCATCGACGAGCGAGCTTCGGCCGCGGCCCAGGGCCTGGAATACCGGCCCGCACCGGGACAAACGGCGCTTCAGGCAGCGGCCATGGTACCGACTGCGGCGTCCTGGTTCTTTACGAACATCGCTATTATACTCAGTGCTTTCATCTCGGCGATTCTGGCGCCGGAAGGCTACGAAGTTCTCAGAGAACCGATTCTGATTCTCTTTGGCGTCTTTTTCTTCATTTTCAATCTGTATTATTTCGTTTTGCCTTTCTTATTGAAACCTTTGGACCGCCCGTTCTTTGTCGCGGTTATGAATCTGGCCTTACTCGGGCTGGTGATTCAGACTCGTCTGACCATGATCAACATCAACTATCCGCCTGTAACGCCGGAGCTGTTGGAAGATATCATGAGTTCGCTCTCGGTGCAGGCCTTTGCCCTGTTTCTGGGTCTGGTCCTGATGCCGATTATCATTTTGGTCGTGCAGCGCACCCGCTTCCTCGAACGCATGGTCTTTGTCTGCGGGGTGATTACGCCGCTGCTCTTGATTGCCACGCTGGTTTTCGGCCGCGGCCGTCAGGAGATGGGAGCAACCTTGTGGATTGTCATTGGCGGTTTTTCTTTCCAGCTGACCGAGTTTGCCAAGATCACTTATCTGGTGGTACTGGCCGGTTTCTTTAAGATCAGACCGCCTTTCAGAGTGCAGCTGGGCTTCGCCGCCTGGGCCGCGACGGTCTTTTTCCTGATTATGATGCTGCCCGATCTGGGTTCGGTCATGATTCTTCTGCCGACGACACTCATCGTCTTTGTCGTGATGACATCAGAATATTTAACGACTTTTCTGATTCTGCTGGCGGGTACGGCCGTCAGTACGGCCGCCTTTGCTTTCTTTCCTCATGTCCAGAGGCGTATCAGCGGCTGGTCGACGCTCTGGACGGAAGTCAACGATTTGAACCGTCAGATCGTTTACGGTCTGCAGGCCATCGGACGCGGCGGTTTCGTGGGACGCGGTCTGGGTAACGGCAGTCCCGAGGGTATTCCTCTGGCGGGATCGGACATGGTTTTCGCCGTGATCGGGGAAGAGATGGGGCTGCTCGTTCTTCTTTCGGTTATGGTCTTTTTCATCGTGCTGTGGCTGCGCGGGGCGAAGTCGACCATGATGGTCAGAGACGGTTTCTCATCGAGTTTGACGCTGGGCGTGGCAAGCTTGTTTTTCATGGAGGCTGTTGTCGTCATAGCCGGCGTCACCGGCCTGATTCCCCTGACCGGTGCGACCTTGCCTTTTATCGCGGCAGGCGGCAGCTCCGTTTTGGCCAAGACGATTCTGGCAGCGATTTACCTGGGTCTGGCGGGACGACGCGAAGGTGTTTAGCAGCCGTTCATATCTAATGAGGAGGTTTCATCCGTGAAGCAGCTACTTCAGAATATAAAAGCCGTTTTACTTATTATTTCTATCTTGTCGATTACCTTACTGGGCGGCATTGTCGTGCAGCAGCATCGCAGTCAGACCACCTTGATGGCTGCGGCGGGCGAAAATCGCGAGACGCTCCGTTCGAGATATGCTCAGGCCGGTGCGATTTATGCCAAAGACGGAACGGTACTGGCCGCCAGCGTGGACGGCGAGCGTGTTTATGCCGAGGATGCTCTTCTGGCCGAATCGCTGACGAATCTGGTCGGCGACTACACCCACTTCATTCAGAACACGATCGAGACACAATATCAGGGTGCTCTGTTGGGTACGGATCGTAATCCCTTTTACCAGTTGCTCTTCGATGTGACGGGAAAGGGTCTCGAGGGAGACGACATTCATTTAACGATCGATTCCAGGCTCCAGAAACGGGCCTACGAACTGCTGGGGAATAACAACGGTTCCGTTGTGATGCTCAACTATAATACCGGCGATGTCATGGTCATGGTCAGTAAACCGTCGACTTCTCCCGGAAACGTAATTTCTTACACGAATATACCGGATACGGCGCTCTTTAACCGTGCACTTCAAGGTCAGTACTATCCCGGTTCGAGCTTCAAGTTTATAACGGCCGCAGCTTATCTCAACAGCCCCTATTACGATCCGGATCATCTGGTTAATTGTCTGGGGCAACAGCCCCTGATCGGCGTAAACGGTGTCACGGAAACAGGCGAGGGACACGGTCCGATCGATATGACCCGGGCTTTCGAGCTTTCCTGTAACCACTATTTCGGCTATGCCGGCATCACGGCAGGCGAATTCCAGATGAAGAGCACGGCCGAAGATTTCGGTTATAATCAGCCATTAAGCCTGGATCGTCTGAAAGTCGCCAGAAGCAATTTCTCGACCGTGGCCGGCGATGACGAAGTCTTGTCCTGGCTGAGTATCGGACAGCCGGTCGGTGCTTCGCGAAACACGGCGACCCCGCTTCATATGGCCATGATGGCCGGCGCGGTGGCTAATGGCGGCGTGATGATGGAGCCGCATATCGTGTATACGCTGACCAATCCGCTGGATCAGGACTATCAGCGCCGAAACGAAGAAAAACTGGCTACCGTTCTGACAACATCGACGAACAAGGCCATTCAGGAGTTGATGCTCTCGGCCGTTGAAAACGGCGGCGGCAAACAGGCTCAGGTTCCCGGATTTAAAGTCGGCGGTAAAACCGGTACCGCTCAGGTCGAAGGACAAGAAGAGTACAATGCCGTCTTCATGGGCTACGTGGATCACGCGAATTATCCCTATGCCATAGCTGTCATTACCGAAGACGCGGGATTTGGTTCGAGCATCTCCGCTCCGGTGGCCGGCGAGCTTTTCCGTCTGGCGATCGAGCTTCAAGGAGATTAATACGACATAAATGCTTATCATGCTTTATAATAGAGGGCGATCAATCGATCGCTCTTTTATTTTTTGATCGAAACACAAACAATGCGAGGTTTTTCATGCAATTTTTATATGAGCGCGTTCGGCGCCTTACTCGGGATCTGGCCGGGTTAACTTACCCTTGTACCCGGGATATCGAGTGTTTCCGTTATAAGAAGGTAGCGGAACGGATTACGGATATAGCGAATCTGGATACCGAAGGCTGGGCCGAAATCGTACCCGGCGAAACTGTCCGGGGCGATCGCCTCGAGTACTACTATTTCGAGACGGTTGTCACGATCCCCGAAGAATTCGCGGGTAAGACGGTGGTTTTCAGAATCAGCACAGCCAATGACAATAACTGGGATTCCATCAATCCCCAGTTGCTTTTCTTCCTGGACGGAAAACTGCGCCTTGGCTTCGACGAGTTCCATCATGAAGCCGTGATCAGCGAAACGGCCGAAGCAGGCAGACAGTATCGTATCGTGCTGCAGGCCTTTACCGGCGACGGTAATTTCCGCATGCAGCTGAACAGCAGCCTGAAGGTGCTGGACCGCGCGACGGAGAAATACTATTACGACGTGAAAGTCCCGCTGGATGTGGCGGCCATCATTCCCTTCGACGGCAGCGATCATAAGCATATCGTCGGTGCCCTCAACGATTCCTTGAATCTGCTGGATCTGCGTATCCCGGGCAGCCCCGAGTACTATGCCTCTCTGGCGGAGGCTCAGGCGAAACTGAATCGCGACTTCTACGAAAAATATACGGATCCCGGGAAGGACCCCGTAATTTATGCGGTCGGTCACACCCATATCGACGTCGCCTGGCTCTGGACGCTGGCGGTGACGGAAGACAAGACGGTTCGCAGCTTCTCGTCGGCACTCGAGCTGATGCGCGAGTATCCGGATTATACCTTCATGTCCTCTCAGGTTCAGCTCTACAAGTTCGTGGAGAAGAATGCACCGGAGGTCTTCGAAGAAATCAAGGAACGCGTGGCCGAAGGTCGCTGGGAAGTCGAAGGCGCCATGTTCGTCGAGGCCGATTGCAACATCGCCTCGGGCGAGGCGCTGGTCCGTCAGATTACATCCGGCAAGCGCTACTTCCGGGATAAGTTCGATAAGGTCAACGAAATCCTCTGGCTGCCCGATGTCTTCGGTTACTCGGCTGCACTGCCTCAGATACTTAAGTTGGCCGAAGTGCCTTACTTCATGACCACGAAGATTTCCTGGAACGAGACCAACAAGATTCCTTATGACACCTTCGAGTGGCAGGGTATCGACGGATCCAAGGTCCTGACTCACTTTATCCCGACACGCGAGTACAACCGTCCGGTCATTCCGGGGCACTTTGCCAATGGGCATTTCACGACCTATAACGGTAATCTGAATGCTGAGCAGACGCTTGGTTCGTGGCAGCGTTACCAGCAGAAGAATCTCAACGAATTCGCCCTGATGGCTTACGGTCACGGCGACGGCGGCGGCGGTACGACACGCGAGATGATCGAGAACGGCCGCAGATTGTCCAAGGGTCTGCCCGGTGCGCCTCGAATCCAATTCGGCACGGTACTGGATTTCTTCCACAAGCTGGACGAAGCCGTTCGCAACCATCGTCATTTACCGACATGGGCCGGCGAACTCTATCTCGAATACCATCGCGGCACGTATACCAGCATGGGCCGCAACAAGCGCAATAACCGCCGCTCGGAATATATGCTGCAGAACCTCGAGTTCCTGGCCAGTCTGGCAGCTCGCCTGAGCGCTGCCCCGTACCCGTCGGAAGTCCTGACCGAAGGCTGGGAAATCCTGATGCGAAACCAGTTCCACGACATTCTGCCCGGTACGTCAATCAAGGAAGTTTACGATGACTCCGATCGCGAGTACGCCCGTCTGGCTGAGATCGTCGGACAGGCTTCGAGCGAGATGATCGCCAAAATCACGGCCGCGGTCGAGGGAGAAGCAGGTACTCTGCTGGTGCTAAACCCGACCTCCTACGAACAAAACGGTCCGGTCGTTCTTCCCGAAGATGCGAAGGACGCAAAAGCGCTTCGTTTGACGGGCAGCTCGGACTTGCTTTCGATTCAAACCCTGGCAAACGGCAAGCGCGCCTTCTATGCGCACGCGGTACCGGCCTTTGGCTTCGCGCTTTATGAGTTTGCGGATGAAGATCAAGTAGACGCCGCCGAACTTGGCGAAGTCAATCCGGAGGGCTATGTGATCGAGAACGATTACTATCGCGTGACCTTCAACGAGAAGGGTCAGTTCGCCGAGCTGTACGATAAACGGGCGGATCGCCAGGTCCTGAAGCCGGGCGAAGCCGGTAACGTGATTATGAGTTATGAGGATCGTCCGCATAACTACGAGAACTGGGATATCAACAACTATTATGTCGAGAAGTCCTGGGAAGTCGACGAGCTTGCTTCCTTTGCTCTTGTGGAAGACGGACCTGTTCGCAAGACGATTCGCATCGAGCGTCCTTATCTGGATTCGACGATCGTTCAGGAGATTCATCTCTACAAGGATTCGCCGCGTATCGACGTGGACAATGATATCGACTGGAAACAAGAGCGCATCATGATGAAGGCTCTCTTCCCGGTCAACGTCTACACGCATGAGGCGACCTTTGAAATTCAGTACGGTCACGTCAAGCGCCAGACGCATTACAACACCAGCTGGGATCAGGCCCGTTTCGAAGTGGCGATGCACAAGTGGCTCGATATTTCGGAATACGGCTACGGCGTGAGCTTCCTGAACGACTGCAAGTACGGCAGCCATGTTCATAACGGCGTCGTCGGTCTGACGCTGCTCAAGAGCGGTACGGATCCCCATCCGAATGCCGACAAGGAGAGACATATCTTTACTTACTCGCTGCTCGCGCATGAAGGGACCTGGCAGGAAGCCGGTACGCTCGAAGCTGCCTATAACCTGAACAACCCGCTGCAGGCCGTGGTGAAGAAGGAAGAAGGCGGCAGTGTCGATGCGAATTACAGCCTGGTGCAGCTGGATAAGCCCGGCATTACGGTTGAAGTCATCAAGAAGGCCGAGGATTCGGATCAGACCGTCATTCGTCTATACGAGAGCTTCGGTCAGACTCATCAGGCGACCATGAAACTGGCGTTTGAACCCGAACATGTCGCAATCACGAACTTGCTCGAGAAGGAGATTGCACCCGCCGACTGGTCGGGCAGCCAGATCCAAGTTGATCTCAAACCTTTCGAGATTCGTACTTATGTGATTTCATAAAAGTAAGACAGCATGTGGATGCCCGGCAGTTTTTGTCGGGCATTTTTCCAGCTCGAAGGAAGCAAAAGGTGACAGCACTATCCGGTCGGGATCGTTTCTCAAGCGCAGGGGACGAAACCCGGACGTCGACTTGCCGAAGTTATTGATTGAATTACTTAAGTTGATATAGCATAATAGTCGGAATAAGTTTTTCATAAGAGTGGATTTGTGTATGAAGTTTTTATTGCTCGGACATAGCTTCAAGAACTTCCGGCGTTCGCCGGTCAAATCACTGCTGTACATTTTCCTGATTACGGCGTTGACGGCCCTGCTCTGCCTGGAGTTATCTGTTTTTGTTTCGGTAGATCGCTTCCTCGATGAAGCAAACGACTACTACACAACCATCGCGCATTACGAATACATCGGCGAGCGCTATCCCAACGATAATATCCTTGACCCGATGACGCTCGAGATGACAGAGAAGCTTAAACATTCGGATGCGTACCTGCACGACGCCGTTTCGGCCTGGAACGAACCGTCCACGGGCCTGACCTTTATCACGAAGAGCGGCAGCGATGTGATGCCCCGTACCGTGAGACCGGTTTTGCCTTACCGGCAGGAAGCCGTCCTCATGGTTGATGTACGTAATACCGTCAATCCCTGGAATCAGCGGAAAGCCGTCATCGATGCAACCTTATTCAGTCATCGCGATAACACGGGTAAAATGATCAACATCGACGAGAACGGTTTTGAATTGGAGCCGGGTCATCGATACCTTGTGCACGGTTATTTTTATCCCGGTTCCACGTCTGAGATTTACTTCCGTTTATCACCGTTTGATTTCGATGCGGCAAAGGCGGCCGCTTTCAGTCTGGAGGACGGCAGTGTCTCCGCTTCTACCGAGCGTGACCGGGTTTTGATGGATCTGGGCGAGGATGCTGCGAACGTCGTGCCCGAAGCGCCTCTGATGGAAGCGATCGCCAAGTCATATCAGCTGACGAATCATTCTTTGTCTTTAATTCCGACGCGGGATCTGGATGCCGAATGGGCCTTTCATCAGCAGCGCCTGACTATTACAAAAGGCCGCGGCTTTAGCCCTGAAGATTACGAAGAAGGTGCGGCCGTAGTGCTCTTATCCGAGGAGGTTGCCGGACAGCTGGATCTTGAAATCGGTGACCGTATTGATCTGGCGGCATCCGACCGGGAGGCCTCCACGATTCTGGAAAGTTACTGGGCGGGACAGGATTTTGATATCCATGAAACGGTCGAAGTGATCGGTATCTTCAATAACGAAAAAGATTTCCTGCACCACGTCTATGTCCCCGTGAGCGAAACTTTCAGCTTTAAGCACGGCCACTACGGTTACTCTCTTGGCACGGCCGTGATCGACAACGCCCGCAGAGACGAGTACTTCGCCGCGGTGAATGATAGCTTGCCGCCACTGGTTCGCCTGACTATATACGATCAGGGTTATGCGGCTGTCACCGATTCGTTTCGGGATATCAGGACCGGAACGATTCTGGTCCTGCTGGTCACGGCTTTGGCCGGCTCTTTGATTCTGCTTTTATTTGCTTATATGTCCATATACAGAGAACGGGAAAACGGACGTGTTTTGATTCGGCTGGGCGCATCTTATGCTCAGGTTCTCCGGTTTTTCCACTATCTGCCGGCTTTCGCCGCTTCGATCGCCGTTACGCTGGGTGCAACCGTCGGTTTCTACTACGCCGGAGAAGTGACCGAATACGTCGCCTCGCTGGCCGAGTCATCCCGTAAGGCGGACCTTCGTTACAGCATGACGAATCTTTCGGTAACACGCGAACTGCCTTTCCGCGCCGTAACAACTCGAGACGTCTTTACGGGAACGGCTGTTATCGTATTCCTGGCTGCCATGATCTTTTGTTTTTTCTTCGCCGTAAAGAGCATGAAGGAGCCCAAAGAACACCGTCGCAAGTCCGTACGCGAGCGTCGCGTCAAAGATTCCAGTTCGCTGTCGGGCGGAGCCGTCTCTTATGCGCTGTTATCCATCCGGCGTTCGGGTGCCAGAGCGGTTTTACCGATGGGGGCCGTCCTGACCGCGATTTTACTCCTTTTAGGTATGAGCCGCTCTCTGGCGGATACGAAGGCTCAGCTGAAAGAAGTAAACGAAAGCAATGAAATCCGCGCTTATTACACGAATATCTATGGACAGGAAAATAAAAACCTGCTGGTTAATCTCTACTCGCTTCAGGCCATTAACGACAGCGGCCTGATCGAGTCGGTCGCCGTTACCATGCGCAGAAACTATTGGTATCAGGGCCGTTATCCCGGAGGCGGGGACGAATACATCGAAGAACCCATGCCCGAATTCGGCAACACGGGATTCGGTATCGAAACCATGATGGACCAGCTCGCCGAACAACCTCATATCGTATTTACCAATGATATGGCGGGGGCTTCGGACTTTTACTACAGCAGCGGCGTGGAAACGGAATACATGGACGGATGGTCGGAGTCTCTCTTTGCCATGACAAAAGAAGATCAACTGAATCCCAAGGTCGGTTTGATCCCCCGGAATTTCATGGAAAAATATGAGATAGAATATGGAGATCGTATTCGCCTGATGGTGATGCGTCCTCACTCCGGCATTGATTTCGTGGACATAACAGTCGTCGGAAGCTATCGCGGAGACGGTCTGGAAGACAATATTTACATGCCTCTTCTGAACCTCGTCTCTCCGCTTGTCTTGTCCGCGAAGACCTATACGGAGGTACAGGTCCCGGGCAGCCAGTTGATTATTCCCGATAGTTTCGCGATCCAAAATCTGGTCGAGTTTGACAGTGCCTTATTTACCCTCTTGAGCGGTAATTTAAGCGAATTTAAGTCTCTGCTGGCCGAAGAAGGCTTCTCCCAGGTCAACCGCCTCGGTAAACTGCGCCAGTTTATCATCCTCTCCGATGCCTCGCACCTGATGACGAAAGCCTCGTTGACTCAGCGGGTGAACTACATGAACATCCTGTACCCCGTGATATACGTGCTGACCTACCTGCTGGCCTTCCTGATCCCCTTTATCATGCTTCTGGTCAGACGTCGCGAAATTGCGATCATGAAGCAAACCGGTACCCAGCGGCATCGGCTTTTCGGCAGTTTCTTCTGGGAACTCCTGATCCTCGGAACCACGGGTACCATCCTGGCTTTTGTCCTGAGTCGAACAATGAATGCATCCATGCTAACAGAAGGCATCAATCTGGCACGAAACTTCTTCCTCTGCTGGCTCGCCAGTACTGTTCTCAGCACGACATTTATGACCGGAGGAAAGAAATTCCGTCAAATCGGACGCAACGAATAAACATAGAAAGGGCAGAGGATGAGTAAGACGAACAGACCGAATTTTCTTTTTATCTTAAGCGACGATCAGGGTCCCTGGGCTTTAAACCACGCCGGAGCAAAGGGACTTAGAACCGATCATCTGGACCGCCTGGCGAAAGAAGGCATTTGCTTCGAAAATTTCTTTTGTGCATCGCCGGTTTGCTCGCCGGCCAGAGCATCGATTCTGACGGGTAAAATTCCCTCGGCCCACGGCGTCCATGACTGGATCCGCAGCGGAAACGTGGATCGCGGGCTCGTCGACAGCCTGGGTATCGATAATCCCTACGGCGGCTACGTCGATGAAGAAAAGCCGATCGCCTATCTCGAAGGTCAGAGAACTTTCACGCAGGTTCTTTCCGATCACGGCTACAACGTCGCTTTGAGCGGAAAATGGCATCTGGGCGACAGCATGAGACCTCAGCAGGGTTTTAGCCGCTGGTATACCATCGGAAAAGGCGGATCGCATTATTATGCGCCGGATATCATCGAAGACGGTCATATCGCCATCGAAGAGCGCTATGTCACCGATCTGTTTACGGATAAGGCAATGGTCTTTCTGGATGAACTTGCCGAAGATGACAAACCCTTTTACCTGGCTGTTCATTACACCGCGCCTCACTCCCCCTGGGAAAAAGAGCAGCATCCGGCGGAGTGGATCGATTACTACGACGATTTCGACTTCCCGGGCATACCGGACGTGCCGGATCACCCGGATTCCACGGTTGGTCCGGTCTATGGTACGACAGCGCGCCACAGCAATTTACGCGGTTATTACGCCGCGATCTCGGCCATGGATCAGAATATCGGGCGACTGCTCGAGCATCTGGATCAAAAGGGCCTTGGCGATAACACGGTCGTTATCTTCATGTCGGACAACGGCATGTGCATGGGTCACCACGGTGTCTGGGGTAAGGGCAATGCCACCTTCCCGCAGAACATGTACGAGGAATCGATCAAAGTCCCTTTTATCATCCGCTATCCTGCCTTAAGCGGCCAAGGAGATCGTGTTGTCTCGGATCTGGCATCCGCTCTGGATATCTATCCGACTATTCTGGACCTGGCCGGTATCCGTGAGTCCGATTCCGATAACAAGCCGGGCTCAAGTCTAAAGCCCCTACTGACCGGAGGCAGACGCGAAAGCCGCGCGGTTTTCATCTGTGAAGAGTATGGACCGGTTCGCATGATCCGGGACGAACGCTATAAATACATTCACCGATATCCCTATGGTCCAAATGAGTTTTACGACCTGGCGGAGGATCCGGGCGAAGAAGAAAATCTGATTCATGAAGAAGCGAGTTCGGATCTGATTTTTACTTATCGCCGCGATCTCGAGAACTGGTACCGTCGTTATGTCCGGGCGGAGACAAACGGAGTTTACGAAGATGTCAGCGGTCTGGGTCAAATGGGACTGGTCGGCAGTCGTCGAAGCCGTAATGATTCTTTTTACCGCGAAACATAGACGGCTTTCTCATATTTGCAAAGGAGAACAAAATGCCAATTCTAGAAGTCAAGGATGTTCATTATTCATATCGGAGCAGAAATTCGGAACACGAGGTCCTGAGAGGAGCCGATTGTGCCTTTCATGCCGGTACGACTTACTCCATTGTCGGACGTTCGGGCAGCGGGAAGAGTACTTTACTGACTTTAATGGCCGGTCTCGACATTCCTTCGGCCGGAGAAGTTCTCTTTGGCGGACAATCGACGGCAGGTCTGGACCGGAATCTTTATCGCAGAAGTCAGGTGGGTATTATCTACCAGGATTTCAGCTTGTTTCCCTTACTGACCGTACTGGAAAATATCATGTATCCCATGAATTTAAACGGTGTCGATGCCAAAACCGCTCGGGCGAAGGCAGAAGAGCTGGCCGCGAAGGTCGGATTGCCCGAGAGCCTTTACCACCGTTATCCGTCGAAAATCAGCGGAGGCGAACAACAACGCGTCGCCATCGCGCGCGCCCTGACGATGGACAGACGTCTGATCCTGGCCGACGAGCCTACAGGTAACCTGGACAGCGAAAACAGCGCCTTGATCCTGGATATTCTGACAAGGCTGGCTCACGAAGACGGTTGTTGCGTTATTATCGTCACTCATGACTTAACGATCATGACGAAGACCGATAAAGTTTTTCAGATTGTCGACGGCCGCATTCACGAACAGGAGCTGAAAGTCATTTAAGCCTTCCACCGGCAACCATCAAGCAAGCATGCAAACGGCATACAGATACGATTTCGTAACCTGTGTGCCGTTTCTTATGTGTGCCACGCATGGCACTTCACTTGACGGTGAGAGTCCGTTATGGGGGTATGTAGCGACCAACCATTAGCCAAAGGCAAGGGTGTCCATCGCGAGGTGGAATCTGAAGGAAGCCGGCGGCAAAG
>JBNRMJ010000003.1:0-70942 GCA_050309435.1 Fastidiosipilaceae bacterium
CTCAGTTTAATGGAAATCTATTCTAATTCGTGAAACTGTAAACTTTGGAACCGCCGTATACCGAACGGTACGTACGGTGGTGTGGGAGGTCTCCCGGTCAATTAATGACCGGGATCCTACCCGATTATATTGAAATTTGATTGGTATTAATGTTTGACAACCATCTAACATAGATGTATATTGGCCTTAGATGAAAGTGAGGTAACGTGATGAAGAGTGAAGCGAATCTACTAAAAATGAGTGATATACCCTTGAGCCAAGTGCGCTACAGCGAAGTCGATTACCTTTATGAGGCCGCAGTTGCCTTCTCTCGTAAACGCGGCGACCGCAGCTTTTTTATCAGAGAACCCGAACGTCTGGCGGCAACCGCCGAGGAAATCAAACAGAAATATCAGGAACATCAGGAGTTCATCTCCTCGATCCTTGATGAAAGAGATCGCCTGCTTACGGGGAAAAAGGATCTCGAAGACATCATGGAGCTGGTCATCTTGAGCGACGGCGAGCAGTCCTTCCTGCCCGAACTGCTTAGTCTGAGGGGTGAGCTTGAAGAGCGAAACGAAGGCGTGCGATCCGGCTCTGTTGAAGAAGTCACACGACAGCTGATCGAAGCCTGGCATCTTCTCTTGATATCCTACCGGGAGCTCGAAGGAGACGAAAAGTCGGGGGTCGGCGCGGATGATATGATCGCCAAATACCGGGAGCTGCTGGCCGTAACGGATTTCTCCGATTTCTCCGGCATCGTATCGCTCATTATGTCATCCGAAAACGAGGGAGAGGCCAAGATCAAGCTCATCGAGATCTATCAGAACGAAGCCGCGGTTTTCGAAGAGATCGCCGCGCTGCTGGTGGAACTTGCGGCCGTAATCGAAAGTAAAAGCCGTTACCTGGAGACGGCGATTGCCGAGGTGGCGAAAATTACCAAAGACGAAGCAAGCTGGGATCGTTGCCGGCGTCGCGTGGCAGATGTTATCTCGACCGATTTCAGCCGGGACGTTATCTTTTATCTGGCTCCTCAGCTGATGATGCCCAATGCCCTGGGTTTTAACTATAGCCGGGAAAGGAAAGTGGCTTTAAGCATCGGCATTTACTACTTCGAGCTGATCGATCAGGTAGATGCCGAGCAAAAACGTTTCGACACCATCATCGAACAAACGAAACTGCTTTCGGACCCAAGCCGTCTTCGCATCGTCCTGATGCTCCAAAACGGCCCCATGTACCTCAAGGAACTGGCCGATAATCTGGGCCTTAGCTCGGCGACCGTTTCGCATCACGTACAGAACATGATCAACCATGAACTCCTGCAAATAAACGTCGGACAAAATAACAGACGGATCTACTACAGTTTGAGGCGGGATCGCTTCCTTGAACTGGGACGTCTGATCAGCGAACTGGGGAAAGAATAAAATGAAAAGAGAGAAGAGAAAAGAAAAGAAAAACACAAGCGATACTGCCGTACATGCGGTCGGCAATCGCCGGATGGCTGCCAATCTCTTTGCGAAACTAAAATACAGAGACAAGGGATTGATCGGTCTGTGCCTGGTCTACACCTTCTTTACATCTGTGTATCCGCTCTTCGGTGTTTACCTGCCTGGTTTTCTGATCCGGGAGATAGAAAGCGGCGAAGATGCCTTTTCTGCGATGGAGGGCTCGCTGATTACGGCTTCGACGAATGCACTTGTCCTGAGATTCGCCGGCATTCTGCTTGTCTATTTCGTATTAGCGTCTGTTTTCGGCTTCGTGCAGCACTACATTACCAATTCCAGCTTCGCTCGTATTTCTTATCTGCGCATGGATTTTCTGCGAGACATCCTGCATAAAGTCATGACGATGGATTTTCGCCATTATGAAAATGCGTCTTTTCTGGATCGCGCCAACCGTGTCAACCGATCCTGTCAGAGTAACGACAGTGGTGTGGAACTCGTTTATCGCAATATTTTCATGATGCCGGCGTCCTTGATTTCAGTCATCCTGATGATAGCGGTTCTGGCCGGTGCCAGCATCTACTTACTCATCCCGCCGCTTGTCTTTTTCCTTAGCCTGCTGCTGGCCTTGAGTAAAGGAGACCGCTTCGCCTTCACCCTTCGCGAAGAGAGCAGCCTGGCCGATCGCAAACTGTTTCGCTATAACGATCTGACCCAGAACTTCGCCTATGGTAAGGATGTTCGCCTCTATGCTCTGGAAAACAGCATCTTTTCCGCTTATCGCCGCATGATCGACTATTCACTGGATTTGCGCAGAAGAATCGTCAAGAGGCGTTTCGAATGGGGACTCCTGCCGCTGGTCGTTCAGGCAGCGGCCACCCTGGTCACCTTGTCTGTTTTATTATCGGGGGCCCTTGACGGCCGCATCACGGTGGCTTCCTTTGCCGTTTATTTGTCGGCTTATGTGGGTCTGAGCCAATTGCTCGATAATCTGGCCAGGACGCTTGCTCTGACCGTGGCGGAGAGTCGTTATGTGAAAGAAGCCATCGAGTTTATCGAGGAAGATTTAAACGAGTCCGGCGGAGACGTGAAGCTCTCCGCAAACGGTCCCGTAACAGTCGAGTTTAAAGATGTTTCTTTCTCCTATCCCGGCAGCGACAAGCTTGTGCTCGATCAGATCAGCTTTACGATCGAAGCCGGCGAGAAGCTGGCCCTGGTCGGTATCAACGGTGCGGGTAAATCCACCATTGTGAAGCTGATGTGCGGGTTGCACCATCCGACTTCGGGTCAGGTACTGATCAACGGGATCGATACGAGGACAATCGACTCGAAAAGTCTCTTTGACTGCTTCAGTGTCGTCTTCCAAAGCGAGAGCGCGCTGGCTTTCACGGTAGCCGAACACGTGGCCGCAAGTCTCCGCGAGATCGATCGGGAGAAGGTGGATAAGGTTTTAGGGCGTATGGGTCTTCGGGAAAAGATCGCTTCCTCCGAAGAGGGAATGGACCAAATGCTTCAGAAAATCATCGATCCGAACGGCCTGATGCTCTCGGGCGGCGAAGAACAAAAACTGATGCTGGCCCGCGCTGCCTACCGGGATGCTCCCGTCATGATCCTGGACGAACCCACGTCGGCCCTCGATGCCCTGGCCGAAACGAAGGTGTACAACGATTTCTCGACGGCCATGGAAGGAAAGAGCGCCCTCTTTATCTCGCATCGCCTGGCCTCGACCAGTTTCTGCGACCGGATCATCCTGCTTTCCGGCGGTCATATTGTAGAAGCGGGAACGCATGAAGAATTAATGAAGAATCAGGCCGAGTACTACGATATGTTTGTCACACAAGGCAAATACTATCAGGAAGGCAGTCTGATCGAGACCGCGGATAACGGTCTGGCCATCGAAGAAGAGGTGTCCTATGCCTAAAGCCAAACGCCCCATCCTGGTAGAAGATAAGGAAGAAAAAAGCAAACTGGCCGACCAGCTGCGTTCGGCAGGCCCCCGCTTTAGTATGCTGCTTAAACTGACCCGGGAAGTCGCCCCGCGCTTCCTGCCGTTGATCGTCTTAAACGCTCTGGTTCGTTCCGCTCAAATCGGACTGGCCGTCTTTATCCCGAAGTTTTTTATCGATGCAGTAACAAGAAATCTGCCCTGGAGCGAAGCGCTGAAACTCATTATCTTCGCGGCTGCCGCCGAAGGTCTGCTACGCCTCGTTTCGCAATTGCTCACACGGGTTCTGGATGTGGAAGACAATCGAGTCTACCATGGCATGAACAAGGCTCTGGCCGAAAAGATTACACGCCTGCCGTACAGCAACCTGGAAGATCCGGAGATTCTCACGCTAAAGGAAGAGGCCGGCTTTGTCATGACGAATCAAGGCGCTGCCCAGAATTTCGTCTTTCAGCTTCGCGAGATTGTCCAGCAGAGCGTGACCATTATAACGCTGGTCTCGATTCTGAGTCGCTTAAGTCTGCTGCTCTTGCTCTTTTTGATTCTGATTGTCGTGATTATCGCCTTACTTCAGAGTTCGATCAAACGTTACGAGACGCGCTTCTTCCTGAACCTTGTCGGCGTAAATCGCAAGTACGGCTACTATATCAATAATGCTTACAATGCCGAGCATCAGCAGCAGATCCGCCTTTACGGACTGGATGCCATGCTGACCGAGCGCGTCGAGGAGATGAATCTGGAGCTCTGCGACTACCTGGCCGAGTACTTCCTGAAGATCGGAAGAGTGGCCGGTTTGCAGTCGATCCTGACCGATTTGCAAGTGGCCGTCGTCTACGGCTATACGACGATTCGTGTCTTGACGAATCTGGCCGGTGCGCGGATCACGCTCGGTTCCTTCAGCCTTTATGCCGGCGCATCCATACAGTTCACATCGGCTATGAGAGCGATTTTGACGGCTCTTCGAGACATTAAACAGATCATGGACTATCTGGCCCCCTTCGAAACATTCATGAAACTGCCCGAGCGCGGCGCGTCTGTAAACACGTCGGAAGTCGCTATGGCCGATCGTAAGTTCGCCCTGATCGAGTTCGACAATGTTAGCTTCACCTATCCGGGTACGGAGAAGCCGGTCCTCGAGAATGTTAGTTTCTCCATCCAAAAGGGAGAGAAAATTTCAGTCGTGGGCCTCAACGGAGCCGGTAAAACAACGCTGGTAAAGTTACTCTGCCGCTTCTTCAAGCCGGACTCCGGACGAATTCTGGTCAACGGAAGAGACATTCAGAGTTGGCCGGAAAACGAGTATCTGGCCGAAATCGCTGCCGTCTTCCAGGACTTCAGACTGCTTCCTTTCAGCATCAAGAGTAACATCAGTTCAAAATCCGACGAAGAGATCAGCGGAGAAGAGCTGCGACGTCTGGAAGCAATCAGCCGCGAAAGCAGCGTGGCCTCCTTCGTCGAAAAGCTCGAAGAGGGCATGTCCACGCTTCTGAATAAATCGATCAACCGCGACGGAACCGAACTCTCCGGCGGTCAGGCTCAGAAAGTTGCGATTGCCAGAGCCTTGTTCAAAGGAGCATCGCTTGTTATTCTGGACGAACCGACTTCGGCGCTCGACCCCCTCGCGGAAGCCGAGATCTACGAACATTTCGACACGCTGGTGCACGGTCAGACGGCCATCTATATCTCGCATCGCATGAGCTCGTCTCGCTTCTGCGATAAAGTGCTCGTGCTCGACGGCGGCAAGGTGGCGGATTTTGCCCATCATGACGAATTGATCCAGAATAAAGACAGCCTCTACAGCCGTCTCTTCGACGAGCAGAAGAAGTATTACAGCCTGGCCTGAGTCCTTTGCAGCCTTTTGACTTACTGCCTTGTATTACAATAAAAGCATAAATTTGGCAAAGGAGACGAACAAATGGCAGAGTATCTTGATCCCGCACAGTCGGTCGAAGAGGAGAGCGGGGCGAAAACTACCCGAAAGTCAAAACCGCTCCAAGTCAAGCCGGTCTTGTCGAAAGAAGAACGCCGCAAGCGCAGGCGCAAGAACTTTCGTTTGCTCCTCTTCATCCTGACCTTGGCGGCAGGTCTGCTGCTTGGATTTTTCCTGGGACGAAACTGGCCTCGCCGCACGGAAGTCAGCTTCTATGCCACGATCCTCGAGACGGACGAAAACACATTATTCGTCGAAGGCATAGCGGAAAACGACGTGAACCATCGCCATAAGGCCTATCTGAGTCTGGACGATCTGGATACCGAAGGCATGGCACAAACAGCCTCGGGCGAAAATATCGCCGTCGGCGAACTAAAAGTCGGAGAGCTTGTGAAAGTAACCTACGACGGGACCGTGCTGGAAACATATCCGCTGCAAATACCTCACGTCTGGCGTATCGAACGCACCCAACCCTAATCGGCGAACGTTACGCGCTTAACGAACGGGCTGGCCGTGAAGGCGTATACGCTGACCGCTGCCGGTTCGCTTGTACTGATAGATAATGCCGAGAACGGAAACGGTAACGAGTAAAAACGTCAGAATAATCGGAATCGGATCACGTGCCGGTGCGAGTTCTCCCAGCCAGGAGCCCGCATCGGTATTTTGTATTAAGCTGCCGATCGCATCGACGACCAGATAAGAGCCGCTGATGGCGGTAGCCGCGATAATGAAGATTTTCAGGAAGATCACGGCCAGGATCGCCAGAACCAGACCCACGACGAGATTCACGATATTCTCTTCCAGGCCGAACAAGGTAATGCTGAAGTAGCGCACGATATAGGTGCCGAAGAAAAAGCCTGCCGCGAAAATGCTGAGTTTAACGGCCAGCCAGAAGAATAGCGTCATGGCCACGGTGATCAAAAGAACGACGATCGCATAAGGCCATCCGTCCAGTTCGAGGAAAGAGGCAAGCTTGCTGCCGAGCACATAGCCCGCCCAGACGCCTACAATCGTCATCCACAGACGAAAGAGGTTGTAACCCCATCCGACCAGAGCGACACCGACGATTAAAGTAATCAGAATCGGAACAATGTTCGGTATGCCCGATACATACTCCAGCACGCCATCGAAAAAGTCTTGAATGATCTCCATCTATCGAATCTCCTGTTCAAAAACGTCGTAAAAATTTCGGAATAAATTTGAATTATATATAGTATATAACAAAGCCGGCCGTCGTTAAAATAAAACCTTCGTCTATATCGATATAATTTGAACGTACCGTTATAAACAGGGCAAAGTATGCTAAAATATCGCTGTATGGGGTCTGCTCGGGAGTAGCTCGAACGGCCCGATTTAGTTTGCAGTCGAATAAGTAATAGATTACAGGAGAGTTTAAGATGGCGAATTTGCTGAAAAAAACTGTCGAAGATATCGAGGTCAAAGGTAAACGAGTAATCGTTCGCGTTGACTTTAACGTGCCTCTGGATAAAGAAGGCAAGATCACGGATGACAAGCGTATCCGCGGTGCTTTACCCACGATTTCCTATCTGGCCAAAGAAGGTGCCAGGGTTATTTTGGTTTCTCACCTGGGCCGACCCAAGAACGGTCCCGAAGCCAAGTTTAGCATGAAGCCGGCCGTCGATCGCCTGTCGGAACTCCTGGGTCAGGAAGTTGTCCTGGCAGCAGACGTGATCGGCGAAGATGCCAAATCCAAGGCCACCGCTCTCGAAGACGGTCAGGTCATGATGCTCGAGAATGTTCGCTTCCATAAGGAAGAAACGAAGAACAAACAGACTTTCGCCAAGGAACTGGCTTCCATGGCCGAGATCTTCGTGAACGACGCCTTCGGTACGGCTCATCGCGCCCACGCTTCGACTGCCGGTCTGGCCAACTATCTCCCGGGCGTCTCGGGTTATTTGATTCAAAAAGAAATTCAGGTTATGGGTGATGCCCTCGCCAATCCGAAACGTCCTTTCGTTGCCATTTTGGGCGGCGCCAAGGTCTCGGACAAGATCGGCGTCATCGAGAACCTTCTGACCAAGGTCGATACGCTTATCATCGGCGGCGGCATGGCTTACACCTTCAGTAAAGCCAAGGGCTATGAAGTCGGAACTTCGCTTCTCGAAGCCGATAAAGTCGAGCTGGCGGCCAGCCTGATGAAGAAGGCCGAAGAGAAGGGCGTCAAGCTTCTGCTTCCCGTCGATAACGTCGTAGCCGATCGTTTCGCGGCCGATGCCGACCATAAAACCGTTCCTTCCGACTCCTTCCCCGAAGGCTGGATGGGCATGGATATCGGCGCCGAGACCATTGCTCTGTACACCGATGCCATTAAAGATGCCGGAACCGTTATCTGGAACGGACCGATGGGTGTTTTCGAATTCGAAAACTTCGCTACCGGTACCCGCGAAGTGGCCAAGGCTCTCTCCGAGTCCAACGCCATCTCCATCATCGGCGGCGGCGACTCCGCGGCAGCCGTCGAGCTTCTGGGCTTCGCCGATAAGGTAACTCACATATCCACGGGCGGCGGCGCTTCGCTCGAGTTCCTCGAGGGTAAGGTTCTGCCCGGTATCGATTGCCTTTTAGATCAGGACGATCGCCGCACGATCGCAGCCGGTAACTGGAAGATGAACCAGGGTGTTCCTGCCGAAGCCGTTGCTTTCCTAAGCGAACTGAAGCCTCTCGTAGCCGATGCGGCAGCCGAAATCGTCGTAGGCGTACCGTTTACCGCTCTCGACGCCGCTGTTAAGGCGACCGAGTTCACCAACATCAAGATCGCCGCTCAGAATGCCCATTGGGAAGACAAGGGCGCTTATACCGGTGAAATTTCGGCCAAGATGCTCTCCGACATGAAGGTTCCTTATGCCATCATCGGTCACTCGGAGCGCAGAGAGTACTTTGCCGATACGAACGCGACCGTTAATCTGAAGGCCAAAGCCCTCCTGAACTGGGGCGTACGTCCGATTCTCTGCTGCGGCGAAACACTGCAGCAGCGCGAAGCAGGCGAAACCTTCGATTTCGTTAAAGAGCAGATCGTTGAAGGTCTGGCAGGCATTCCGGAAGAGAAGCTCTTCCTCGTCACCATCGCCTATGAGCCCATCTGGGCTATCGGCACGGGTGTGACAGCCAGCGACGAGCAGGCCGAAGAAGTTTGCGCTTTTGTCCGTAAGGTCGTTGCCGAACTGTATAACGAGGACGCCGCTGATAAGATTCGCATCCTCTACGGCGGTTCCGTAAACAGCAAGAACGTAACCGGTCTCTTCAGCCAGGAAAACATCGACGGCGGTCTGGTCGGCGGTGCTTCCCTGAAGACGGAAGATTTCTCGGTTATTGCCAACACTTATCAGGCCTGACTTATAGCACATAATAAGACGGCCCCCGCTGCGATCGATAGATCGTAACGGGGGCTGTTTTGTTTCGTTGTTAATGGAATTATGCGATTCAAGCGCAGATTTGACCGATAAAACGATTAGCGGGCGGCCAGAGCGCGATCGATGGCCATCAAGGCTGCGAGATTGTCGCCGGCTTTCTCATAGAGAGCGACCCAACCGGAGGTCTGATCTTCTTCTTCGACCTGTTCGTCGAGGAACCACTGCAGAGCGCTGACGGTCATATAATCCTTGGCTGCCATGGCTTCTTCGGTCATGCGATAGAAGCTGGCCGTAACCTTGAGCTCGTGCTCGTAAGCGCCTCTCATGGCATCAAGACAGGAATCCCAACTGGCCTTGGGTGCTTCGACGGCCTCGAAAATAGTTTTTCCGCCGCGCTCCTGGATGTACTTATGGATCCGCTGGGCATGCTCCATCTCTTCGGCTGCCTGAGCTTCCATCCAGCCGGCCAGTCCGTCCCAGTTCTCGTCTTTCGCCCAGTTGGCCATCGACTTATAGAGATAAGCGGCGAAGTACTCGGCGTTGACCTGTTTGGATAGCATTTCCACCATCTGTTGTGAAATTTTCATATGATTCTTCCTTTCGTTTCGTAAAGGTTTTCACGATTGTGTTTGCCCGTGGGAGCACGGGTATCTTGTATCTGAGTACATTTTAACAGAGAAAGCACATAAAAACGTTATGCCGGCTATTGCGGAATTAAATTTCTTGTGCTTCGAAACGACGAGAAGCAAATAAAAGAAACAGCAGCCCGAAACCTGTTGGATTCCGGGCTGCTTCCTTGACGCGATTCGAGGGGACTTGTCAAGTTAAGTAATTAACGTCTCAGGATTTACTCCTGATTGTTATGTCCTTGTCTCCGTTTGCGCTGCGTAAAGAGTACGATTGCCGCGCCGCCGAGGAGAAGGAGGATACCGGCCGTGGCCGATGTTCTGTTTCTGCCGGTCTGAGGTACATCCGGCGGGATAAAGGTATTGGTAATTGTCAAACCGTCATCCGAAATGGTCTTGCGGAAGTTGGCGGGTACCGATACCTCATCGGCTGTGTAGGTGTAAGGCTCGCCCATCTCGTCCACGACAGGAAGATCTTCGTAGATAATCGTGTCTTGTCCGACAGGAAGCAGTACAGGCTCGAGGTAAGGTTCACCGTTTCGATAGAGCTGAATCCGGATGTCCGTGATCAGGGCGGCGGGACCGAACCAGATCTTTCTGACGGTTATGTCGGTTACTGCATAGACGTTACGGAAAGGCAGATCCATGGCGTTTTCGCTTGTGACTTCCACAGCCAGTGTTCCGTCGCCGTTGTCCGAAATTTCCACTGTTACCGTATGGATGGTGGAATCATAGGTGATGCCCGGGAGCATACCGTCTTTTTCTACCACGGTGTAGGTCTTCGTTCCGACGTCTTCGAGACCGAAAGTGATCGTCTCAAAGATGAATCTGCCGTCGGCCAGGTTCGCTACGCTCTGCAGAAGGGTCGGACCTTCATAGAGGTCAAACCAGAATTCGCCTGCGGCCAGAGCTCTGTTGGCCAAAGTCTTCAGACCCATAAGATTCAATTGTCCGCCGGCCGTGTATTCGTTCATGAAGTCAAGGCTCTCGGCGTTCTCGCTGGTGACCGCAACATCCAGGGTGCCGTCGCCGTTGTCACTGATTTCGACCGTGACCGTGTACTCGGTTTCGTCGTACTCGACGCCGCCGAGCGTGCCGGCTTTTTCAACTACCTTGAAGGTCTTCGTGCCGACATCGTCGAGCGTGAAGGTCAGGGTGTCGAAGGCGAAGCTGCCGTCGGCCATGTTCGGTTTTTCATCGATGAGAGTCATGCCCTCGTAGAGTTCGAACCAGAACTCGCCTGCGCCAAGCTCGCGGCCGTTGAGTGTCTTCATACCGGAAAGATCCAGAGTGCCTGTAGCCGTATAGTCGTTTTCGAAGTCGAGGCTCTCGGCGTTCTCGCTGGTGACTGTAACATCCAGGGTACCGTCGCCGTTGTCGCTGATTTCGACCGTGACCGTGTACTCGGTTTCGTCGTACTCGACGCCGCCAAGCATGCCGGCTCTCTCAACTACCTTGAAGGTCTTCGTGCCGACATCGTCGAGCGTGAAGGTCAGGGTGTCGAAGGCGAAGCTGCCGTCGGCCATGTTCGATGTTTCATCGACTAGAATCATACCGTCGTAGAGTTCGAACCAGAACTCGCCTGCGAGAAGCTCGCGGCCGTTGAGTGTCTTCATACCGGAAAGATCCAGAGTACCTTCGGCCGTGTATGTGTTATGGAAGTCGTTACCGCTGATGGTACCTGTTGTCGGGGTAACCGTAAGGGTTCCATCGCCGTTGTTGCTAATCTGGACCACGATCGTGTGCATCGTATCATCATACTCGACACCGTCAAGCGATCCGGCTCGTTCGACGACCGTGTAGGTCTTCGTACCGACGTCTGCCAAAGAATAATTAATAACAGCGAAACTGTAAGTGCCGTTCAAGGCGTTGGTCGTAGTACGGATAGGCGTTTTCTCGGGGCTGTAAGCACCTTCGTAAAGATCGAAAGTGAACTCCCCGGCCTTCAGAGCGCGACCGTCCAGGAACTTCTTGCCGCCGATGGTCAGGTTGCCGGTGGCCGTGTAACTGTTGGTGAAATTGTTGGCGCTTGCGCTGCCTTTTGTCACAGTGACCGTCAGCGTGCCGTCGCCTTTATCGGCGATCTGAACTTCGATCGTATGGACAGTGGCATCGTAGCTCACTCCGCCGAGGGCGCCGCTTCGCTCGACAACCGAGTAGGTCTTCGTGCCGACATCGGCCAGAGTATAGTTCAATGCCGCGAAGCTAAAGCTGCCGTTCGCGAGGTTGGTCGTTGTGCGAATAGGTGTCTTCTCGAGGCTGTAGGCACCTTCGTAGAGATCGAAAGTGAACTCGCCCGCGTTCAACGTGCGTCCGCTCAGTGCCTTCGTGCCGCCGATGGTAAGATTACCCGTGGCGGTGTATTTGTTCGTGAAGTTATTGGCGGTGACGGAGCCTGTCGTTGCCGTTATCGAGAGAGTACCGTCGCCGTTGTTAGCGATCAGAAGAACACTTGTATATTGTCGATCGTCATACTCGACACCGGCGATCGATCCGGCTTTCTCGATGACCGTATAGGTCTTCGAGCCGACGTCTGCCAGAGTGAAGTCCAGAGCAGCGAAACTGTAGCTGCCGTTCAGCAGATTGGTCGTTGTGCGAATAGGCGTCTTCTCGGGGCTGTATGCACCTTCGTATAGCTCGAAGGTAAACTCGCCTGCTTTCGGCGGACGGCCTTCAAGTGTCTTCGTACCGCCGATGGTTACGCTACCCGTGGCGCCGATAACATTGGTCGGCTCCTGCCAGGTGTCGTTATCCGGATTAATGTCGTCTGTAATTGTAACCGCGATGGCAACCTTGTTCAGGATGTCTGCCAGCGGGTTCAGTGCTACGAATGCGTGTCCGCCGCGATTATCGGGATTCGTACCGGTGACGTTATTGGTGGGGGCATCAGTGTTGACCAGTACGGTTACCGTCAACTCCTTCATGGAGTTGGGATCCGGTGTCGCGGGTGTATAATTCGGACCCAGGTTGAAGGCGGGCCAGGTGACGACTTGTCCCGCCGCCGTGCCGCCGTCGGAGGCACTGACGAAAGTGACATTGGGATCCAGCGTATCGGTTACCACGACCCCGTTTGCCGCAACCTTGGTCAGGTTACTGACGTGAATGGTATAGGTCAATGTTTGTCCCGCGTAAATTGGATCCGGATTATCCGTCTTGACGACTTTGACATCGGTATCGACCGTCAGGAAGTCACCCGGATTGAGCAGCGGAACGGTTTGTTTACCGACGCTGATGCTGTCGCCGTTTGCTGTTTCTGCCATAATAATCCGGGATTGGATATTCGAGCTGAGGTTTACTCCCGGAGGAATGTGATCCATCAGCACAACCCATATTTCGAGGATGGCTTTATCCCCGTTGTCCAGGCCCGAGACGCGAATGACGCCTTCGATGTATTCCTGGCCTGACGGGAACGACGCAATGTTCTCGGATACCACGGAGGCCGTGGCATTGTTACCGGGATCCGTGCTTTCGGATGTGTCGATGAACGCGCTGTGGATTCTCCATGCGGGATCGAAACCGAAATTGCCGCCATTGCTAAGTTGTGTTGCGAAACTGAATGTCAGAAGAATCTCGCCGTTTTCCGGAGCGGTGCTTCCATTTACGGAAATCTCCACTTCAAACGGAACGATCTGCCCCATCATCATATCCTGGGGCATTAGTGATTCTACACCGTCGCTGAATCTCGCACCGGGGATGGGATCGCTTTGTCTCCCTTCTCTTGGTGCCAGTTCACCTCCGAAGAATCTGCCGTACTTTGTTGGATTAGCGGCTGCGAAGTCCAGACTGTAACTGCCTCCTGCCGCATTTACCAGACCACCGCCGGTAAAGCTCAGGAACATAGTAAACGTCAGGAAAAGAGCCAGGAACTTTTTCAGTCCTTTAATAGAAGTCGTATTCATGATGTAACCCCTCTAATGTTTGCCTTTCGGCTGCGCCAGCTGACTATAGATAGATAAGTCTTGCCTTGTTTCAATAATCGCTTCAATTTCCCCCTAGAAGCTTATCGATATTGAAACTAGTTAGCACTGCCTTAAGGATAGACTTATTAATCTTTCATTATTGTAATTGTTGTTACAAAGAATACAATAACTTTATCCATATGAATGTCACTTTAGTCAAAGATGTATAAAATATTCTGTATTTAATAAATACAGGAATTATATGTTTTTATGCAAAAAATCGGTGAATACATGAATATTTGTTGTAATTAAGACAATATAAATTTTTATTGAAAATTATTATCACTAATCTATCGCATGAAAAAACACCGTTAAAATCCTATTAAAGAAATTTTGACGGTGTTTTGAGTTCGAGAAATATTACTGTTTTTGTGTATCTCTACTTCGCGGACGATGAATTTTGAACTTCGTGAACACGATCCAAACCATCGATTATGCTATTGTCTTCAAGGCGAATCCGGCTTTCGAAATCAGATGTATTGTCTTCTTTTAAGATAAACAAGCGAGCGCCGCGCAGATAACCGTCGCGACCGTAAGTATTGTATCCGGTGGCGCGACCGTAGCCCAGCTTGATACCATAAAGATCCCCGACATAGTCGTTGATATGATCATGGCCGCAAAACAAGCCGCGTACGTGTCCGGACTCCAGCATGGCCGAGAAGAGACCGCTGTTAAGTTTGGGACAACATACGGCTTCGTTTTTTTCTCCGTAGCACGTTCTGCTCTCCCAGACTTCGTTATACTCGGGCAAAGGGATATGCATAAACATTAATATCCCGAAATCCCGGCTGGATTTCTCGAGTGTTTTGATCCGTTCCGAAAACCAGGTGATCTGATCGTGCTTGACCATGTCGTAGCCGCCGATCGCATCGCTATGTGTCGATGAACCGGAAGACAGGCGCATGTAGTCGCCGGAATCCAGTAAAGAAATCAGCCAGCGCAATTCTCCGCGATCATTCCTGATTTCAAGGTCGTGATTGCCCACGCCGGTGATATCCGCTGCAGCATCGTATGCCAGACAACCGGGGAGTCCGGTCAGATAAGAAAAGAGTTCTTCTTTGGAATGTCCGTCTTCGGCATCATGATTACCGAAGGTCCAGGTCCAGGGGATACCCGATTCGTAAACGGGCTCGAGGGCAGGTTTCAGGTTCTCCAGATTTTTGGGCCCGTAAACCGTATCGCCCGAGATAACAATGAGATCGGGATGCTCCTGCGCGATCAAACGACGGATGAGGGCCAGTGATTTTTCGTCTCTGTCATCTTCGTTCATGAAATGAATGTCGGTTAGCTGCATGACTTTAAAACAGCCGCTTTGATCGAATCTTAGTTCTGTCATAATTACCTCCCGGGGTGCTTCTTTTGCCATTATACTCGTTTGTCATTTAATGAACGACAGGTAAAATAGATCTCCCGGAGAAATAGATGTTCTCTTGTTGTGACCGTTTTATCTAATTGGAGAATCTATACGTAAAAGATTGGAAAAATTCTACAATAGGAATATGGGGATAAAAGGAACAAATGACAGAAGAGTGATATAATATTCAGGGTGTGACAAGACTGTCGTTTATTTATCGGATAAATGCCTGCCATGTTGCACTTGGAATTGAGGATGGCTTACCTCAATACTGTTGTTCATATTACTGCGATTTGGTAACATCTGTGACGAATCGAGGTGAAATATGATACAATAAATACTGGCCTGCCGCTCATTTATCGTATGACAGGCTAGCAGCCTTATTGTACTTTTAAGAAGGAGAGTAATCATGGCTAAAGAAAAGAAGTTCATGACGATGGATGGTAATACAGCTGCGGCTTATACATCCTATGCATTCACCGAAGTAGCCGGTATTTACCCGATCACCCCGTCTTCACCGATGGCTGACAGTGTTGATATCTGGTCCCAGCAAGGTCGCAAGAATGCATTCAATCAGACCGTTCACGTTGTTGAAATGCAGTCGGAGGGCGGCGCCGCCGGTGTTGTTCACGGTTCGCTGTCGACCGGTGCACTAACCACTACTTATACCGCATCACAGGGCTTGCTCCTGATGATCCCCAATATGTATAAAATCGCAGGTGAGCTGCTCCCTTGCGTTTTCCATGTTTCCGCTCGCGCGCTGGCCAGTCACGCCTTGTCGATCTTCGGTGACCACTCGGACGTTATGGCTGCCCGTCAGACCGGTTTTGCCCTGCTTGCTTCGAACAGCGTTCAGGAAGCCACCGACCTGGCCGCCGTTGCTCATTTGGCCACGATTAAATCCCGCGTACCGTTCCTGCACTTCTTTGACGGTTTCCGTACCTCTCATGAAGTTCAGAAGGTCGAAGTGCAGTCTTATGAAGATTTAGCCGCTCTGATTGATCAGGAAGCTCTTCAGGAGTTCCGCGATCGCGGTCTGTCCCCGAACAAGCCTGTCTTGAAGGGTACCGCTCAGAATCCCGATATCTTCTTCCAGGCCCGCGAAGCCTCCAACCCCTACTACCTGGCCGTTCCTTCCATCGTTGAAGAATACATGGCTAAAATCAATGAATTAACCGGTCGCGATTACGGTCTGGTTAATTACTATGGTGCCGAAGATGCCGATCGCGTAATCGTCGCGATGGGTTCAGTCTGCGAAACCGTTCAGGAAGTTGTTGATTATCTGAACGCCAGAGGCGAGAAGGTCGGTATGGTTTCCGTCCGCCTCTATCGTCCTTTCCCGACCGAAGCTTTACTCGCTGCTATCCCGACCACCGTTAAGAACATTACGGTTCTGGATCGTACGAAGGAGCCGGGTGCCGAGGGTGAACCGCTCTTCCTCGACGTGGTCGCCGCTTACAGAAGAAGCGAACACAAGCCTGTTATCGTGGGCGGCCGTTACGGTCTGGGTTCGAAGGATACGACTCCGGATCAGATCAATGCTGTTTACAAGAATGCCGCTTCCGCCACACCTCGCGACGGCTTCACCATTGGTATCGTTGACGACGTCACCCATCTGTCGCTCCCTGTCGAAGAGACGATCGATGTGTCCGACGCCGACACCATCGCCTGCCGTTTCTGGGGTCTGGGTTCCGACGGTACGGTTGGTGCCAACAAGAACTCGATTAAGATCATCGGCGACCATACGGATCTTTATGCTCAGGCATATTTCTCCTATGACTCGAAGAAATCGGGCGGTATCACCATTTCCGATCTTCGTTTCGGTAAGAACCCGATTCACTCGCCTTACCTGATCAGCACGGCTAAGTTTGTCTCCTGCTCGCAGCAGTCCTATGTCGACAAGTACGACATGGTCTCGGCATTGGTGCCCGGCGGTACGTTCCTGCTGAACACCTTGTGGTCCGACGAAGAGCTCGCCGCGCATCTGCCCAATTCGATGAAGCGCGAACTGGCTCGCAAGAACATCAAGTTCTATGTTATCGATGCCGTAAATATTGCCGCGGGTCTCGGCCTGGGCAATCGCACGAATACCGTATTGCAGGCTGCCTTCTTCAAGCTGGCGAACGTCATTTCGCTGGATGACGCCGTGAAGTACATGAAGGACGCGATCGTAAAATCCTACGGTAAGAAGGGTGAAGAAGTAGTCAACATGAACTTCAAGGCTGTTGACGCCGGTCTCGAGAATATCCGCGAAGTAGCCGTTCCCGCCGAATGGGCCAATCTCATGGACGAAGGAACAGTCATGCGCGATGTGCCTGCCTTTATCGAGAATGTCGTCGAAGTCATGAATCGCCAGAAGGGCGACAGCCTGCCTGTCAGCACCTTCGTGCAGATGGCAGACGGTCACTTCCCGCAGGGTACCGCTCAGTATGAGAAGCGCGGTATCGCCAACGAGATCCCTGTCTGGATTCCCGATAACTGCATTCAGTGCAATCAGTGCTCGCTGGTTTGCCCGCATGCCGTCATCCGTCCGTTCCTTCTGACCGAAGAAGAGGCCGAGGCCGCACCGGCGACAACCGTCAACGGCATGAAGCCCTACGACAATTACAAATACCGCATCCAGGTTTCCGCTCTTGACTGTACCGGTTGTGCCACTTGTGTCATGACCTGCCCCGCCAAGGAAAAAGCGATCGTCATGAAGCCGATCGAAGAGCATATGGTCGAAGCCGAGAACTGGGACTACATGATCAAGCTGCCGCGTAAATCCAACCCGATGAAGAAATCCATCGTCAAGGGCAGCCAGTTCGAAATGCCTCTCTTTGAATTCAGCGGCGCTTGCGCAGGCTGCGGCGAGACGGCTTATGCCAAGCTCGTCACACAGCTCTTTGGCGATCGCATGCAGATTTCGAACGCGACCGGTTGTTCCTCGATCTGGGGTGGTTCGGCTCCTTCGACGCCTTATACAACCAACGCCGAGGGCCGCGGTCCCGCATGGGCCAACTCTCTCTTCGAAGATAACGCCGAGCATGGTCTGGGTATGCACCTGGGCTATGAGCAGATCCGTAAGCGCACCGAGGAGAACCTCGAGCAGCTGAAGGCTGTGGCATCCGATGATATCAAGCTCGCCGTTGACGAGTGGTTCCGTCTGAAGGATGACAGTGATTCCACCATCGAAGCGGCCGACACGCTGGTCAACGTTCTGAAGAACCTGAACTCCGACAATCCGGAGGTGAAGCGTTTAACGGAAATGGTCCTGAAGAACCAGGATTATCTGACCAAGCGTTCCACATGGATCTTCGGTGGCGACGGATGGGCCTACGATATCGGTTACGGCGGACTCGACCATGTCCTCTCGACCGGTAACAACGTCAATGTTCTAGTCTTCGATACCGAGGTTTACTCCAATACAGGCGGTCAGGCTTCCAAGTCGACGCCGACGGGTGCCATCGCGCAGTTCGCTGCCGGCGGTAAGTCGATTCGTAAGAAAGACCTGGGTATGATGGCCATGTCCTATGGATATGTCTACGTCGCTCAGATCGCCATGGGTGCCAACCAGGGTCAGGCTCTGAAGGCTCTGATCGAGGCTGAAGCTTATGACGGACCGTCTCTGGTTATCGCTTATGCTCCTTGTATCTCGCATGGTATCAAGGGCGGCATGAAGCAGACCCAGGAGCGCGAGAAGGAAGCCGTAGCCTGTGGTTACTGGCACACCTACCGTTTCGATCCCCGTCTGGAGGCCGCAGGCAAGAACCCCTTCCAGCTTGACTCGAAGGAACCGGATCTGAGCAAGTTCAAGGACTTCCTGATGGCCGAGGTTCGCTACAGCTCGCTGACGAAGAAATACTCGACCGAACAAGTCGATGCCATCTTCGATAAGGCACAGGCTGATGCCGAAAGACGCTTCAAGAGTTACCTGAGAATGAAGAACGCCGAGTTCTAAGATATCTCGACTACGAATACCGACCCCGTCCGATCGTTGTATCGGGCGGGGTTTTCTTTAATACTCGCATTAACGATTCTGCAGATGCCGGACCTTGATATCGTGAGGTACTTGTCATACCGGATGAAGAGGACCTTGCTTCGGCCATATCCTTTGCTATTAGAATTTGATCAAAGGGCAATCTGATTGTGACCGCAATAGAAAAGTGCTTGTCGTTTCAAGAGATTGTTTACAGATACTGCCTGATTTCTTCGGGTATAATAAAAGGTGCAGAATTTTAAAGTGTCTGCATTGGTTGATGAAAAAGATATAGGAGTGTTGTTAAGTGCGTATTGAAGATGCCAGGAAGATGCTTTTTTCCGATACCTTGGTGCCGGATGTGTTCATTTCGGAGTACATGGCGTCCCTTTCGGGAGCGGCTGTGAAGGTCTATGTTTATGCCCTTCATGTCAGCCGCCATCATGAATCCGTGACCGCTTCCGAACTGGCCAGACGTCTTGATACGGACTTGGACGCCATCAAAGCCGCGATTTTCGAACTGACTCAGAAAGGTCTGATCGAACACAACGACAAGAAGAATTCCATCGTGATCGTGGATGTTAAAGAAAAGGAAGTCGATAAGTACTATCGTCCGCGTACCTCCGCACCGCCCGATGAAGTGATCGAAAGAACCAGCCGCCAGCCTGCGCGCGACAAGCTGATTCGCGATGTCAACAAGAGTTTCTTCCATGGCATGATGGGCTATTCGTGGTACCAGGCCATTGACGAATGGTTTGAGGTTTACCGGTTCGAGCCCGAAGTGGTTTATGCTCTCTTCAACGAATGCGCCAGCCGGAATAAGTTATCGAATAAAAACTATATTTCGGTTGTTGCCAAGGACTGGTCCAGTAAAGGCGTGGCCAGTTATCAGGATCTTAATAAATATTATGCTACTCGCGAAAAGTGCGAACAGGTTCGTAATGAAGTGGGGAAGAAGCTGCGTAAGAATATGACCGAGTTTGATGACCGGATTGTCGAGAAATGGGTACGCGAATTCGGCTATGATATGACAATCATTGACCTGGCTCTACGGAATGCGGTTCGCATCGGCCAGCCGAACATGAACTACTTCGATGCGATTTTAAGCAGTTGGTACGAAGCCGGTGTTAAAACTCTCGCGGATGTCGAACGTTTCGAAGAAGAAAAGAAAGCCAAAAACCGCGAAGCCCGCAGCGCCAGACAAGAGGCCGGCAATCAGGGACCGGGGCTGGACGGACGGGGACGCTACCGCAATCTGGGCAATTTCGATCAGCGGGAATACAGCGAAGAATTTCTTGAATCCTTTAACCTGGATCTATTTTCCGAAGATAAGACGCTAGAAGAAGGAGAGAGCAATGTCTCTTAAATTACCCGACAGCAGAGCAGAATTCAGTCATAAAGTTGCCGGACTCTATCAGGAGAGACGGGAAGAAGCTGTCTTGAGAGGCGAGCAGCGGCGGCGTATGGCTCTGGCACAATCACCTCGCTTACAGGAGGCTGATCTGGCGCTGAGAGCGGCCGGAGCCAGGCAGCTTGCAGCGAGTATCGCAGGCGGGGATAAACTTGTCCCGGCACAACGAGAGCTTGCCGAAGCACGTGACAGGCGCAATATGATTTTACGCGAAGAAGGTTATGACGAACGCTTCGATATGCCGGATTACAGTTGCCGTTTCTGCGAAGATACCGGCATGGTGGACGGCAGGCGCTGCCGTTGTTATGCCGAGGCCGTTTATCCGATTCTGCTCGAAGAATCGCAGCTGGAAGCATATTCCGATCAGACGTTTGCAGACTTTCGCGCAGAGCTCTTTTGCGATCGTCCGGATAAAAACGAGAAAGAGGGTATGCCTTCTCCCCGGGAGATGCATGTCCGGCTGAAAGATGCGATGCTGAAATATTGTGCGGATTTCGAGACCGCTACGGCGAAAAGTTTATTCTTCCACGGTCGCACCGGTACGGGTAAAACGTTTATAGCAACAGCGATCGGCCACGAACTTATCCGAAACGGACACAGCGTATTTTTTCTTAGTTTCAGCGAAATGATGCAGCAGCTTCAGCAGTATCGGATTCTAACATCCAGTTTCAATCCGGATCCTGTTCGCCTCGAGCAGGCAGAACGTTTTTATCAGCAGATCCATAACACGGATCTCTTGATCCTGGATGATTTAGGTTCGGGTATCGGCGACGGCGGCGTGCATGCATCAGAGCTGCTGAGTTTGATGAACAGCCGCTTCAGTCAGAAAAAACCGATGCTGATAACGACCAACCTCGATACCGTCAAGATTCAGAAGCTTTACGACGAACGTTTGCTGTCAAGACTGCTGGGAAGCTTTGTCCCGGTTTACTTCTACGGGGATGATGTCAGGACCATTAGACGTCGTCGCTAATTAAGCCAAAGCGCAATTTATCGATATAGTGTCAAGTTAAAGTAAAAACCGGGCTCTCTGCCGCGAGGCGAAGGACCCGGTTTTTTGCTGTTATCCTTCGTATAAATTAAATGGCCTCGGTGATACCGGCGGCATAAGGGCGAAGTCCGACAAGGCTATCTAGCTGTCCGGCTGCGGCTGCTTGTTTTAAGTCGGGCCAGATGCGACGAAGATCAGGCAGGTAACTGCAGATCAGTTTCGCTTCGCGTCCGACAAGTGTCCATTCGCCAAGCGCGGCAGGAATGAAGACGGTTTCCCCGCGGTCAAGCGTGGTCTCTTTTCCATTACCGTAGCGAATCAGGGCACTTCCTTCGAGAGCGGTGAGAATGCGGAACGCCTGACCGTTGGCATCGAAGGAAGCTTCGCCGTCGAGTTTGTACTCTTCAACCGTAAAGTAGCGGTTAACGACAAGGATTCGTCTCTCTATTGCTTCGCCCGGCTGCGCGGGGATTGTAAGACCCCGGAAACGAACCTGCCCGCCGGCGTTCGTGAAGTCGATGACGTCAAGGGCCTTTTCAACATGAAGATCACGAAGCTTTCCGTCGGCGCCTCGTCTGTTGTAATCGTAGAGGCGGTAGGTCGTATCAGAATTCTGCTGAACCTCGTAAATCATCAGGCCTTCGGTGATCGCATGAACAAGGCCGGCCGGGATGTTGATGACATCTCCCGGCGCGACGGGAATATGCTGAAGTAATTCTTCGCAGTTGCCGTCGCGGATGGATTGAGCCAGTTTTTCCTTATCGGTACCTCGAACCACGCCGGCGATTAGTTCCGCACCTTCCGGTGCGCTGACGACATACCACATTTCGTTCTTACCGTATTCGCCGTTCTCGTGTTCCTGAGCATAGGCATCGGCCGGATGAACCTGAACGGAAAGCGCCTGTTTGGCATCGATCAGCTTGATCAGGAGCGGAAACTTGTCTCGATCCTTACCCTGTACGGATTTACCCAGCAGTTCGTCGGGATATTCGCGGAACAAGTCGGCCAGTTCTCTGCCGGCAAACTCGCCTTCCGAGACAACGGAAGGTCCGTTGGGATGGCAGGAGAGTTCCCAGCTCTCGGCTACATTACCGCTTTCCGGTAAAACCTTCCCGAATTCGGCGAGGCGGCGGCCGCCCCACAGATAATCTTTATAAACAGCTTTGAATTTAAGTGGATATAGCATAATTCCTCCCGGGTGATGAGTACATCTTTATTTCTTACTATTAACGTAAACATATTTTAACACATGGAAGCCCTGTAACCGGCATCGCTGACATCTGTTAAAAGCACAGAATAAGAGATATTGGCTTAAATCTTTTCTTTAGCTTTCATTCGCAAAGGCAAGCCCGCTTGCCTGCTTATAAGCTGACGTGCAATAATACAAGGAAGAGCATCGAGAAGAAGGTACAGTTGAAGGGAATCGGATGAAGATCAGACATGGCATAGATATCATCAGAATCAGCCGGATCGAGCGGGCCGTGAAACGCCTGGGTCAGGCTTTTCTGGATCGTATATGGACCGAAGGCGAGCAATCATACTGTTTGAAGCGGCAGGGAGGGAGCATCTACCAGTCGCTGGCCGCACGTTTCGCGGCGAAAGAAGCCGTGGCGAAAGCGCTTGGCATCGGTTTGCTGAGAAACGGTATCGCGCTAACTTCAATCGAGGTTTGTCCGGATGACCTGGGCAGCCCGACCGTTATCCTGAGAGACGGAGCTCTGGCCCGTTACCGGGAGATCGGAGGCATTGATATCGCGATCAGTTTGACTCATGACGGCGACCTGGCCCAGGCCGGTTGTGTTATCCTGGCAAGCTTGCCTGTCAGAGCGAATCAAACCGGGGAGGCCGGAAACAGTGAGGAATAACGGATATAAGGGATCCGGCAGCGAGAGGCGAAATCCGATCGAAAAAGTAAGCCGTCAGGACAGGAAGCGCTATCTGGATGCAGCGAAAAAAAGACAAAAGCAACGTCAGATCCGCTCGCTGAGCCGTCAGTTTCAAAAGCGCGACCGTAAATTCAAGGAATCTGCG
Source organism: Fastidiosipilaceae bacterium (assembly GCA_050309435.1). Taxonomy (GTDB): domain Bacteria; phylum Bacillota; class Clostridia; order Saccharofermentanales; family Fastidiosipilaceae; genus CAYXVJ01. Next base: position 22,995 of record JBNRMJ010000003.1, read on the forward strand.
CCGGACAGCCGTGCTCATGTGCTCACCGACAGCTGGCTGGAAAACACGACTTTGGACGAGGCCAGAGCCAAGCCGGTACGCGAAATTCCCGCCTGGCTCTTTCCGCTCCTTATTTTATTCACGCTGGTTTTATCCCTTTTTGTGATTTTACCTTTACTGATCGGACGCATCGCAAGTGACGAGCCGGTCACGGGTAGCGATGATCCTGCCCCCGTGGCATCGGTCTACGGTGACGAAATCATGGTGGCACGGAAAGCCGTGGTAGACGTGTTTAGCTCTCCGGATATTCGCTCGGATCGCATCACGCAGCTCCTTTATAACGAAGCCGTGACCCGCTTAAGTCCGAAGAACAGCGCGGCCGATTTTATCCGCGTACGCCTGAAGGACGGGACGGAAGCCTATTGCAGGCGTGTCGATCTGGAGGAAGACAGCAGTTCCATCGAACCGGACGACAGCATAGCCAAGCTGGTCGTGACAGGCCTGACCAAGCGTGTGATGTCACATGCCAGAAACGGTAATCTGCTGATCGAAGTAAAAATGAACACAGAATTGTTTGTCACGTATCGCAGCGATCCTCTGTATCGGGTGAAACTTCCCGGGGGAAAAGAGGGCTGGCTGGATTCGACAGGCGTCCTTGAACTTCGTCCAAACGGCAGTGTCGAGCTTGCCGGCGCGACTTATTTCAGCGATTCGATCATGGCCTTTAACCATGTAACCTATCTGCCCCACGGCATATCAAACGATGGTGCTTCGATGGAAAACATTATCCGCATGGCAGCGGCAGTTAACGGCGTGAATCTTGACCGGGGCATCGAGGCCGTTGTGAAAGCCACGAGGCCCGTCGAAGGGACGATCGCCGAGAACGGTAATTTGAATATGAACGCTTTTACACGAGGTGATATTCTGTTCTTTTCGGAAGAAGAAGGCAAGCCGGTCAGCCGCTTTGCGATATGGGTAGATTACGGGATTGTCCTGGCCGAACGACCGCGCGAATTTGTGATTCGCGAAACAGATGTCAACACGATACTAAAAGAACTTGTATTTGTCGGAGCCGGCCGCTTATTTGAAAACTGAAGCCGGCTTTCGCCTTTCGTTTCCGGCATTTACCTGATTGCCGTAAAAATTCCTAAAAATAGAAAAGGCTCTGAAAACTTTATTTTCAGAGCTTATATCTAATTCTATTAGGTTTTACCGTCATAGATTGACAATGACAGTCGCGACTTAGGCGCGAACAACCTTACCCGAACGGAGGCACCTGCTACATACGTGCATGGTTTTGGGTGTACCCTCTACCATGACATGAACCCGACGAATGTTGGGTTTCTGCTTTGAGAGCGCACGGCGGGACACCTGTGAACGCGTAATGCTGATCTTGCGACCGAAATTTACTGACTTGTCACAAACGTTACATCTAGCCATCGAAAACACCTCCTTATCTTCAATAATCAAACGCGAAGCTCAGTTTATCATACAAGGGTCATATTTGGCAAGTGTTAAGTGCGAAATAATCTCGAAAAGTATGAAAAAGAAACAGCCTTGATCGGCTCTGATTTTCGCTGAAATCACTTTAAAACAGTAAATAGCGCGAAAAATTATGAAATATATTCGTCGTAGGGCTTTTCGGTCTGCGTGCATGCCGCGCATAAGCCGGTAGCCAGGATCTCGAGCGTGTCGACTTCGAATTCGAGGTCCTCGCTGATGACCTGGGAAATATAAGAAGTCACCGGTGTCAGGGTATCGGCCGGAACATCGAAAATATTACCGCAATCACGGCAAATGGCGTGCGGATGATCATTGGCATGAATATCAAAGCGTGCCGGTTCCGACGGAAATTCCAGTTTCTGGACAACGCCGTCACTGGCAAATTGATTCAAATTGCGATACACCGTAGCCAGACTCAGGTTGGGATGATCCTTCTTCAAAGCAGCGTAGAGAATTTCTGCAGTAGGATGTCCCGGAATCTCATAGAGGGCTTTCATGATTATTTCTTTTTGCTTTGTTTGCCTCATTCACTTCTCCTTTATCAGTACGGCTTTTGAAAACAAGTCTTGATGATAATTGTTCTCAAATGTTGCATAGTAAATGTAAGTCATTCCTAATAAAAAATCAAGTAGCTAAGCAGAAAAGTAACTATGATTCAATCTAATTGTAAAAATAGCTCTCCGCCCGGCATCAGGAGTGATGACACAGGCGGAGATATACTTTTGTATAAAAATCTAATAATGTTTGTATGCTATTACAAGTCGCTTCCGAAGAAAATGGTCAGAAGCTTGTTGATAAAGTACTGGTCACGGCTACCGGCGGTTTCGCGAATGGAGTGCATACCCCAGATGGCAGTGCCTATATCAACCGAACGAACCGGTACCAGTCTGGCACTGATCGGCCCGATGGTCGACCCGCCGCGCAAGTCGCTGCGATTGACAAATCGCTGACAGGGAATCGAGTGCTCTTCGCAGAGCGCCAGGAAGGCGGCCGACGAATCGGCATCGCTGGTATAACTCATGCCGGCCGATGTCTTAATGACGGGTCCCCGGTTGATTCTCGGTCTGTTGGTGGCATCCGAATATTCGGCATAGTTCGGGTGCACCGCATGGGCCAGGTCCGCGGAAATCATAAAGCTCTTGTCAAAAGACGAAAGGAAATCCGAACGGTCGCCGCCAACGGCCAAAACCAGTAATTCCATGAGATCTCTGAGCATCGTGGATGCAGCGCCTTGTTTACTTCCCGAGCCGACTTCCTCATGGTCGGAAAAGAAGACCAGATTGATTCCCTTGAGCGGTACCGGGGCATTGACGAGACCTTGTAAACCCGCCCAGCACATCGCCAGATTATCCAGCCGGGGCGCATTGACGAACTCCTCGTTGAAACCGACAAACATGGGAGCCTGAACATCATAAGTATAGAGGTCGTAGTCCAGTATATCCGATGCTGCAAGACCCAGTCTGGCCGCCACCAGTCTGGTAAAGAAATCTTCTTCGTGCCGACCGTCATCGAGTTGCTCGGCGGGAAGCATCGCTTCCTGTGCGATAAAGGGAAGCAGCACCTTCTGATTTTCAATTTTTACACCTTCGTTGACCTGGCGATTCATGTGTATGGCAACGTTTGGCAAGATCAATACGGGTTCATGAAAATCGATCAGACGGATATCCGGATTCAGGGCATGCGAGGATCTCACGGCGACGCGGCCTGCCAGGGAAAGGGGCCGGTCGAACCAGGAATTCAGAATCGGTCCGCCATATACTTCGGTCGACAGTTTCAGGATACCTTCGCTGCGGATCACGGCATGGGGCTTGATTTTCAATGCGGGCGAATCCGTATGGGCGCCCATGAGACGAAAACCCGAAGCCAGAGGATCTTCGCCGATTACGAAAGCGGCCAGAGCCGATCCGTTTTTCGTGTAATAACCCTTCGTTCCTGCTTTCAAATCACGAAGCTCGCTTGCCCGGTAAGCGGAAAAGCCTGCCTCTTTCAGTGTTTTTTTCATTTCATGAACGGCATGATAAGCATTCGGGCTTCTGTGAATGAAGTCCATCATGCTCTGACTTGTTTCTCTTTCGATTGTACTTAACATCTTAATCTCCTTAATCGGCGTGATCTTCATACTACCATGATAACTTAAGCCGGACTGGCGGATTCGCTCTCTGTGAGATCATTTTCAAGAAGGATCCTGCCCTTCAGGATATCTTCGATCAGAGGGATATCCCCCGGCAGAAAGTTAAACTCCGGGAGTTCTTCGGGTTTCGCCCAGCGCCGGTCATCATGTACGATCAGTCTCGGCTCTGCCGGAACAACCCGGCGACAGCGATATAAATGAATGCGATAGGAAGCGCTCGTGTAATGGTGTTCGTGTACGGCCATGAGCCGGATATCGCGAACGGCCAGATTCAGTTCTTCCAGTAACTCTCTTTTCAATGCGGCCGGTCCGTCCTCGTCGGCTTCGAACTTGCCTCCGGGAAACTCCCAAAAACCGGCCCGGGGCTGATTTGGCGAACGCCGGCAGATCAAAACTTCGTCATTTTCATTCAAGAGCCAGGCGGCTGCAACATCAATCATGATCGACTGCCTTTTCTATTCTATATTTCCTTATATTTAATAGGAAAAAGGGGGAAATCTCAAGGTCGCAAGTGACAGCGAAAAGCAAATTCCCGGCAGTAAGGGGTAACGGAAGGAAGCTGCTCGGGCCTCTTCTTGCTTGTTCTTTTTAGTAATCAAATAATGGATGGAAAAAAGAAGGAAGGAAATTACAGAGGCTAACAAGAGTATCCGAAGCCCATTTTCGACACCGGCTTGCGCACCGGTTACGGCCGCGAGTTTCGCATCCGCGCCACCTATATCGTCACGCAGAAAATAAAGCAGAATAAAGGGAAGAGCTGTGATCAGGGCTGCTGCTGCCAAAAGGAGCAACTCCCGGGCCAAGTTCCCGGCATCGCTGATATACGGATAGAGTCTGTGAACAACGGCGATCGTACCTGACAAGAGCATCAAGCGGTCGGGAATGTATCTGCTTTTCAAGTCGCAACAGGCGATCGGCAGTAAACTGATGTTGAACAAAAGGATCAGGACAAAATCCGGATCTTGAATATTCAATAACGCATATTGAATACAGCTCCCGTATGCAACGAATAGTTTATTCATATCAATCATCCTTTTTTTATCGCGTACTTAACAGAATCGTAACATTTCGTGGACAGGTACTGACATCCTATTTCCACGCAAATCCACGCTTTTCCCCCCTTTATCCTCAAAGTTATCCACATTATCCACATTGATAAGTGGATAAAGCACCGTGAAAAGAATGATCGTTCGATATTGTAAAACGACTGGTATGACGGCATTTGAGAGGTGTTTACATATATAAATATCTTTGTAGCATCCACTTTGCCCGAAGCTTGAAAGCATTGAAAACACGCAATTATATCGGCGTTCGGTAAAGACGGACGGAATTTCAATCTATCCTCAAAGTTATCCACATTATCCACATTTGCACTTGGAAGGCAATCAACATTTCCATATGGACAGAGGAAAAGTTTTTTGGGACGAATGTCCACGAACGGACGTATTTGGAACGAATGAATAGACCCGGAAATTTTCAATTCCAATGACAGCCTTTATGCAAGCATGCTTTTCAAAACAACATGTTATAATTTAATAAGCACTCGGCAGATAAAACCGATTCCCCCTTAATCGGGAAATCGGTCGTTTATGCATGCGTAAAGGAGGCATAACAGATGGATATCTCGGCTGTGATCCTGGCCAATGTTCAGACCAATCAGATCCCTGCACCGCTTCAAACGAAGCAGGAGCGCTCGGTTTATACCAGGATGCTGGCAGGTAAACCGATGATCACCTGGGTACGCGACAGCCTGACGGCCGCCGGGGCGACCGATCAACTCTATATCCTCGGCTCCGAACAAGAGGATATCCGGAGCATCGTCGGCGAAAAAGCCGCTTTTTCTTTCTTCGAAGAAGGGGAGCGGGGAAGTGTGATTTTACAGGCGGCGAATTTCATCGAAAGCCGCAGCGGTATCACGATCGTGATGCCGGGCAATCTTCCTTTACTCGGAGCCGATGTGCTGCAGGAGGCGATCAGACAGTTTACGGAACGTGCTTGCGATGCGTTGCTGCTGACGACCGTGACGGATCAGTCGGATCGCTGGGAGCGCATCATTCGCGATACCAGAGGCATTTTCCTGGGCAGCCGTCCGGAAGAGCAGCTGCCTCCGGCCATCGGCAAGCGCGAAATCAACGGCGAAGTCTATTTGTTTAATACGGCCAGGCTTTTATCGGCCATCGGTAAAGCCGCTCATCGCAAAGGAGATAACGGCGATATGTCGACTCTCCTGGAAATTATGATAGCGGAGGGGCACGCGGTCGGCACGATGAAGGTAAGTCCCGAGGTGCTCTTGCCGATTGATGACTTATTCGACAGCAATCTGGCCAACCATATTCTAAACGGGCGAATCATCCGCAAACATGTCGAGAACGGCGTAGAATTCATCGATGCCGAGCAAACTTTCGTCGAACCCTCCGTCAAAATCGGACGCGGCACGGTGATCTGGCCCGGCGCGGTTCTGACAGGCGAAACGAAGATCGGAGAAGAGGTCGTGATCGGAGCTTCTTCTCGCATCGACAGTTCTCAGATCGGCAACAAGTCACAGATCCGGCAGTCGGTGATTCAGAATTCTCATGTCGGCGAGCGCTGCGAGATCGGGCCTTATGCATACTTGCATAACGGTGCCTGGCTCGACCGGGACGTCAAAGTCAAGACAGGTACGGATATCAGTAACGCGATTATCGGTTACGGGGTTATAATTGATTCCCATGTCCTGATAAACGATGCCGATATCGGTGACAGCGCGAGAATCGGCGCAGGTGCGATCACGGTGAACGAAGATGCCTCGGGGCAGTCCTTTCGTACGACGATCGGCTCGCTGGCCATGATCGGCAGTAATGCAAGTCTCGTCGCTCCGGTGGAGATCGAGGCAAACAGTTACGTCGCAGCCGGTTCCGTCATCACGGGAAATGTGCCGGCCTTTGCTCTGGCTTTGGGACGCAGCCGACAAACGATATTGGAAGATTGGGTAAGACACGGTTCGGGTAAACGCGAACCTGTATAAGATAGAGGATACTATATGGCGATATTCAAGAAGAAAAGCGAATCGGACAAAAGCATGGACAGCGGCGATGCCTGGCTTTTAGTCGGCCTTGGCAACCCGGGAGTCAAGTATGCCCGAACCTGGCATAACTGCGGTTATCTCGCCATCGACTATCTGGCCGGTCGCTTCGGCATCAAGGTGAATAAAGTGCGCTTTAAAGGCGTTTACGGTCAAGGTGTGATCGAAGGCCAAAAGGTCTATCTCCTGAAGCCGGAAACTTACATGAACAACAGCGGCGAGAGCGTTCGCGCGGCCATGGACTATTTTAAGATTCCCCCGCAGCGCGTGGCTGTTTTCTACGATGACATCGATATTAACCTGGGTCAGATGCGTATTCGCGAAAAAGGCGGTCCAGGCACGCACAACGGCATGAAGTCGCTGGTGCAGCATATCGGCAGTAAGGATTTTCCCCGTTATCGCATCGGTATCGGACCCCAGCCCAAGGAGCAGGATATTATCTCCTATGTTCTTGCCGCCATACCGGAGGAAGCCAAAGCTCTTCTGAAAGAGGCGCTCGATCGTCTGGTGGAAGGCGTGACTTACATGCTTACAGCCGACATCCAGCTGGCGATGAACCGTGTCAATACAAATGGTAAAGCAAAACCCGCCAAACTGCCGGGCAAACCGCCCTCCGAACGCAATAAGGAGCCCGAGCTATGACAGACGATAACGATCTTCGGCCGGAAAGCGGGATTCAAGCTCTGCTTCGACAGGCCGCCCGCGATAAGCGATTTATCGAACTTGCAAGCAACTGGCCCGGCAGCCATGTGAACCTAACCGGCCCCGGCGAGAGCATGAAGGCCTATTTACTGATGGCGCTCCAATATGCCGAGGAGGGCCGGCCTTTAGCTGTTTTCGTGCCGGACGAGCTGGCCGCCCGCAGCTTTCAGATAAACCTGCAGGCCTTCTCCGAGGAACCGGACGAGATTCGTGTTTTTCGTGCCAGAGAGTTCGAGCTGGGTTCGGCGGATGCCGTCTCCAGGGACATGGAGCAGCAGCGCCTGGCCGTCTTAAAAGCACTGAGCGAAGGACTGGTTCGGGTCTTAATCGTCAGCGGTCCTGCGGCCATGCAGCTCTTACCGCCGCCGTCCGTGTTAAAAGAGCGTTCGATCCGGCTTAAGATCGGGATGCGCTACGATCCGGAGCTCCTTGGAAAGAGGCTGACCGAACTCGGTTACGAGCGGATGCATCTGGCCGAGATCCCCGGTCAGTTTGCCAGGCGCGGCGACATTCTGGATATCATTCCGATCGGTTTGCCCGAGAACCACCGCAACATCGGTACGGGTATCGGCTGGCGTATCTCTTTTTTTGATGACGAGGTTGACCAGATCAAGCGTTTTGCCATTGAGAATCAGCGCAGCGTCGAAAACATCGACAACTGTCTGATTCCTCCTGCCCTCGAGGTCCTGACAAGTCCCGGGGAACGGGAGCTTCTTGCCGAGTCCGTCAGGGATTACGGCGAGGAGCAGATCAGGCAGATGAGAAAAACATCGTCTCTGGCTGAAACCGCCGGTCGTCTCTCCGATCTTCTGGAAGAAGACGTGGCCAAACTGGTCTCGGGACAGCCCTTCCCGGGTATCGACAAATGGCTGGGCTTAATCTGGCCGGAAGGCGCGACGATTCTTGACTACCTTCTTGATCACGAATTCCTGATCGCCGTTGACGAGCCGCTTCGTCTGCGTAACCGCCTCGATGCGGCGCAGGCAGAGGTAGCCGAACGTGTTACCTCGCTGCTTGGAAAAGGTCAGACTTTCTCATTGGCAAATGAGTCGCATATCCGCGGGGCTGAGTTTTTCAGGCAACTCGACCAGAGAGCATCTGTTTTGTCACTGGCAACGATCCCGAGCTCCGGTAACGGTTTCCCGAAAGCGCAGAACATCACGATTCCCGGCCGTGAGGCCGAGTCTTATCGCGGACGCGAGTCGCTTCTTTTGCCTTTAATAGAAGAAAAGAAAAAGAAAGCAGAAGAGATCGTTATCTTTACCGGTGACGGGCAGCGCAGCACGCGCTTAAAAAATTATTTTACCGAAGAAGGCGCGACGGATCTGCCGCAGCTCTTTGATTCGGGTCTGGATCGTGGCTTCGAGTACCCCGCGGCCGGCCTGATGGTTTTCGGCAGCCAGGACATCTTCGGAAGAGAACACAGACGCAAGAGTCGAAAAAGCCGCCTTAAAGGCGTTAAAATCGATCTGTTCAGTGATTTGAAACCGGGTGAACGAGTCGTCCACGAAGCCTATGGTATCGGTATCTACGAGGGTCTGACAACAAACCTGGATGCCGGCGGAACGAAACGAGACTTCCTCTCGATCAGTTATGCCGGAGGCGACAAACTGCATCTGCCCATGGAGCAGCTTGATCAGATTCAAAAGTACGTCGGTTCCGAGGGAAAAGAACCCAAACTGACGCGTTTGGGCACACAGGAATGGAACCGCTTAAAAGAACGTGCCCGAGCCTCGATTCGGGAACTGGCAACCGACCTGGTCGCTCTCTACGCGAGGCGTTCGGCGATCAAGGGACATCGTTTCCCGCCGGACAATAGCTGGGATCAGGATTTCGCGGCAAGCTTTCCCTATGAAGAAACGGAAGATCAGCTGCGCTGCATCGAAGAAGTCAAAAGCGATATGGAATCGGATAAGGTCATGGACCGCCTGCTCTGCGGAGATGTCGGTTTCGGAAAGACCGAAGTCGCTTTCCGTGCGATTTTCAAAGCAGTCGGTGACAGCAAGCAAGCCTTGTTCCTGGCGCCCACCACGGTGCTGGCTCAGCAGCACTATCAAAACTTCAAAGAGCGTATCGGCGATTTCCCCGTCCGTGTCGGTCAGTTGAGTCGTTTTGCCAGTCCGAGGGAAGTAAATAAGACGATTCGCGGTCTGGCCAACGGTTCGATCGATGTGGCTATCGGTACCCACCGCCTGCTGTCCAAGGACGTCAAGTGTAAGAACCTGGGCCTGCTGGTAGTCGACGAAGAGCAGCGTTTCGGTGTGGATCACAAGGAACAGATCAAAGCGCTGAAGCCCGATGTCGACGTTCTGACTTTATCGGCTACGCCTATTCCGCGAACCCTTCATATGTCGATGTCCGGCATCCGCGACATCAGTGTCATCGAGGAGCCCCCGGAGGACAGGCGCCCCGTTCAGACTTATGTCATGGAGTATGACGAAGCGATTATCCAGGATGCGATCCTGCGCGAGATCTCCCGCGAGGGCCAGATCTTCTATTTGTTCAACGACACCAGAAAGATTCGCGAGAAGGCAGCCGCGCTGGCCGCGGCCTTGCCGGGCGTACGGGTCAGCTTCGCCCACGGTAAAATGAACGTCCATGAGCTCGAAGATATCATCGGTGACTTCGTCTCGGGCGGGGCGGATATTCTGGTCTGTACCACGATCATCGAATCGGGTATCGATATGCCGAACGTAAATACCATCATCGTCGAGCATGCCGACCGCCTGGGTCTGGCCCAGCTCTACCAGCTGCGCGGGCGGGTGGGACGTTCTTCGCGTCAGGCGTATGCGTACGTGACTTATACCAAGAATAAGGTTTTGACCGAGGTGTCCGAAAAACGTCTGGCGGCGATTCGCGACTTTACGGAGCTGGGCGCGGGTTTCAAAATCGCGCTTCGCGATCTCGAGGTGCGCGGTGCAGGTAACCTTCTGGGAGCCGAACAGCACGGCCAGCTTGAGACAATCGGTTATGATCTTTACACGCGTATGCTCGAAGACGAAATCAATAAAGCCAAGCTGGAACTCGCGGCTTCGGGTCAGCTGTCCGAGGATGCGGCCGCGGCGGCGTCACAAGTACCTGCACAGATGCGGGGTTCCGGCGAGCCGGAGTTTGTGTCCGTGCGAAAAGCAGACAGCCAAATACTGCCGGGTACAACAGGCAGCGCGGCTCCCGGCGTCACACCCGTGGATTGCGTGGTGGAGCTCGCTTTGGATTCTTATATTCCGCGCGACTTTATTCCGGATGACGGCGAACGCATGGATCTGTACCGCAGGATCTCTCATATCTCAAACAGCGAAGACTACCACGATGTCATAGACGAAATCAGCGATCGTTTCGGCGATCTCCCGGCTGCGGTTCAGACACTCTGCGATATTTCCTTCATTCGGGCTAAGGCGGGCAGCATGGGCATCACCCGGATTTTCGTGCAGAAGCAGGCCGTTATTTTACTTTTGGCGACCGAATCGAAACCGGATATGGAGCAGATTTTTGCCATCTTGAGTCTGCCGGCTTATCAGAAGGTGTTGAACTTCAACGCGGGTTTAAAGCCGCACATTCGCTTCCCCGGCGCGGCCGTTTCGCTGCAGGCGATTCCGGGAAAACTTCGTAAACTCTTCCTGGATGCCGAAGCCGCCATGGCCGAGCAGCGTAAAATATCGTCATGAAGATGAAAGATATGGCCTCGAAACGTCTGGCTGTCTTGTCGGATCTGCATCTGAATAAAGCTGCCATGCGAGCCGGGTTTAAGGCCGTCATCGCCGGGCTGGTCGGCGAGCTTGAGATCGACATTCTGATTTTATCGGGTGATATCACGCCCGGGGCCGGCCAGACGATCGTCTATGTGCGCGAGCTGATCCGGATGCTTGGCATTCCCGTATATTATGTGCCGGGAAACCATGAGCTCTGGAACCGTTACAACGGACTGGAGACCCGTGAGATTTACGATTTATTTCGCGCCGATCCCAACTGTTTGTCCGGTAAAATCGTGGATTTGGGCGGAGGCTATAAGCTTCTGGGCGATATTCACTGGTACGACTACAGTTACGCGGACCACGATAAATTTACCGGGGAGCAGTTCGAGCGAAAAATGCTTCGCGGCAGCCGCTGGCAAGATGCTTATTACGTGGACTGGGGGATTCCGGATGCCCTCGTAACAAAACGATTTTTAGAGGAACAGCAAGATCTGCTGGCGCAGCTTCAAGACGATAAACTCATCTATGTATCTCATATGATCAACCATCCGGCATTTTCGGTTCCGTCCCACCGCTTCGAACTCTGGGCATTCTTTAATGCGTATCTTGGCAGCCGCAAGCTCTATGAGCTGATTTTAAGTGTGAAGCCCGAAGTCGCAATTTGCGGACATGTTCATCATCGACGAGATTTTACGGAAGATGGCATCCGCTTTATCTGTGCCTGCCTCGGTTATTCGAAGGAATGGCGCTACCTGGCAAAGGGCGAGCAGACTTTAGCCGTCCAGATCCGTGAAACGATCCGGCTTATCGATCTATAGAATTTACCATCACGCAAAAGATTTCCAAAAGATAAGAAACGACCTCTTGCCAACTGGGAAAGAGGTCGTTTAATCGTCTCGGATTCCGATTATGCTTTTAGCTTTTAGTCAGTGGTTAAATACGAAAGGCAAAAGGACTGTCTCGTCGCCTGTTTGAAGGACGATGCGATATTCCCGGCCGTTTTCGAGGCCGAAATTAAAACCAAGGACAAGTTCTATCGGTGTCGGAATAACGATTTGACCGTTTTCGATCGGCTTGTAGAGATCTTTGGCCATCTCATCGAGCTGAGCCGAAAGCTTGAACTCGCTTGTTCCGGCGGCGTCGCTCAGCACAGCCCAGCTCTCGCCGTTTCTTGCTTCCACCACAATACGGTCAAGAAGCACCAGGGAAGAAGGGGTGAATTCTTCGTAGGCCGGTTGGATTTCGCCGTCAATAAATCCCGGTAGATCGCCGTCTACCGCTTCGCCCGTGTCGACTTCTGTATCCGGCAGCATCGGTTCGGGCAGGGCGGGATCGATCTGGTCGTGAACGATCGTTTCGGGATCTCTCGTGTCATGGACGTCAGCTTTACCGGCTTCAGTTGATGGCTTACCGATTTGAATCTGAATACGTGTGAAGCTCTCATCGGACTTGGCTATGTAGTAGAAATCGTGGGGCTCGCTACTGCCGCCCGTGCTGCGATAGTGAAGATAACCTTCCCGGGGAGGAAATTGCGAAGGCGATCCTGTTGCTCCCTGATTGTCGCGACCCGGTTTCTCTGCGGTATCGTCGCTTTCTCCGGCGACTTCCATGCCGCCGTCAAAATTCCCGGCCATATCTTCTTCCGACAGGGCTTTTCCTCCTTCGTCGAGTGTAGCTTTATTGCCAAACAAGTTTGCCGAACCTCCGGCAATATAGATGCCGCCGACCAGGACAGCCAACGCCGCCGCAGCGGCCACCGCGGCTCTCGCGCTTCGGGTAAAGACCGGTAGTTTTTTCGCCGGACTTGTCTCGGTCGCCATGCTTTCTTCGTTTGCTTGATAAAGTTTTACTTTCAGAAGTTTTTTCTGTTCTTCCGACAAGGAAATTTTGTCGACTTCCGAGCGGTAACGGGCCGAAAATGCCCGGTCAAACTCGTCGGGGCTGTTTTGAACGCGACTGTCGGATGTCAGATCCCGTTTCCTGATCTCTTTCATATGATAGCCTCCCTTTCGTTCCATAAGAGTCGTAGTTTTTGACGGCCGCGATGCAGCAGCGATTTAACGGTGCCTTCGCGACTGTCCATGACGCGGGCGATCTCCGCGACACTGAGTTCTTCGTAATAAAAAAGATGCAAGACCTGACGGTATTTAACCGGAAGCTGACGAAGAAGAGCTATGGCTTGATCCTCTGCGTAAACTTCGGCTTTCGGGTCCGGCGTTACGGCTGCCAGTTCATCGCTGAGTTCCGCGTGGTGACGTCTGTAAGAGGAAGTTCTTAAGTTTATACTGCAGTTGATCGCAACCCGAAGGAGCCAGGCCTTGCGATGTTCCTCGCTTTCAAACTTCGCCTTATTTTGAAATAAGCGCATAAAAACCTCCTGCGTGACATCTTCGGCATCCTCGCACTTGCCCAGACGGCTTAACGCCAGCCGGTAAACCATATTGCCGTAGCGCTCGACAGCCCGGTCGATGTCCATGCCGTCAAGTTCGCTGTCTGCCCGGATCGGATCCTTATCCATGCATACACCTGCCTAACTACTCGATAACCCTTCGCCTGATTTTCACTTGAACGGAAAACAGTTGCTTCGGGTATGTCACTCTTAATACAAAAACAGACTGCAAAAGGTTGCAGTCTGTTTTCATTATAGCTTGATGAAACGAAATTATGCCGAGAGTTCTTTTTGTAATGCGTTGGAACGCTTTGTGTCGCCGAGCAGGACGTAACCGATCAGGCGGTCGCCGTCGTAGACGAGTTTTTCATAGCTCAAGGCTTCTTCGTCGGCCGTGATTTCTTCGCGGTAATTTTCGATGTTGCCCGGATCCGTGATGATGCCGGCGGAGGCGATTCTCGTATCCATGGTGTTAACCAGATAAGGCGGAATCGGCATGCTGTATATTTCGTTGCCGCCTGCGGCATTGGTACCGGCTGCTTTTCCCTGAGCCTGAGAAATCTGCCATAGTCCGTACCACCGTCCGTCAAAGAGCGTGTTGTCGCCGGCCGAGTATATATCTTTTTGACTCGTCTCCAGACGCTCGTTAACGACGATGCAGCGATCCACGGCGATGTCGCAATCGCTGATGACATCGAGCTGAGCTCTTACGCCTGCTGAAATAAAGACAACATCCGCAGGCAGAACCCGGCCGTCCTTGAGACGGACTTCCTTGACGCGCCCGTTTTCGCCCGCCACGATTTCTTCGGTGGTGGCAGCGGTAATGACTTTGACGCCCTGGCGTTCGACTTGTCTTGTAAACAGTTCGGCTGCTTTCTCGTCGAGCTGTCTGGTCATCATACGGGGCAAGACCTCGACGATCGTGGTGTCAAAACCTTTTTTTGCGAGGGCAAAGGCCGCCTCCAGTCCGAGTAAACCGCCGCCGATGACCACACCCTGCTTCAAGCCGTCAAGGCTCTGTTCGATGTTGATGGCTTCTTCCATGGTCCACAGCGTTTCGACGCCCGGCAGCTTGCTGCCCTCAATCGGTGGTACGAAACTGCGGCTGCCGGTCGCCAGTATCAGGCGGTCGTAATCCAGACGGCTTCCGTCTGCCAGTTCGATTTGATGTTCTTCCGGTAAAACGCGCTTTACTTCGGTATTCAGACGAAGGTTGATGCCTTGTTGCGTATACCATGCTTCATCGTGCAAGTAGAGCTTCTCGCGCGAGGCCGGATCGGCTATCACATCGAAGAGTCTGAGACGAAAATAGGGCAGATGACCATCGCGGGTCACGACAAGAACATCGGCGCTCTCATCTTGTTTCTTGGCTGCTTGCGCCGCCGCGATGCCGGCCGGTCCGCTTCCGATTATAAGTATTCTTAATGGCATAAAGGCCTCCTTAAAGAAAATGGATAGATTACGTCTTGCGAACGGATCATCCGTGGTAAGTTCATTCTATACTTATTGCTTAGGACAACAAGAACAATAAGCACGGAAATATGCGACTAAGATTATTTGTTTAACTTGCCCTAAAACAGCTTGCCTAATATTCTTGAAGATCAAAAATCGAACAATGGTAAGCATATTAACTCCTCAATAATAAAGAAAATACTAATATTTTATCGAAAATATCGTCGCATTGATTAATATTTGGATAAATATGTCTGTAATATTATGCTAAGTAAAAAAATATTCACTTTTTTTAATGGTCAGAAAAATATGATCATGATAGCGCATTATTTATCGCGGAGTAGATTTTAACTGTAAAAGTGCCTAAATCTTGAGAACAGTAATTGCTGCATTGATGAAAATCTGCAAACGTTTTCATAGTCAAACTGTATATGCAATCGTTGTCACTTTTGCGATTTGAAGAATAAATAAACAAATTGTTGACATCGGATTTGAAAATGGTATGCTTAGTGCAAGTTCACAAGCCTGATGATGCTTATTGACCTAAATAACAGCCGTAAACGGAAATAAACAGGTGAAATAGACATTATCATGATGGCCGCGAGCAGGTCGCAGATCTTCTATGTAAGGTGAGTTCGATAAAGAGGATAAGTTGTTCATTTGTATTTTTCCTGAAGCTTAGAAATGCAACTTTATGATAGCCTTTGGCGATTTTCACCAATACCGTGAGCTGAAGCGTACGGACTCTCGTAGCTTAAATGGGGACGAACCATTACTTTTCTAGGAGGAAATAATGAAGAAGAAATATCTCGTTAAAGGGATCGTATCGACGTTGCTTGCCAGCTCGATGATCCTATTGGCAGCCTGCGGTAACGGCACCGGCGGTGACGGTACCACAAAAGGCACAACAAAAGGCAATGATTCGACAACTCCGGTCGGATCCGAAGGCGACGAGTTCGCCGGTTATCCGATGGATACAGATGTCAAAATTTCCTGGTATGTTAACCATGGTTATATCCTGAATCCTGCTTATGGTTCGGCTGAAGAGTCCCCGTTCCACAGAGATTTAGAAAAAAACACAGGTGTTGACATTGAATGGAAATTCCCGACCGCCGGTACAGACGGAAATCAGGATCTGAACCTGTTGCTGGCCAGTGCTACTCTGCCCGATATCATTTATGGTGCGGTCATGAAGGAAGCAGACAGACATGTGGCAGAAGGCACAATCCGTGACCTGGCCGATGTTCTTGAAGCCAATTCTCCGAACTACTGGGCTTTCCTTCAGAGCAACGAAATGTATGACAAAGCGATGAAGACCGATAGCGGTGTTTACATCGGTTACGGTTTCTTCCGCGAAGACGGTGGCTGGAACGACACTTATCTGGGACCGGTCGTTCGTCAGGACCTCCTTGACGAACAGAACCTGGAGTTGCCCGAAACGATTTCCGAGTTCGAGAATGTTATTAAAGTCTTCAAAGAAGAATATGACATGACGCTCAGCTTCGCATGGAGCCGCTGGAACTCCTTTGGTATCGCAGGCGCCTTCGGTGCATACGGTGGTACTGTATTCCGTACTTATGTCGATAACGACGGTAAGATCCAACTGGCTCAGGCCCAACCCGAGTGGCGCGATTATATGGCCAAGCTCAACGAGTGGTGGGAAGCCGGTTTGATGGACCAGGACGTTATGACACTTGATGACAGCCTTGCCCAGAGTAAAGCCCTCAACGAAGTCATGGGTCTTTCCTTCACCTCGATGGGTCAGCTCTCCAACTGGATTAAAGATGCAGAAGCAGCCGATAACGGCGCCGAGTGGGTTGGCTTGCAATATCCGACCGACGATAACGGCAAACTTTCTTCAGTCTTTGGTGGTTACGGTATCGAGCCTGCTTCGATCACCTTCATCAGCAACGATATTGACGATGAAAAACTGCCCGTAGCCATGCGTCTTCTGGACTATGCTTACACAGAAGAAGGCAACCTGTACTGGAACTTCGGTACCGAAGGCGAGTCCTGGGAATATAACGATGAAGGCGAAGTCGAGTACCTGCCTGTCGTTCTGGACGATCCGGACGGATTGAACAACGCCATCTCCAAGTACGGCGGATCCACATGGAGCGGTCCCTGCATCCAGGCCACACGCTTGCTCTATCTGAAGAACACCGAGCAGTCGATTGCGGCTAACGATACATGGTTCTATAAGAACGAAGAACAGACCTACAAGGATAAGATCCCGGCCGGCGTCTCCTTCACAGCTGACGAAGCCAACGAAATTCTGGAAATCCAGACTGCGATCTCGACCTTCGTTTCCGAAACGGCAGCCAAGTTCATGATCGGCGAACAGGATATCGACACCTTCGATGATTTCGTCGCTCAGATGGATTCCATGGGTCTTCCCAGACTTCTGGAAATCAACCAGGCCGCTTACGATCGCTTCATGGCTCGCTAATACGTACTAACGCCGGAAGCCAAACCCCCGAATAACATAAACAAGTAAACGAGTGAATGCGGCAGCTGCTGTAAGCTGCCGTGTTCACTCCACTATTAAAGGAGATACAATCGTGAGCGATATCAAAATGAGCAAGGTCGGGTTAAGCTCTTCTCGCAAGACCACCTTATCTTATAGACTCAGTCGCGACTATAAAATGAACAAGTATAAATACCTGCTCATTTTACCTGTACTAATCTACCTCGCGGTTTTCGCTTACAAACCGATGTATGGTCTACAGATTGCCTTTCTTAATTTCCGTCCCCGCTTAGGCATCTCCGGCAGTGAATTTGTCGGTTGGAAGAACTTTCAGAATTTCCTCGGTGATGTTCATTTCGGCAGAACGATCAGAAATACCTTTACGATCAGTATATTGACGATCGCTTTCGGGTTCCCCGCGCCTATTATCCTGGCGCTTCTGATCAATGAAATCCAGAATGCGAAATTCAAAAAATCGGTACAGACGATTACCTACATGCCCTACTTTATTTCACTGGTCGTCGTATGTTCTTTGATTAAGACTTATACCGGCTCGGAAGGTATTTTTTCTCAGATCGCCGTTTACTTCGGCGGCGAGCCGAAAAACTATCTGATGCAGGCAAATAAGTTCTATATGATATATGTCTTATCCGACATATGGCAAAATATCGGTTGGAACTCCATTATTTACCTGGCTGTCCTGACATCCATCGATCAGGAGCAGTACGAGGCTGCCATGATCGACGGTGCCAACCGCTTTAAACAGATGATTCACGTTACGCTGCCGAACCTGATGCCCACGATTATGATTCTCTTTATTCTGAGAATGGGCGGAATTTTGAACGTAGGCTACGAGAAAATTCTCCTGCTCTATTCGGACGGCATCATGAACGTTTCGGACGTTATTTCAACTTATACATACCGCAGAGGTATTATCGGCGCCGATTACAGTTACGGTACGGCAGTCGGCCTCTTCAACTCGATTATCAATGTCTGCTTCCTTTTGATTACAAATCAGATCAGCAAGCGTTTAACCGAGTCCAGTCTTTTCTAAAGAACCACGACAGCTTGCAGAAATTGGAGATCAAAAAATGAGTACGAAAATTCGCCTCTCCTTGGGAGATCGCATATTCAATGTTACGAACGTGGTTTTTATGCTGATCCTGTGCTTCCTGACACTGTACCCCATGTACTATGTCCTGTGCGCTTCTTTCAGCAGTAACGTAGCTTTGATGTCCCGTCCGGGTGCCCTCTGGTATCCGATCGGTTTTACGACCGGTGCTTACGGCCTGGCGTTTAAACATCCTTTGCTATTAAGCGGATACGGTAACATCTTGAAGATATTGATCATCGCACTGCCGATCAACCTGGTCATGACGCTGTGCTGCGGCTTTTTCATGGCTTCGAAGAACATCATGTTCAAGAAACCCATCATGGCCGTGATCCTCTTCACCATGTTTTTCAGCGGCGGCATGATTCCCGGTTATCTGAACGTCAGAGGCCTGGGTTTGACGGACAGTCTCTGGGCGCTGATCCTGCCCGGAGCACTAAGTGTTTATAACTCGATTATTTGTAAGACCGCTATCGAAGCGCTGCCGGACAGTTTGATGGAATCGGCCAATATCGACGGTGCCAACGATATCAAGATTCTTTTCCGAATCGTTACGCCTCTGATTATCCCGACCATCGCCGTTTTGCTCTTGTACTACGGTATCGGCCACTGGAACAGCTGGTTCCCCGCTTCGCTTTATATCGAGGACAACTATAAGCTGCCGATCCAAAACGTGCTTCGTGCCGTTTTGATCGCCAACTCGAATATTCTGAACTCGACGGCTACGGAAGGAGACCAGATTAACCAGTTTGCCGAAACGATCAAATATTCGGCGATCATCGTTACGACCGTGCCGATTCTGGCGATTTATCCCTTCTTACAGAAGTACTTTGTCAAAGGTGTCATGATCGGTGCCGTTAAAGGATAATAACGGATAGAGATCAGCTTCCGGAGAACAGTGCATAGATTTCGTTTTAGCAGCCTCTGCGTGCCGGTCACGACAGGGGCTCTAATTTTAACTAAAAAGAACAATTCGGCCCGTATCAGACTTATCAGGATCGTGCCCTTGTTATATAATAGAGCTGTTGGAAACAAAGGGATACCAGATAAGCTTTTTTAGATGAAAAGCCGAGAATAGGAGATATCCGCCATGTTACTAAATAGGTTCGTAGAGGCCGGGACCGCTATGGGCATCTCGGATGAAGAAATCCGTGAAGCTCTGGCCGGGACGCTTCAGTCCGCCGGTGATCTGCGTAAAGTCTTAATCATTCCCCCCGATATTACACGTTTAAATGCCTATGCCGGCGAAATTACCCGCATGATCTGGAATCTGCTGCCGGATGCGCATATCGATATACTCCCCGCCCTCGGAACTCATATTCCGATGACCGAAGAAGAACTGGCTTTCATGTTCCCGGGTATTCCCTACGAGCGCTTCCTGGTGCATGAGTGGCGCAGCGGTACAATGAAACTGGGCACGGTACCGGCATCTTTCGTCGAGGAAGTTTCGGAAGGCCGCTTGAGCGTGGATATCGATGTCGAAGTCAGCCGTATCGTGATGGATCCTTCATATGATCTGGTCATTTCCGTCGGGCAGGTTGTTCCGCACGAGGTCATCGGTATGGCCAACTACAATAAAAACATCTTTGTCGGTTGCGGCGGAAAATCGATCATCAATATCAGTCATTACCTCGGTGCTCTCTATGGCATGGAACGCATGATGGGAAAAGCCGATACACCGGTTCGCCGCGTTTTGAATTATGCCGAGGACCACTTCCTCCGTGACGTTAAACTGATGTATGCCCTGACGGTAACGACCACCGAAGACGAGAAAGTCCGTGTTCACAGTCTGGCGCTGGGTCGCGGTTATGAACTCTTCGAGCAGTCGGTTACGGTCAGCCAGAAGATGAATATCAAGTTTGTCGAAAAACCGTTGAAAAAGTGCGTCACTTATCTGAAACCGGAAGAATTCCGCACCACCTGGGTCGGTAATAAATCCGTTTATCGTACGCGTATGGCTATGGCCGACGGCGGTGAACTGATCATTTTGGCTCCCGGCGTGAAGCATTTCGGCGAGGATCCGGGTAACGATGTCTTGATCGGTAAATATGGTTATATCGGTTATGAGAAAGTAGCCGCCCTGGTCAAGGAAAACGAAGATCTGGCCGGCGCTCTGGGTGTGGCCGCGCACCTGATTCATGGTTCCTCGGAAGGTCGCTTTAAGATTACTTATGCACCCGGACAGATGAGTCGGGAACAGATCGAATCCGTCAATTTCTCTTATATGCCTTACGAAGAAGCAGCCGCCAAGTACGATCCCGAAAAACTGCAAGACGGCTGGAACGATGTCGATGGAGAAGAAGTTTATTTTATCAGCAACCCTGCGCTGGGATTATGGGCCGAGCGCGAAAAGTTCTACGGCGAAAAGTAATTTACTCATTTATCAACGATAAAAAATATCAAACGCAGTCCGCAAAAAGAAAGGAATTCATGTATGAAACTTCGAGAAAATGCCGCTTTTGATCTGGTTATCCCGACCAGTATCGGTGTCCGGATTACGCCTTTGAACCGCTTGCCGGTGCACATGAGCCGCGATTACACGATGCAATCGACCAGCGCGGAGTCCAATGTCGGCCAGGTATCCGCATCCCTGGGCCTGAAGGTGAAATTGCTGACAAACTTCGTCGAAGGCAGCCCGATCTCCGCTTTTATTAAGAGCGACCTTGGCTTCAGAGGCTTGCAGTTCGAGGGCCTGGATGTCCCGCAGGGCGGACCCTGGGGTTATCGCCATCAATTTAATATCGCCGACAGCGGTTACGGTCTGAGAGGACCGCGTGTTCATAACGATCGCGCCGGTGAAGTCGGACGTACGCTGAAGGCTGATGACTTTGATCTGGATCGCATTTTCGGCACGGAAGGCGCCAGGATCGTTCACCTCTCGGGTCTGATTGCCGCTCTCTCCGAAGAAACCAGTAAGTTCTGTCTGGATATTGCGCGTAAAGCCAAGGCCGAAGGCAGTCTGGTCGCCTTTGACCTGAATTACCGCGCTTCCTTCTGGGAAGGCCGCGAAGAAGAACTGCGCGCCGCTTTCCATGAAATCGCTTCTCTGGCAGATATCCTGATCGGTAACGAAGAAGACTTCCAGCTCTCGCTGGGCATCGAAGGGCCGGAAACGGAGCTGATCGAAGGCCTCGAAGGTAAGATCGACGGCTTTAAGGGCATGATCGAGAAGGTTCATGCCGCATATCCCGACTGCTCCGTATTCGCCAATACGCTGCGTGAAGTCAGAAGCGCCAACGAACATATGTGGGGAGCTCTGGTTTACGAGAACGGCAACTGGCATGTCGAAGAGCCCCGTGAGATTCAGGTCCTCGACCGTATTGGCGGCGGCGACGGTTTCGTCGGTGGTCTCCTCTATGCGATCTTAACGAAGAAGGCTCCCGAAGACTGGGTCAAGTTCGCCTGGGCGACCGGCGCACTGGCCACCACCATGTTGACCGACTATGGCATGCCTGCCGACGAAGAACAGGTATGGTCCATTTATGAAGGTAATGCACGCGTCAAGCGTTGATAGACAAGCGAAGGGAACAGGTAATATTTATGAGTAAAGACATCAAAAAGTCGGACATCGGTTTAATCGGCCTGGCCGTTATGGGCGAGAATCTGGTCATGAACATGGCCAACCACGGTTTTCAGGTATCGGTATTCAACCGTTCCACCGACAAGGTCACTCGTTTCATCGAAGGCCGTGCCAAAGGCATGAGCATTGTCGGCGCATATTCGCTCGAAGAGCTGGTAGATCAGCTGGCCAAACCGCGTAAGGTCATGCTCATGGTCAAGGCCGGAGCGCCGGTAGACGCTTTCATTCAGCTGTTGATTCCTTTGCTGGAGCCGGGTGATATCATCATCGACGGCGGTAACTCTCATTTCCCCGATACCGAGCGTCGTGTCAAAGAAGTTGAAGCGGCAGGCATGCTATTTGTCGGTACCGGCGTTTCGGGCGGAGAAGAAGGCGCCTTGAAGGGTCCTTCCATGATGCCCGGCGGTTCTCGTGCCGCATGGGAGCATGTCAAACCCATTTTCCAGGCGATCGCCGCGAAGGTTGAAGACGGATCTCCCTGCTGCGACTGGGTCGGTGACGGCGGTGCGGGACATTTCGTGAAAATGGTGCATAACGGCATCGAGTACGGCGATATGCAGCTGATCTGCGAAATCTATCAGATCATGCGCGACGGTCTCGGTATGTCAAATGACGAAATGTCCGAGATCTTCACGAAGTGGAACGAAGGCAAGCTGGACAGTTATCTGATCGAAATCACGAGAGACATTCTCGCATATCGCGACGAAGACGGTGAAGCGGTTGTCGACTACGTGCTGGATGCAGCAGGACAAAAGGGTACCGGTAAGTGGACGGGCATCGAAGCTCTGGATCACGGTAACCCCTTGACCTTGATCGTTGAAGCCGTATTCGCCCGTTCACTGAGCTCGCTGAAGGATCTGCGCGTGAAAGCGGCCTCGATTCTGAACGGTCCCGATCGCAAGATCGCGGCGAACAGTGCTGTAGAAGCGGTTATCGGCGGTAAGAAGGATGATATCATCGCCAACCTCGAACAGGCGCTTTATGCCTCCAAGATCATTTCCTATGCCCAGGGTTTCTCGCTGATGCATGCGGCGGCCGAAGCCTACGGCTGGTCCCTGAACTACGGAGGTATCGCCCTGATGTGGCGCGGCGGCTGTATCATCAGAAGCGTCTTCCTCGGCAATATCAAGGAAGCATACGACAAGAATCCCGAACTCGAGGATCTGCTCTTTGACGAGTACTTCGCCAAGGAAATCGACGGTGCTCAGGAGGCCTGGCGTAAAGTTGTCGCAGGCGGTGCTCTGGCCGGTATTCCGATGCCCGCGATGAGTGCAGCCCTGTCTTACTACGACGGTTTCCGCTCTGCGAATCTTCCTGCCAACTTGCTCCAGGCTCAGCGCGACTACTTCGGCGCCCATACGTATGAGCGCACGGACAAGTCCCGCGGCGAAATGTTCCATACGAACTGGACGGGCGAAGGCGGAGATACTGCGGCCAGCACCTATACCGTCTAATTATTCTTAATATTAATCATGGAAGGCAGATGCACGAAATGCTTGTATCTGCCTTCTTGTTATGTGCTGAACGGATAGAAAACTCTGTTTTTCGTGAAAAAAGCAGAAAAGATCATGATTCAAACGCGGGTCGAATCTGATATACTAAATCGATATGTGATTTTTTCATCTGTCGTTGAGGAGGTTGATGATGGCAAAGTATATATTTGTTACCGGGGGTGTTGTCTCATCGCTTGGTAAAGGCATAACGGCGGCTTCTCTGGGTAAGTTGCTGAAGGCCAGAGGTTTTAATGTAGTTCTTCAGAAGTTCGATCCCTATTTGAATGTTGACCCCGGCACCATGAATCCCTTCCAGCATGGCGAAGTGTTTGTTACGGATGACGGAGCGGAAACCGATCTGGATCTGGGACATTACGAGCGTTTTCTGGACACGCCTTTGAGCAGACGTTCATCGGTCTCGTCCGGTCAAATCTATCAGAATGTTATTAATAAAGAGCGTCGCGGCGACTATAACGGCGGTACCGTTCAGGTGATTCCTCATATCACAAACGAAATCAAGAGTCGTATCCTTCAAGCCGGCGAGCGTGCGGATATAGTTATTTCCGAGATCGGCGGCACGGTCGGCGACATCGAAGGTCAGCCTTTCCTGGAAGCGATTCGTCAGATGCATTTCTCGCTTCCGGAAAACGACGTGTTATATATTCATGTGACACTTGTGCCTTATCTCTCCGCCAGCGGCGAGCTCAAGACCAAGCCCACGCAGCATTCGGTCAAAACCCTCCAGGAAGCAGGTATTCAGCCCGACTTCCTGATCTGCCGCAGCGACTATCCGATTCCAGTGGATATGCGCGAGAAGATGGCTCTCTTTTGCAATGTAAAAGTCGACCATGTATTCGAGAATACCAACTGCGACTCTCTCTATGAAGTACCCTTGATGCTGGAGAACGCAGGTCTGCCCCGCCTGGTCCTTGAAGATCTGAAGCTGGAGGCTGCGCCCGTTGATTTGACTGCCTGGAAGAATATGGTAAACACGCATCTTCATCCGGCCCGTCGCGTTCGTATTGCTCTGGTCGGAAAATACGTGGCTCTGCCCGATGCCTTCCTCAGTGTCGTTGAGTCGCTGACTCACGGCGGTATTCGCGAGAACACCGGTGTTGACATCAAGTGGGTTGCCGCCGATGATCTGACCGAAGCCAATGCGGCCGAAACCCTGGGTGACGTCGACGGTATCCTCGTGCCCGGCGGCTTTGGCGTTCGCGGTATCGAAGGCAAGATCACCGCTGTTCGCTATGCCCGCGAAAACAAGCTTCCTTTCTTCGGCATTTGCATGGGTTTGCAAGTCGCCTCCATCGAGATCGCCCGTAATGCAGCCGGCCTGAAAGCTGCCAACTCGACCGAAGTCGATGCGGAAACACCTTACCCCGTCGTCGATCGCATGCCCGATCAGACCTCCGTTATTCTCGGCGGTACGATGCGTCTGGGTGCTTACGATTGTGCGATTACCGAAGGCACGAAGATGTACGAAGCTTATGGATCTACCCTGATCTCCGAGCGTCATCGTCATCGCTACGAGATGAACGACGAATTCCTGCCTCAACTGGAAGCAGTCGGCCTGATCGTATCCGGTCGCAATCCGGAATCCGGCCTGGTCGAAGCCCTCGAACTGCGCGATCATCCGTGGTTTGTCGGTGTTCAGTTCCACCCCGAGTTCCAGTCCAGACCGAATCGCCCGCATCCTCTCTTCGCCGACTTTATCAAAGCGGCCAACGAGTATAAAGATAAGCAGTAATAAGAAGGCAGACTCTGCCGACTCAAAACAGACAAAGAAGCACCCCGGAAGCCTGTCGCCTGCCGGGGTGCTACTTACTTAATTTTCTTAAGACTTACGGATTGACGAAGTTCTCGTGTGCCAGGTAGGCATCGGTTACAGCTTCGCCGTTGAGTGTAAATGTTCCGTCTTCGCCGCGAGTAATAACTGCGGTTCTGCCGTCTTCGAGCTTCAGCTCGGCGCGTTTGACCAGAGGCTTGGCGACTACATATTCCGCCTTACCGGGGCAGATCTGATAGAAGCCCAGCATCGTCAGGATATACCAGCCGGCCATACTGCCATTATCCTCGTCACCCGGGAAACCGTCGGGACGAGCCGAGAACAGTTCTCTGGTGGCTTTCTCCAGCCAGTAAACCGCCTTATCTCTTTCACCGGCAATAACATAAAGGTAGGGGATATGGAAGCTGGGCTGGTTCGAAATCGCGAACTGTCCGAAGTCGACGGCTGCCATCTCCGTCATCTCGTGTATCTCGCCCCAATAGCTGCCGATCGTGTAGAACGGAGGCGTGGAAAAGAGCTTGTCCAAATGAGCGACAAAGGCCTCCCGGCCGCCCATGATCTCGATTAAGCCGTCAACATCGTGATAAACGGCCAGCGAGTTCTGCCAGGCACTGCCTTCCGTATAGTCGCCGCCCCAGGCGAAAGGATCGAAGGGATCGACGAAATCGCCCGCTTCCGTACGGCCGCGCATAAAGCCGCTTTCCGGATCGTAGAGTTTTCGGTAATTCTGACCCTTGGCCAGGTACTCGTCGACGTACTCGTCTTTACCCAGAGCCTTGGCCGTTTGAGCGATACAAAAGTCGCCGTAGATGTAGTCGAGGCTGCGGTTGATGCTCTCATGGTATTTATCCTTGGGGACATAACCGAGTCTCACATAATCGGCAACACCTCGACGACCCAGACGATCGGTTTCGGCTTCGGTTACGGAATGCTTCAATGCGCCTTCGAGCGCCTTCTCGAGTACTTCTCTCGAGCCGATTCCCTTGACGGCCGCATCGGCGATTACCGCATCGATCAGGGTACCGGGCATGATACCCGTTTCGGCAGGCGAAGGCCACTTCGGCAACCAGCCGCTTTCGCGATAGGCGTTCACATAACCTTCGAGAATATCGGCATAGCGCTCGGGGCAGATGAGCGAGTAAAGCGGATAGACCGTGCGGAAGGTATCCCAGAAACCGTTATTCGTATAGGCGGGACCGGGATGGACTTTCCCGTCGTAAGCCGAAGCATGGACTCTGTTTCCGTAGGCATCGATCTCGTCCATCTGGTTGGGGAACAAGAAAAGACGATACATGCAGGAATAGAAGGTATCCAGGACCGCTTCGTCATCGCTCTCGATGGTGATTTTACTCAGGTAGCTTTCCCAGAGCGCTTCGCTTTCTTCGCGGAGCTCATTGAAAGACTTATCTCCGAGTTCGCGATCAAGATTCAGCCAGGCCTGTTCGCAGCTGATAAAGGAGAGACCCAGACGGATTTCGATCTTGTTCTGAGTGAAGGCGATGTTCATGCCGGCACCGACACCCTCGTTCGAGAGCGCCTGTTTCTGAGTCGTGTCGTTATTGATCGCCAGTGTTTCGTCTTCGTTGATACCCGCCACGATATCCATGGCAAAGTAAAGCCTGAAACCGTCGGCCACCGGATGCGTGCTGAAATCGGTCGAACCTTCCAGACGGCCGCGTTCGGCATCCAGTGTCATCGTTGTTTGGGCGTCCATGGGGCGGATGGCCAAGCGGGGCAGGGTTACCGATTCGTCAAAATCCAGAAGGATAACGGCCGCGCGTTCCGTCGGAGTCAGCTGCCAGGTGGCTCGGGCGCGAAGGAAATCAAGTTTCTGATAAGCAGGGGTCAGTACGGCTTCTTCCGGACGATAACCGGACCAGATGTTTCCCTGATGGGAGAATGCTTTACCGGACTGCGGGATAAAGAGCAGAGCGGAGAAATCGTTGACCCAGGGACTGGGCTGATGGGTCAGACGAACTCCCTCGAGCGCTCTGTCGGCGGGATGAAAGAAGTTCGGATTCCAGTTTGTCTGCGGAGCGAAGGCAGACATACCGAAAGGTCTTTTACTTAAGGGAAGCGTATTGCCGTGCGAGAAACGACTGGTGGATGCCGTTCCCTGACGCACATTGACATGTTTTAATAAACTCATAATCGATTTTCTCCTGTGATACGAATGCTATTGGTCTTCGTTTTCGATGCGATGCCGGCCCGGACCATGCTTGAGCGAATATTCAATGACATCGATGACTTCGCCGTTCACCATCTGAATCTTAATGGTGTACTCGCTAAGGATGGCCGTACCCAAACCGATCAACGAAATTAAAGGCGTGATGATCAGAATAAATGCACTGACCGTCAAGGATAAATTCAAGACTGTCTTTCCGTTTTTCTCCACAATAAGAGAGCTTGCATTACCGCTGCGCCAGATTTCCTTAATGACCGCGATGATATCGTCGATTTGAGCCTGATAATTAAACTGGCGGCGTTCTTCGGCCGTCTGACCGCCCGTGTTTCTGTCAGAACCATCGGCGTCTTCGCTTCGGAATTCGGCTTCCTTTTCTTCCTGACCTTCTTCGGCCCGGTCTCGCTGCCGGTTAAGAATCATGCGAATGGCGGCGGCTACATCACCGTCCGTCGCCAGCAGTGCCTGACGAACGACCGCATATTCCGCGCCTGTCGCGGCAATCACCGCATCGATCTTTTCGATATTGATCATCGGCTTGTCCTTTCTGCTTCGGATATATGTTTTTAGCTAACAGATTCTCTACCCATCTGTTACCTCATTATATATCGAAACCCTTAACTTCGTCGAAGGATCCGCTTGATTCCGCTCATGAGCCTCGCCCAATAGCCCTTCTTGATCCAATCTTGAACCATAAAGTCAAAAAACATATACAGTAAAATCGTCGCCGGAATAAAGGCGACGGCCAGTTTGAACAAACGCCGGTTCATGGGCAGGGTCCGAAGGATCCAGGGGAATATGATCAAGGCCGCGATAAAGGCAGCGAGACTCAGCAGGATCATAGCTATACGCCCCAGATCAAAGGGAACACTGACACGAAAGAGCGTGATTAAAGCGATGGCTCCGACGATCAAGAGCGAGACGGTAGAGATATCATCGTAGGTCCAGCCCCTTAGTGCGGCTGCAATCTGAACGGTAATCCAGCTTACGATAATTGTCAGAGCCGGTATCGTTACCTGAGGTAAAACATTGGCCAGAAATTTACCCGAAACGCGGGCGCGGTTGGGTTTTAGCGCCAGGAAGAAAGAAGGAATACCAACCATCAAGGTGTTGATCAGGGTTCCCTGAACCGGGTACAAAGGATAGATGAGCGGGAAAACCACCATTAAAATGGCCATGGCCGTGGCATAGAAGGTTTTGACCAGAAAAAGGATCGCAACCCGCTGGATATTATTGATGACACGTCTTCCTTCGTACACGGCCTTCACCATGGAGGATAAGTTGTTGTTTAAGAGAATGATATCGGCCACAGCCCGGGCCGCGTCGCTGCCGGCTGCCATCGCGACCGAGCAGTTCGCTCCCTTCAGAGCCAGAACATCGTTCACGCCATCACCGGTCATGCCGACCTGGTGGCCCGTTTTCTGAAGCGCCATCAGGAGTTGATGCTTCTGATAAGGAGACACACGGGCAAAAACATTATTCTCCTCGACCAGACTCGAGAGATCGGTTTGATCGTCGAGAAGACTCATATCGACGGCTTTTTCGGCGTTCCGGATGCCGACGCGTCTGGCGACCGATGCCGTGGTCAGCGGATTATCACCGGATATGATTTTCAAAGCTACATTCTGGCTATGGAAATAATCCAGGGTTTCAACGACGTCCGGTCGTATCTGATCCACCAGTACCAGGAGGGCCAGAGGCGTAAGGCCGGCGGGTAAAGCGGGAGCCTGATCGACGCTTGCAGGTTTTACTCCGGGAAAATCCTGCGTGCTATGCGCCAGAACCAAAACACGTTTACCGTCTGCCGCGATCAGGTCGTGTCGCTCACGGACTGCATCTGCCAAAGCTTCGTTTTGAAACACAAACTCGACGGCTCCGATGACGTAACTGCCACGATTATCAAAGCATACGGCAGAGTATTTTCGCTCAGAAGAAAACGGAATAGTGGCTTTCATGCTCCAGGGCGTTTGATCTTTGTATGAGTTTTCGAGTTTAGCCGAGGCGAAACGATTTAAAGCATCCTGAGTCGAACTGATGCCCTCTTGTCCGAAAACGCGGCATAAATTGAGGAGCGCGATTTCGGCATCCTCGACTAATTTACTCTCATCGAGCAAGATGATATCTTCTACCTCGATTTCTCCCGTGGTGATGGTGCCGGTTTTATCAAGGCAAAGCACATCGATCCGGGCCAGAGATTCGATCCCGGATAAAGTCTGGGCCATGGTATGATGACGGGCCAGCACCACGACACTGACCGCCAGCGCCATCGTCGTGAGCAAGACCAGTCCCTCGGGTATCATGCTGACCAGGTTCGAGACGGTCGTGACGACAAGCGTTTCGCTATCCATACCGGCATCGAAGAGGATGCCGTTCAAGATTAAGAGCAGGCCCAGCGGTAAAATAATTTTCGCAACTCCCCGCACCAGCCGCTCCATTTCGGCTACCAGCATGGACTCGGCTTTTTTCTCTTTTTTCGCCTCGTCGAAGATGCCTTTCGCATAAGTGTGCTGACCGATTTCAACCGCCCCGGCCCGGCAGTAACCGGCTAGAACCACGCTGCCGGCCAGCAGCGTGTCACCCGGCTCTTTATTGATGGCCCGGGATTCTCCCGTGAGCAGGGATTCGTCAACTTCCAGTCCCGTCGTATCAAGGACTTGGGCATCGACGCTGAGCTGATCGCCGCGCTTCAGAAAGAAGATATCGTCTTTAACGATCTGATCGACGGGGATATTTTTCTTTTCGCCGTTTCTAAGGACCGTGACTTCCTTTTGAGTCAGAATATTCAGTTTATCGACCACGCGTTTGGCCCGGATTTCCTGAACGATACCCAGAGCCGAGTTCCAGAATACGACACCCATAAATGCCAGATTAGCCCATAAACTCGGATTTCGAATCGCGAAAATAACGACCGCCGATGCGAGGATGGCGTTAAAGAAATTGAAAAACGTCAGCGTGTTTGCTTTTATGATCTGAGCGTAACTGCGACTTTCGGGGCCGGTGTCATGATTAATATCACCGGCTTCGACGCGTTGTCTTACTTCATCTTCGGTCAAACCGTTGATAAGGTAGGAATCATTGACGTCGACGCTGTTCATTTCATGCCTCGACCCGGAAATTGATGGACAAGCCGTCTCGCTCGGGGGTCATGCGGCGGAGATTTACACCGGCTGCTTCGAACATTCGCTTCGAAGCGATTGTCCCGTCCGTATCGGCATATTTATCGGAGAGATAAACCACCTCGGATATGCCTGACTGGATGATGGCCTTACAGCACTCGTTACAAGGAAAGAGGGCGACATAAATCGAACAGCCCTTGAGGCTTGTACCCGGCTGGTTTAAAATGGCGTTTAACTCGGCATGGCAAACATAGGGATACTTGGTTTCCAGAAATTCGCCTTCTCTGCTCCAGGGGAAATCGTCATCGGAAATGCCGGTGGGCAGACCGTTATAGCCGGTCGAGATAATTTTCTTATCCGAATTGACGATGCAGGCACCGACTTGCGTGCTCGGATCCTTACTGCGCATGGCAGCCAAAAGAGCCACTCCCATGAAGTATTCGTCCCAACTGATGTATGCTTCTCTTTTTTTCATATTGCCTCCTGCGGCGTAAATCATCTACGAAATATGCTTATATAGACATTATAATATGTGATTCGTTTCGTGGTAAGAATCGACTGCGTTCAATCTTCCCCGACATATAACAGTGAATCTATATTATCTCGAAGAAAAACGCTAAGATAAAGGATATATGATGAAAGATCCCATTTAACCTTGATTTTTACCAAAGGAGATAGATAATGTCCACCCATTCAGAACAGGAACTTCAAGCGCGAGCCAGGCTTCGCGAAGCCAAACGGATCGTTGTTAAAGTCGGTACCTCGACCTTGACTTATGCCGACGGGGCCGCGGATCTGGAAAATCTGGAGCGAATCTGCCGGGCCCTGGCCAACCAGATGAATCAAGGAAAAGAGATGATCCTGGTCTCCTCCGGTGCGATTGCGATCGGAATGAAACGGCTGCGCGAGACGAAACGTCCGACCGGGCTTCCCGAGAAACAGGCGATGGCGGCCATCGGTCAGGCAGATATGATGAATCTTTACAGCCGTGTTTTATCCGAGTACGGGCATATCGCCGCGCAGATTCTCCTGACGAAAGACGATGTCGATGATCCCGACAGCCGCGTGAATATCGAAAATACCTTCGAAGCTCTTCTGGCCAAATCGGTTTTACCCATCGTGAACGAAAACGATACGGTATCGACCAGGGAGCTTTTACATAACGGTTCATTCGGCGATAACGATACCTTGTCGGCAATCGTAGCCGAAATCTGTAAGGCCGATGCCTTAATCCTCTTTTCGGATATCGACGGTCTTTATGATCTGGACCCCCATGCCGAGCTCCGGGACGGCGAAGAACCGGCCCGCCTGATCTCGTACATAAACGAGATTACGCCCGAGATCGAAGCCTTGGGCGGTAAGAGCGGCAGCGATCTGGGAACCGGTGGCATGAAGACGAAAATCCAGGCAGCCAGGCTTGCGAAATCAGCCGGCATCGACATGGTGATTACCCAGGGTCACAGGCCCGGCGAACTGGCCGATATCCTCGCCGGACGCCCCGTCGGAAGCTTCTTTTCCGGCCGTTAAAGACTCCATACTTACATAAAAGAACCCGCTTTCAGGAAACCGGATCACGGCTCTCGAAGCGGGTTTACTTTATTTTGTGATGAAACTTAGGGAGCGGCCGTTGTTGCAGTGCTTGTCGTCGCGGCAGTGGTCGTTGTCGTCTCGCTGCTTGCAGGAGTCGTTGTCGTCTGAGACGTCTCGCCAGAAGGAGCGGTCGTGGTCGAAGCGGGCTCGGTTTCTTCGTTATCGCCCGCCTCGTCTTCGTTCTCGTCAGGCTCTTCACGGCTCTCTTCCTGCTCTTCCGTATGATTATGGAGCGAACAGTCTTCGGTCGGGGTCAGCGGATGACCGTTGACGAAATACTCCGTAATGACGTTGAGCCGATTATCACGCCGGCAGGCTTCGGTCGCAAGCATGCCCGTGTTGACGTCAATCTCCAGGGCGATGATGTTACTTGGCATCTCCCAGTCGGCAGCCGGGTAATCCAGCAGCAGGTTATCGAAGACATCGAACCAGATACGCTTGGCGCCTTCGTTATCCGGG
Source organism: Fastidiosipilaceae bacterium (assembly GCA_050309435.1). GTDB lineage: Bacteria > Bacillota > Clostridia > Saccharofermentanales > Fastidiosipilaceae > CAYXVJ01. The sequence goes on from JBNRMJ010000003.1 coordinate 55,691, forward strand.
CCGGGAATGGCTCGCGGCGTATCCAGACCATACCAGACGGCAGCTGAGTAATACGGCGTAAAGGCGGCAAACCACTTATCCTTCTGATCGTCCGTCGTACCGGTCTTGCCGGCTGTTGCGATGATTTCGCCGTTGGCATTCTCCACCATGCCGTAAAGCGCTGCCGAACCGTCGTAGTAGAAGCGGTTGTTCGCGGGAAGAACCGTTTCTTCCAGAATCTTGCTCATCATGAAGGCCGTATCCGGGCGGTAAACCACCTGGAAATCGGGGCTGTTGGATAATAGCTCGTTGCCGTTGACGTCCAGCACTTTCGTGTAAGAGTAAGGCTTGGTCCAGAGGCCGCCGTTCGGGAAGACCGAGAAGGCCGAAGCCATTTCGAGCGGCGACATTCCCTGATAGAAACCACCGACCGCCATCGAGATCTGAGCCGGGTCGTTGATACGATCGATGCCGACCTTGGCTAAATAGTATCTGGAGTTATCGATACCGATATCCAGCATGACCTTGGCCGCAGGAACGTTGTTCGAGATCTTGACGGCATTTCGCACCGTCATCTCGCCGCGGTATTCCGGATAATAGGCGTTTCGCGGATAAGGCGTATCCGGGTTGTCCGGATCCAGATAGACCATTTCGTCGTTGATAATCGTGGCACCGGTAATCTTGTTCATCTCGATACCGGGGGCATAAACGTTCAGAGGCTTGGTCGAAGAACCGGGCTGGCGGGCAATATCGGTCGCGCGATTCATGACCAGGTTGGCTGTTTTCTCGCCGAAACCGCCGCCCATGGCAATTACAGCACCGGATTCGTTGTCGATAATCGCCATACCCGCCTGAGGCAAGTCGGGCAGGCCTTCGTAACGCGAAGGATCCGCCGCGAAGAGCTCGGGCTTGCTAAAGGTCTTGTCGACGAAAGACTGTACTTTCGCATCGAAGGTGGTGTAGATTTCGACACCGCCGTTGAAGACAATGTTTCTGGCCGCCTGCAGGGTGTAACCCTTTTGTTCCTGCAAGTCCTTGATGACTTCTTCGTACACATGCTCGGCAAAGTAAGAGTTAATGCTGGTACCGCTGATGGCCGGAGCCGACTGGCGGAAGACCAGTTCGTTATTCAAAGCCGCTTCGTACTGGGACTTCGTGATCATCATCAGTTCGTACATCTTGGCCAGGACGATACGCTGACGGCGCAGAGCGTTACGCATGCCGGTTTCGGTACGCGGGTTGTAGATGGACGGGCCCTTGGGAATACCGGCCAGAAAAGCCGCTTCCTCGAGCGTCAGTTCGGAGGCGTTTTTGTCGAAATAGGCCTTGGCTGCCGACTGGATACCGACATAGGAGTTGGCCATCGGAACCAGGTTCAGATACAGTTCCATGATCTCGTCATCGGTCAGAGCCTGCTTGAGCTGCAGGGCGTTATACCACTCCTGCACCTTACGCGAAGCCGAAATCTCGTCTTTACCCGTGAGCATCTTGACTGTCTGCTGGGTAATCGTCGAACCGCCGTGAGTCGCGGTACCGCCGTTGGCAATAGCCGACACTACCGCACTGGCGATACGTCTCGGGTCAATACCGATGTTATCGTAAAAGCGCTCGTCTTCGATCGCGATAAAGGCCTCGTCGATATAGGTGTGCTTGACCTCGTATATGGAGACATATTCTCTGTCGGTGTTACTGGAACCGGTAGAAATCGAAATAACCTGACCGTCGGCACCATACATCGTGGATGTCTGGGAACCTACAGATAAGAGTGTAGGATCGAGTTTGTCGGTCGAGGAGAAGTAAGCCAGAAGCATGCCGCCGCCGACACCCGCGACGAAAAAGAGGACGGTAGCCATTACGAGTGCGGTAATCTTAAAGACGCGCCCGATCAGGCGTCCGGCGATCTCGCTGGGCGTCTGAAGGAAGGCGGGACGAGTCGGCTTGCCGCTCACCCGTTTGCGCAGATTCTTTCTCAAACGCTGCAGTTCGCGCTTATAACGACGACGGTCGGACAAGGAGAGCTGCTGCAGAGCCTGATTCAAGAGCATATCTTCGCGCTCCTGGCGTCTGACTGCAGAACCCGCGACATAGGCTTCGATCGGAATTTGACCTGCATTTACCGCTTGCGATAGAGCAGGGTCATTGGCGATGCGGGCCGGTCGGGCATTGTTCTGCGAGCGGTCGGCTTTCAGTCTGGCTGTCTGGCGAGCCGTCTGGCGCTGCTGTTTGGAAATGGCCGTGTCGTTTCTGGTGACTTCGTCATGCGTGCGAAAGACCCGGGGCGCATCGGAGCGCCGGATGGGCCGGATATGAGGTTCCTGACCACTCTGTTCGGAACCATTGAAATTCCCCGTATTGGGTGTATCTGTCATGCTTAAATTCATCCTCCTGTAGTCAGATAATAACAAGCAAAGTGACTCTGCGATCACTTCAAAAAGCGCTGCTTCATCTGTCGGATGCCTGTTTGCGATCGCCGAAGGGCATGGCAAAACAAACGTAAAAAGAGTATTTACATTATATCAGATGAGCTTGAGGCAATATATAACGTATCGTGAATTAATTCGAAACATCATCCAAGAGATTGCGAGGCCGGATCTATTCCCAATGAAGTCAAAAACACCGATAAGGGAAGACGGTTCGCCGTGAAAATCGGCTTTGGCAGTGCATTCGGAGCGAAAAACGCAAGTTCCAGAACCTCGTCGCCGTCCGCCTTCAACTCCCCGGAGAACTCACGGCAGATAAAAAGGATGTCAATGTTATGCACTTCGTCGCCGTTCGGATAAATGTGGTGCATTTCGGGACCGGAAAAGACATTGAATAGCTCGAGCTTATGAGCCGACAGGCCGCTTTCCTCGAAAAACTCTCGGGCTGCCGCTTCCTCGACCCGTTCGCCGGGCTCCACGGAACCGCCGCAATAAGCCCAGCTGCCGTCGTCGCCGCGGCGCTGCAGCAGAAGTTCGCCTTTTTCGTTGATCGCGATTACGCTGGCTCCGCACTGGAGCAGGGGTCTTTTGCCGACGAGGGCTCTTAAGTCCATGATATATCCGCTCATTTAATTGCCTTTCCGTCCGTTCATCCAGGACCACAGAATGCGATTGATTTCCGTGGGGAAATTATCCGGAAGCTTATCTTTTTTATAGGTAAGAAGCCGAAGTTCGCGTTCGTCTTTCAGGACCACATTCAGTGTCGTGGCCCGGTAGCGGCCTTTCTGACGGTGTTCGGTTTCTTTAAAATGACGGACATCATTAAACGACGCGAAGCGGTGGTTCTTGCGTTGGGTATCGAGGAAAATCGTCCGGGCTTCCTGATCGAAGATGACGGCATGATAATAGCGCAAGAAGAAAATACCGACGTAAAGCAGAATCGTGGCGCCCAGACCGGCAAACATCCGGGGGAAAAGTCCGCTCATCCGAAGCAAAATAGCGGCATAAAGCGCGATGCCCGTCGCGATTAATACGAAGCCGGTGATTTTACTGCTGCGGCTGGCGGTCTGGCCGCCGAAGACCAAGCGCGTCTCGCTTACTTCCACTTGAGCGGCGTAAGGGCCGAGCAACGGCTGCAGGGTTCGAATCAGGGGTATATCGGGATTGGGTACGGGTCTGTCGTTCACGGTCATTACCTCTGTAAATATCATGCATAGCGCGAAAATATATCGACAAGCTTACTTCTCGATGTCGCTCCAGTCAAGGTAAAACGAAGCCTTCAGCGAAAGGAAGTAATGCAAGTCCTCCAGGATCTGCAGAAGGCCAGCCCGCAATTCGAACTCCGCCCGTGTCTCTGGTAAGGGCTGCTCGCGGTAGGCAGTCCGGAGTGCTTCCCACTCGCTGAGCAGGGTAAAGGCATCGTTGTTTTCGGAAAAGTCGGCTGCGATTCGTTCCAGGAATGCGGCCATGTCGAGACTCTGAGGTAAAACCTCGTTTTGATCTTCTGCTCGTTTGGCGATGTTCTCGAGTACATGAATCTGCTGACGTCTCATCTCGAGGTAAGCGGCGAGATAGCGGGTGTATTGCCGTCGCGTGTTATCCACGAGCTCCAGCGAAAGCTTTCGGGTGTGTTCCATCTGTTCGTTTAGCGTCTCGAAATCAAGCAGCTTTTCCTCGCCTCTCAAATTGGCCGCAATACGACAAGAAAGATCGGCGATGCAGCCGTCCAGTTTGGCCTGTTCCTCGCGGATATAAGGCAGGGTGTGCGGCATGGCCAAATTTAGAAGAATGCCGATGCTCATCCCGACAAAGAGCAGCCCCGCCTCGTTCAACACAAGCGCCGGCGTTACTTCGCCCCAAACGAGGTAATGAGTCGCCAAAACGGCATTCATGGAAATGGCATCGGTCAGTTGGAGTAAATTGGCCAGGCCGACAAAAAGCAAGACAAAGAGCCCAAAGCCCGGAGCGTCGAAACCGGCCACAGAGTAGGAAAACCAGAGTAAAAGCGTCGCCAGCACAAAACCGGCCAAACGCTTCAAGACCAGTTGAATCGTTTCCCGCCTCGTGTTCTGTATGGTCAGGAGAGTAACGATGCCGGCCGAAGGCGCATTCATCAGCCCAAGAGCAAGCGCGATTATAATCGCTAGACCGGAACCGACAGCGGCTTTCAGGACCTGCGTCAAACGCAAGGTCCTGAAATTGATCTGCTTAAACACTAAATTATCCCGCAAGAATTAGAGCTCCGGCAGGATAGGATCGTCGTCTTGATCCGACAGGTCTTCGGGCACGACATCAGGCGCGGCAAACGGCGGATCTGCCGTGAACGCCGGGTCAAACGAAGCCTCCTGCATTTCTTCTTCGAGCTTACGATCTTCCGTTTCGCGGTAATCGGAAGCCACTTCCTCGGCCCGCTTCGAGACCTGATCGAGGGTCTTTCTCGCGAAATCCCGTCCGCCAAGGCCAAACGCGAGGGCAAAGGCCACCGACAGACCCAGCATCATATAGCTGAAGGCTGTATTGATGGTCGAAGCCGCGATATTCAGTTGATCGAAAACAATGAATAAAGCCAATATCATGATGGTTACCTTGGCCAGAATGGCTACACCGCGAGAATCCCTTAATTTCAGCTTGATAAAGCTTTCCAGCCAGCTGGCGAGGAACAAGGCGGCCAGCAGGATCACTACCGAGACCAGAACGTTGGGCAGATACGTAATAATGGCGGCGCCGATCATCTGCAGGATTTCAAGCCGGATGACGTTCAGACCTTCGACGATGAAAAAGAGCAGGATCACGATCTGCGCGAGGCGTCCGACCAGCTTCGAGAGCGAAAACTTCGGCAGCGAAACGTCCGAGGGCATCAGGTCGGAAATCCACTTGTCCGCTCCTACGCCTTCAAGCAGTTGAGTCAGCAGATTTCCGACGAAACGGGCGATGAATGCACCAAGAGTGATGAGCACCAGCGCCATGAGAAGCTGAGGAATGAAAACGAAAATCTGATTCAGCATAGAGATTGCCGGCAGAGAAATCGCTTCAATCTTCAAAGCCTGGAGTGACGCTATCACGATCGGGATGAGGATCAGGACATAAACGATATTGGCCACGATTGTCGACAGACGAGGGGCGGAGGCGGCAGCGTCTGTTGCGGCTGTCTTCTTAGGCGACTGGAAACGATCCAGGCCGATCTTGCGAAGCAAAGGGATCAAGAGGTCGCGGATGATCTTGGCCACGAAAAAGCCGATAAACAGGATCAAAGCCGCCGCGAAAATGTTCGGGATGAAGTTGATGATGGCGTTTACCATGTTGCCGATGGGAGCCGCAACACCTTCCAGACCCAGATAAGCGAAAATGCTGGGTAAGAAGAGTATGAAAACGATGATAAAGACCAGACGCCCGAGGTAATCTACAGTGGTGGCCCCTTTCTTATCCTCCAGACTCACGCGGTTTAGTTTTTTATCCAGTTTCGTTGCTTTCAGGGCCTTCGTGACGATGACTTTAGCCAGCCAGCTGACCAAAAGGGCCAGCAGAAGGATCACGATGGCGGCGAGGATGCCGGGAATCGCATCCAGAACGGAATTTCCCAAATCTCGGAGATACTGCATAATACACATCCTTTCAATTGATAGACTTTGATCTCAGATGGACATGGCCTTGGCCGGTGATTGCTTTGCTCCTGTGATTCATATAACAATCTTAGAGAATAATATCGTGCTCTTCAAATTCAAACGCAACATTTGGCAAAAACTAAACAGAATCTCGCAAGTTCGGCTCAGTCGATTGTATGAATTTCCACTATTCTTAGGCCGGAGGTGGTTCTTAATGGATAAAGATTACAAACTGGATGTGACTGAATACACAGCTGACGATCGTCGTTTAAAAGATGTCTTTGGGGCAGATTTCGATTTGGGCGTAGCCGTCAACCCGCGCGTACTGGAGGAATCCGGCGATCTGGTCGCCCGGCATTTCAACAGTTTAACTTGCGAGAACGAGATGAAACCTTCGTCGCTTTATGATAAGAACCAATGCTTTGATTTTACGAGTGCCGATATCGTTGCCAACTTCGCCCGAGAGCACGGCATGAAGCTGCGCGGTCATACTCTTGTCTGGCATAACCAGACACCGGGCTGGTTTTTTCTGGATGAAAAGCAGGAAAAGAAGCTAACGCCGGACGCATTGCTCGCTCGTTTAAGGATGCATCTGGAAACCGTGCTGCCACGTTATCGCGACGTGACGAGCTGCTGGGATCTGGTGAACGAAGCGGTTTCGGACGACGGACCGGGCATACTTCGCGAAAGTCCCTGGCGGGCCATCCTGGGCGATCGCTATCTGGAGCGTATTTTTACTCTGGCTCGGGATATCGATCCGGACATGCCTTTTTTCTATAACGATTACAACGAGGCCGAAGCCGGTAAACGCAGCCGCATGATTCAAATGCTCCGGGAGCTGAAAGCGGCCGGTTTAGAGCCTGACGGCATCGGCATGCAGTGTCACTGGAATCTTTACTACCCCGGGAAAGACGCGATCCGGGCCGCGATCGAGGATTTTGCCGCATTGGATCTAAAGCTTCATATCACGGAACTGGATGTATCTGTCTATCGCTCGCGCGAAGATGTTGCCATCGCAGGTCTGAGCAGCGAACTCGAAGAACTACAGGCCGAACGTTATGCCGAGATATTCTCTATCTTCCGGGAATACAAGCGGGTCATCGAAAACGTCAGTCTCTGGGGAATGTCGGATCAACGCTCCTGGCTCAATCATTTTCCGGTCAAAAACAGACCGGACCATCCGCTCTTATTTAGTAAGGATAGCCGGATGAAAGCCGCAGGCAAGCGCCTCTTGTCATTCGGCGAATAAAGACGGGGGAGAGTTTAGACAGATTAACGTTTTTCCTTATCTTAGCTTGCTGTTAACTTAAACTTAAGTAAACTGAAGTTAATTATCAGTTAATATTTTGGTTTTTACGTAAGCGAGGTATTCAATGAACCGACGAAAAAAAGTAACCATGTCCGATATTGCCATGCGACTGGACGTGAGCATCGTCACGGTTTCAAAAGCTCTGGCAGGAAAGGACGGCGTCGGTCCCGAGCTTCGCCGGGACATTCTCGAGCTGGCTAAAGAACTGGGTTATGTTCAACGGATCTCGCGACCGGCAGAAGATATGCTTCCGGGGTTAGAGGCGAAGCTAAATCACAACATCGGGATCCTGGTCCCGAAGAATTATTTTCAGAACAGCAACTCTTACTATTTTGACCTCTATCAGATGCTGGTCAAACAGTTGGTCGACCGGGGCCATTTCGGTATCGTGGAAATCGTCAGTAACGAAGAAGACCTTCGTTGTAAGTCGCCACATTTCCTTCTGGGTAATCATGTTGCGGGGATTATTGTGCTGGGGCAGTTTAGTAAAGCCTATGTCGAGATGCTTAGATCAACGGGCGTACCTCTGATTTGTCTGGACTTCAACCATTCGGATGAAGATGAAGATGCCATCGTTCAAGACAACATCACCGGGGGTTTTATGGCGACGGAACACCTGATCCTGCAGGGACACAAAAAGATCGCCTTCCTGGGATCCATCCGGCAGACGACCAGTATTATGGATCGCTATCTGGGCTATCACAAAGCGCTATTGACATATGGGCTGGCCGGAGATTACGAATATATCATCGAAGATCGAAACGATGCAGGTATCTTTTTGGAGATGAAGCTGCCCGAGGATCGGCCGACGGCTGTCTTTTCCAACTCCGACGAATCGGCTTATCTTCTGATGAAGCAACTGGAAAAAGAGGGCATTCGCGTGCCCGAAGATTTGTCGATTGTCGGCTTTGACGATTCGCTCTACGCAAAAATGACAACCCCGCCACTGACGACCGTGAAAATCGATCGGGAAGTGATGTGCGAGATCACCGTGCAGGACATCCTGCGTAAAATCGAGCAGAAAAAGAACGACTGCGAGCATATGAGGAAAGTCATTAAGGTTCGCTTTTGTCCGAGGGATTCGGTAGCCGCCGTGAAACACTAAGACCTGCCGTTTCTCTACGGAGCAGCCGCCCGCGTATAGCTGTGTATGAAAGAGTCGAATGATGAAGATTTTGATGCGACGATTTGCTGTTTTACTCTCGGTAGTACTGTTTATGACGCTCTTGCTTCTGCCTGCGGGGACTGCCTTTGCCAATGATAGGGGCAAAGGATCAACAAAGGAGATTGATGCGATGAACGCAATGGATCTGACCTTGGCTATGCAGCCAGGATGGAATCTTGGCAACACCTTCGATGCGACCGGCGGCGAGACCAGCTGGGGGAATCCGAAAGTCACGAAAGAGCTTCTCCTGGCGATCCGGGATGAAGGTTTCAAGAGTATTCGCATTCCGGTCACCTGGGATATTTTCATCGCCGCGGCACCCGGGTATACGATCAATCCGACTTATATGGAGCGTGTCCGGGAAGTAGTCGATCAGGCTCTGGATGCGGGATTCATCGTCATGATCAACATGCATCACGATTCAAGATGGCTCTACGAGATGCCGTCCGGAAGCGACATGCTGCTGCCGCGTTTTCGCGCTGTCTGGGAACAGATTTCCGAGACGTTTAAAGACTATCCCGGCAACTTGATCTTCGAAGCGATTAACGAGCCTCGCTTCTCCGAAGACTGGGGCCTGGAAACAAGCGAATTTTTCGATATCACGGATCGATTGAATAACGAAGCCTACGAGATTATACGCGCTTCCGGAGGTCAAAACAGCGATCGGAAAATCGTCATGGAAACGCTGGTCGGCGGTATCACGGAAACGAAAATCAGGCGCTTGAAGGAGAATATCCTCGCCAAGAACGATCCCAACTTAATCGCCTCGGTCCACTATTATGGTTTCTGGCCCTTTAGCGTGAATGTCGGGGGGAAGACTCGCTTTACGGATGAGGTGAGTTCGGAGATCGACAAGCAGATGAAACTGCTCCATGAGCTGCTGATTTCCGATGGAATTCCCGTCATTCTGGGAGAGTACGGCTTACTCGGTTTCGATTTGTCCGTCGATGTCATTCAACAAGGCGAGAAACTAAAGTTCTTCGACTATCTCGTTTACACAGCTGATCAATATCAGATAACGACGATGCTCTGGGATAACGGTCAGCATTTCGATCGCAGCAAGCTCTTTTGGCGAGATCCGATGCTGCCGGCTACGATTCTGCAAGCCATTGGCAAACGATCTTCTCAGACTGAATTCGACACGCTGTATCTGCCGCCGGGAGAGGGGGCGGATGCCTCTGTTTCGCTGATCTTGAACGGAAATCAGCCGGTGGCGGTGGCCCTGGAGTCCGGCAGGCGATTAAGCGAGGGAAGGGATTACGAGCTTTCCGATGAGACACTGATCCTGAAAGCAGCTTTCGTCGACGAAGCCCTCGAACAGATTCCCGCTTCCCGGGTTCGCCTGAGCTTGTCCTTTGACAGCGGTCCGGACTGGCTCTTGACCCTCGTTCGTACCGGAGAAGCGCATCTGGAAGAAAAACAGACGAAAGCCGGGGAGTTTTTGATTCCCGCCAGTTTCGAAGGAGAAGAAGTAGAGCGAATCAGGGCCGTTTCGTCATCCGGAGAAAATGTCTCGGCTCAGAACTGGTCTTCTTATCTGACGTATAGCGAAGAATATGAGGTAAATCACAATACCGGCAGAATTCTGATCACGGTGGATCTTTTGAATCGCTTTAGCGAGGGCGATCTGTATTTGACGGTTGAAATGCGAAGCGGTCTGAAGCTGCCCTATGTCCTGACAAAAACGGCCGATGGTATCTACGGTGCGCCGGGCACGACTCCTCCCGGGATCGAAGAGGCGGACACGAGCACTTCGGAAAGCGAAGAATCAAAAGATAAGCCCGGCACTTTCGACCCAAAAGAGATAAAACCCTCAGTAGACGAAGATGCCAGCGACGGTGCAGAAACAGGTGTCCGGCAAGCTGCCCTGATCGCATTTGTTACGGGAGTAGTGGTTTTACTTGGAGCTTCTTTCGTCTTATTTCGCATACGGAAAAAAGGCGTAAAATAAAGCTAAGAACGGCCCCCCCTCGAGGGGAGAAAGGTAAGGGTATAGACCCAAAAGGAGTAATATGGCAAAGATAATCAACGGTATCAGTATCCCCAACATGCCTTGGCAGGATCGTCCCGCCGGTTTGGAGCATGAAGCCGTATGGCGTTTCGATGGCAATCCGGTTATCCCTCGTGATTTGATTCCTTCGTCCAACTCGATTTTCAACAGCGCGGTCGTGGCGCACAACGGCAAGTTCTACGGTGTCTTTCGCTGCGACGACAAAGCCCGCATCATGAATATCTACAAGGGCGAAAGCGAAGACGGTATCAACTGGAAGATCAACCATGATCCGATCGAGTTTATCGGCGCGGATCCCGAGGTCTTGAAATTCGAGTATCGCTACGATCCGCGTGTGGTCAAGATCGATGGAAAGTTCTACATTACCTGGTGTAACGGCTATCACGGTCCTACCATCGGTGTAGGTTATACGGAAGATTTCGAGACTTTCTATCAGCTCGAAAATGCCTACCTGCCGTTTAATCGAAACGGTGTCTTGTTCCCGAGAAAGATCAACGGCGAATATGTTATGCTCTCTCGCCCCTCCGATAACGGCCATACACCCTTCGGCGATATCTTCTTGAGTCACAGTCCCGATATGACATACTGGGGCAAGCATCGCTATGTCATGGGCACGGCGGGCGGCTGGCAATCGACCAAGATCGGTGCAGGTCCGATTCCGATCGAGACCGACGAAGGCTGGCTCTTGATTTACCACGGTGTTTTAACCAGCTGTAACGGCTTCGTCTATTCCTTCGGCGCCGCTCTACTTGATCTCGACGAGCCCTGGAAGGTAATTCGCCGTTCGAAGGATTATCTTTTATCGCCGCAGACGATTTACGAGTGCGTCGGTGACGTTCCGAACGTGGCCTTCCCCTGCGCGGCTCTGGCCGATCAGGACACGGGTCGCCTGGCCATCTACTACGGCTGCGCTGATACGGTGACCGGTATCGCTTTCGCCACTGTCGACGGAATCCTCGACTGGCTGAAGGACCACAGTTTTTAAGTTCGTTTATGATTGCACTTTAATCGCTTTAAGTCATATTCGTTAACGAAATCAGAGTCGGGTGAAAGCCCGGCTCTTTTTTGGTTTTAAAGGGGAAAAATTTATCCGTCATGCAGCTGAAGGGCAGATGATCTTAGACATACCTGAATATAAGTCCGGATTATCGGACTTATGAAGTGTTAAGGTGAAAGCAAGTAAAGGTAAGTACGCCAAGACAAAATGGATCATCTTAAACGTAATTACGGCGGATCTGCCTTTCTCTACAATAACCATATTAAGTTGAAAGGAGAGAATAATGGATACACAGGACCCTATGCAAGCTTGGAGGCCGGCGAAAGAGCCAAAAGCGAAAAAAGACAAATGGAAGAATATTGTCATCGCAGTACTTTCTGTGGCGCTGGTTGTTTCGATCGCATCAAACGGTTCTGCAGAAGGAGCCGATGTTAATAGTGCTAAACAGTCAACATCAGCAACTACTCAAGCTGCAACGAAACAATCGACCAAGGAAACAACTGCAAAACCAACAACAACACCTAAACCGACTTCAAGCCCCCAGCCTACTGCAACACCTATACCTGAAGCTACTACGGCGATGTATGCTTCAAGAAAAAATCCGGCGAAAATCGGAGATTCTGTTAATGTAACCGGTAGATTCTATGGTGTAGATATTGAGTATGAAATCTCTCTGCGTCCTGAACTCCGTGGTGAGGCTGCGAATAAACGCGCGATCAGCGATAACCAATTCAACGATTGGAGTGAAAACGAGGAACTGATATATTACACGGTAGATTTTGAGCTCTTAGAATACAGTCCTGAAGATGATGAACCGTATTATTTATCAAGTTGGAGTTTTGATACTTATACAAGTAATTATTCGCAATATCGAACAGATACGTATATTTTTGTTGAAGACGAAGTAGGTGGTGATATATATGAAGGCGGATCACAGAGCGGGTCGATTGTAGTTATATTACCAGAAGGAGAAGGCGGCTATTTAGTGTTTGATGATTGGGTTTGGTTCGAAATTCCGGCACAGTAATTGACATGCGATAGTATTGTTCACTACTAAAATGCAAATAAGCCACATATGTTCGTATGTTTCTTTTACATAAAAAATCCGGAAACAATCTAATGTCAGATGTTTCCGGATTGTGGCGGAGAAGCGGGGATTCGAACCCCGGCACGCTTTCACGCCTAACGATTTAGCAAACCGTCCCCTTCGGCCTCTTGGGTACTTCTCCAAAACATATATAGCATCAATCGATGCGACACTACGCTATTATAGCGGCGATTATAGAAGTTTGCAAGGGGGTGATCAGCTTTAGGTGTAAGAAACATAACGCAGGGTAGCCTGAGGTTTATATTGATGAATATCCAGAATAAAAGAAAAAGATCTGCAGAGCAGATCTCTTACTTAACCTCGACAGGTTGCCCGAAGGCGATTTCCAAAAATTGTTGAATAATTAATAAAAATTTTTCTTTGGCACTAATGGGAACCACATTTTCGAAAGAGTTATAACCGCACGCATTAAATGTATTTGCTATAATATCTCCATCATCCAAATTATCAAAAGAAATATTGGCAATCGTAATATTAAAGAACGAAAGAGAGAAGGAGATGAAAAAATCATTAACTGTATTGTTGGCTTTGATAATGGTTTTGACACTTGTGGGCTGTGGCAATGACGTTGCTGAAGAAAATGAAGTTATGTCGTCTTTGACAAAATATAACTGGTACTATGAAGTTAGTGGTAAAGTCGATCTTCTTGATACGTATACATTTAATCGCGATGGATCCTATACAGTTGTAGGAGGTACAATTTTAAATGGTCTTATTATAAGTACATATTCTGATGAAGGCACATTTGAAATCAACACAAATAAAGATACTATTAAGATTAAGCCTGTATCAGGCAAAGGATATACCTTTACATATTCGCTTTACAGTAATGGTATGAAGCTGTACAGTGATACAAAAGAATATAACAGTATAGAAAAAAACGATTAGGTATTGTGAATGTTATTATTTTTTTGGGTTCTTTGTCAAATGTTGGGGTAAACCCCTCAACCACAAACTACATTCACGTAGGTCCTGCCACCGGCAGGGCCTCTTGTTTTGTTTAGCGCTGTGCCAGCATCCGCTGTGCGTCTTTGGCGGTGGCAGCCAGAATGCGGCGGCGGAAGTTCCCAAAATTGCGGTAGCCGAAGGCGAGTCGCTTGAGAACTTTGATTTTATTGTGGTGCCTTCGGTAAAGCCGTTGATGACCCGGCGGTCGAAACTGTTCAAAATGAGGGTTTCCCAATGGGCCAGCATGGTCAGGCAGGGCTGGAACTCAGGGAGATTGGCGGCGTGAGCGCTGAGCCGGAAATGCAAGAGGAGGGGGACGGCAGCGGCGTGGGACGGGGCGGCCATGAACCGGTAGAACAATTCCTTCAGGTGGTAGGCCAGCGCCAGGGGTTCGGACAGGGCCAACATTTGATCGACGGCCGCTTGATCGGTTTCGGACAGGTAAGTGCGGTGGCAGAGCAGCAAGCGACGACTGCGCTTGAAATAGCGGCGGCGTCGCTCCGCGAACGCTTGCTGCACCCGTTTGCGGACCAGTTCGAGGGACCAGACCGCGTAGCGCACCACGTGAAAGCGATCGGCGATGAAGGCGGCCTCGGGAAACAGGGGACGCAGGGTCTGGTAGGAGAGTGAACTCATGTCCATGACGATCCAGCGAACCCGTTGGCGCTGCGCACGGCTGAATTGAAGAAAATAGGAGGTCAGCTCCGCTAGCTTCTCGGCAAAGCGCTTGCCACAGGCCAGGCAGCGATACCGCCGTTTCTCGTAGACCCAGATGACCGGTTTCATGCGGCTGGGCAGATCAATATTCCAATAGGTTCTCCCATAAATATCGCCACAATCCCCACAGAAGGTGATGGCACTCATAGCGTATTTACTGCTGTAAATCCTTTTGTTCTTGTCTTCACCTGTGTAAATGTTACTTTTGCGATGAAGTTCTTCCTGTGCTTGTAAAAAGAGTTCATTTGGGATGATTGCCTCATGGTTGTTTTCAACATAGCACTGCGGAACATGACCTTCGTTCATCACTCGTTTCTTGGTCAGAAAATCTACTGTGACGGTCTTTTGAAGAAGGGCATCTCCGATGTATTTTTCGTTTTGAAGGATCTTCTTAACTGATTCCGGTCGCCATCTTGGTTTTCCTGCTGCTGTTAAAATACCATCCTTTTCAAGACCCCGACCAATGCCCACTAGACTCTGACCTTCAAGGTATTCTCGGTAGATGCGTTTGATAATCTCAGCTTCTTCGGGGACAATGATTAAATTTCCATCTTCATCTTTGCTGTAGCCCATAAACCGTTTATGGTTGACCTGTACCTTTCCTTGTTGATATCGGTACTGTAGTCCAAGCTTAACGTTTTGTGAAAGGCTCTGGCTTTCCTGCTGTGCCAAAGATGCCATAATAGTCAGCAAAACCTCACCCTTGGCATCCATTGTGTTTATGTTCTCTTTTTCAAAATAGACAGATATGTTTTTATCCTTGAGCTGTCTAATGTATTGAAGGCAGTCTAGGGTGTTACGCGCAAATCGGCTGATGGATTTTGTAATAACCATGTCGATATTACCGTCCATGCACTCTGCAATCATGTGATTAAATTCGTCACGCTTTTTGGTGTTCGTACCGGAGATACCATCATCTGCAAAGATACCGGCAAACTCCCACTCAGTATTCTTCTTTATAAACTCTGTGTAGTGTGCGACCTGAACCTCATAACT
>JBNRMJ010000004.1:0-57468 GCA_050309435.1 Fastidiosipilaceae bacterium
TTTGCCGCCGGCTTCCTTCAGATTCCACCTCGCGATGGACACCCTTGCCTTTGGCTAATGGTTGGTCGCTACATACCTCCATAACGGACTCTCACCGTCAAGTGAAGTGCCATGCGTGGCACACAAATAAAAGCCGGCTTGAAAATTGATTCAATCCGGCTACTTAATATCAGGTATACAGCTCTACGCTCTATTTCCGGACTTTCGCCCGAATCGAAGGAAATGATGTAACAAGCATAATACCAAAGGCAATGGCTACCGCGGTGGTAAATGTCCTCGCGAAATTTACCCGCGAAAGAGCGGACTCCCCGTTAAGCAGGTAATAAACCGTGTAATAGATATAAGATCCAGGTACCAGCGGGAAGATCGAAGCGGCCAGAAAAACGGTTACCGGTTTACGTCTCCTGGCTGCGAATATCCGCGCCGCGATCGAAACCATCACTGCTGCCAGGAAAACAGCCACAGTCTCCCTGGCGCCAAAATGTTGAGTGATAACATATATTGCCCAGCAGATTGCTCCGCTGATCCCGCAGAATAAATATTCCGATTTCGGAGTCCGGTAAAAGACGGCGAAGCCTGCGCTGGCCATACCCGCCATGAAAATTTTCAAGAATAAATCCGCCCGGTCCATCAGCCCACCCCCAGCAACGGTTGGAAAATCCAGAGGCTGGCCGCCACGCCGAATGCGATACCGAAACCCAGCGTGATTACGTCAATCAGACGAATGACACCCGACAAGTAGTCGGTATTCAAGACTTCTCGAACAGCGGTTGTCAGAGACATGCCGGGCACCAGCTGCATGATCGAACCGATGATGACATTACTGAAATTCACCGGTACTCCGGGAGCCGCGATCTGAAGAATTTTTACGATGAACAGAGCCAGAGTCGAAACAAACATGGCACCCATGACATTTACCATGATACGCGCCACGGCGAAACGCTCCAGAAAGGCCATAAAGTAATATAAAATAAATGAAGTTATGAATGTCAGCGCGAAACCAACCGCGTTGCCACCGACCAAAATCGCGAAACCCGCGCTGCCTACAGCAGTGGCGACGGCACGAAACAAGAGATTGGTCTCTTCTTCGTACTTCACTTTTTCGAGTTCCTGCATGGCCTCCATACAGGTCAGTTCGCCTCGGGCGATCTGCCTGGAAATGGCGTTAACATGTGTTACCCGGGTCAGATGGTTCGGTCCCAGAGGAATGTAGCGGATCACCGCGCTCTTGGCCTGACCGCCTCTTTCGACATTGGCCATAATAGCATTGGAGATGACAAAAACATTGAAAGGTTCGGTCTCGTATACTTGAAGGATACGGGTCATCGTATCCTGGACGCGAAAGATCTCGGCTCCGTTAGCCAGGAGTATCTCGCCTGCCAGTGTTGCCACATCCAGCCCGTCTGCATAGCGAATGTCGCTTCTTCCCGATAAGGGCATGGACGAAGCCGACGCATCATGACTTTCAATCGCGATGCTATCGGCTTCTTCCGGTAAATTAAAGCTATGCGGAGTAACCCCGCCTGAATCAGACGGGGTCTCGAATGTCTTGTTATTCGTCGGGTCGTTAAACTTAGAGTTCACGAGTGTTTATTTTCTCTTTCAAATCCCTGATAAGCTCATCGAGGTTCATCTGACCCGCATCGCCGCCATCGCGCATACGCACGGAAACGATCTTCTCTTCTTCTTCCCTGGCACCGATAACGAGCATGTAAGGAACCTTCTCCAGCTGAGCCTGGCGAATCTTATAACCTATCTTATCATCACGATCGTCCAAGGTCACGCGAATGCCTGCTTTTTTAAGCTTACTGCGAACTTCATCCGCGTAATCGACAAATCTCTCAGAAATGCTCATGACTCTGACCTGTTCGGGAGCGAGCCACAGCGGGAACTTGCCGGCGAAATGCTCGATTAAAATAGCAATGAAACGCTCGATCGAACCGAAGAGCACGCGGTGAATCATGATCGGATGATGCTTCTCGCCGTCGGCACCGATATAATCGATGTCAAATCGCTGGGGCATCTGGAAGTCAAGCTGGATAGTTCCGCACTGCCAGGTACGTCCGATGGTGTCTTCCAGATGGAAGTCAAGCTTCGGACCGTAGAAAGCACCGTCTCCGGGATTCACGCGATAATCGAGTCCCAGCTCGTTCATCGCCTCTTCGAGAGCACTGGTGGCATTCTCCCAGTCCTCATCCGAACCCATGCTGTCTTCCGGACGGGTCGACAGTTCGATGTGGTAGTTAAAGCCCAGCTTCTTGTAGACTTCGTCGATCATGGAGACAACATTCTTGATCTCGTCTTTGACCTGATCGGGTGTCAGATAAATATGGGCATCGTCCTGGTTGAAGCTGCGAACGCGCATCAGACCATGCAGCGCACCTGACTTCTCGTGACGGTGAACCAGACCGATCTCGGCCATGCGAAGCGGCAGGTCGCGATAGGAATGTGAGTCGTTACGATAGACGAGAATCGATCCCGGACAGTTCATCGGCTTGATGGCGAAGTCCGCATCGTCGATCTCCGTGGTGTACATGTTCTTCTCGTAGTGCTCCCAGTGACCCGACTGTTCCCAGAGCTTTCTGGACATAATCAACGGAGTATTGATCTCGTCGTAGTTCTCGCGAACATGAATCTCGCGCCAGTACTCCAGAAGGGTATTACGCAGCTTCATGCCGTTGGGCAGGAAGAACGGGAATCCAGGTGCCTCTTCCATCATGGCATAAATACCCATTTCTTTACCGATCTTGCGATGGTCGCGGGCCTTGGCTTCCTCGAGACGCTGCAGATATTCGTCCAGATCGGCCTTCTTCGTGAAGCTGATACCGTAAATTCTGGTCAGCATCTTGTTCTTCTCGGAACCGCGCCAGTAAGCCCCGGCCAGCGATGTCAGTTTAAACGACTTAACGGCCTTGGTGTTCAGGACATGAGGACCTGCACAGAGGTCAACGAATTCACCCTGTTTGTAAAACGAAAGAACGGTATCCTCAGGCAGATCATTGATCAGCTCGACCTTGTAGTCTTCTTTCATCTCTTTCATCAGTTCGATGGCCTTGTCGCGGGGCAGCTCGAAACGCTCGATCGGCAGGGCTTCCTTCACGATCTTCTTCATTTCTGCTTCGATTTTCTCCAGATCACCCTCCTCGAGGCCGCCATCCAGATCGATGTCATAATAAAAACCGTTGTCAATCGCCGGTCCGATGGCAAGTTTGGCCTCCGGATACAAACGCTTAACCGCCTGGGCCAGAATGTGAGAGCTGCTGTGCCAGAAAGCATGCTTGCCTTCGGCAGAATCGAAGGTCACGATATTGACCTGATCCCCTTCTTTCAGGGGTTCTCTAAGATCTTTCAGATCACCGTTTACGATACCGCCGTTGGCAACTCTGGCCAGTCCTTCGCTAAGTTTCTGCGCGAGATCCAGAACACTGGAACCTTCGGGCAGTTCGACACTGTTGCCATCTTTCAAATAAACATTCATTTCCAACAATCCTCCATGGATATATCTTGTAAATACCGTTTCACATGCCCGACTGCCTGTATTCGGGGTCAAAAAAACCTCCCATGACAGGCAATCTGTCGTGAGAGGGACGAGTCATGTGTACCCGCGGTTCCACCCTGCTTCCCTTCGCAAAAGGGCGCTCATTGTACTTATATAAGACTAATATGCAAAGCAAAACTCCGAAGACCGCTTTACGCATTTCAAGCTGGTACCGTTATCACCGTCGGTAGTTACCTTCCAGCCAAATCCCTGGGATCCGGGCAACCTCTCTGTACCGAGTTATGTTATAACAGCGTCTTGAAAACTTTCTATCAGAATACAAAGTTCGGTGACCGATGTCAAGTAAATCCGTTTCAAACAAAAGAAAACCCTGAAACATGGTTAGATGTTTCAGGGTGGTGACCCGCTGGGGGCTCGAACCCCAGACCCTCTGATTAAAAGTCAGATGCTCTACCAACTGAGCTAGCGGATCATATGGCTGGGATGGCAGGATTTGAACCTACGAATGCGGGAGTCAAAGTCCCGTGCCTTACCACTTGGCGACACCCCAATCTGCATTAAAGAAAAATGGGGTGGAATATGGGAGTCGAACCCACGACCTCCAGAGCCACAATCTGGCGCTCTAACCAACTGAGCTAATTCCACCAAGTCATTTCTTATTAACAGCAGGCACGAGTGCTATTATAGGATCTTTGACCCCTTTTTGTCAAGCTAAAAAAGCAAAGCAGATCGCAAACCGTCGAAGTCGAGAAAATCCAACACGAACTGTTTACGTAGCAGGGCATCTGGTACGAATTCGTTATACTTACTCATCACCTGCACCTCAGGTGGCAAAGGCAAAGCGAAAAGATCAAGATCCGAAGCCGCGATGTCTCTGATAACAGCTTCCAGTTCGACTGCTTCTCCCATGAAGTATACTTCCAGAAACAGTGATGTTCGCCAGGGCATCTTACTGGCAACCCCTCTCCCCAGCAAGGCATAGTGAAGCGTCATGAGCTGCCTGGTTCCCACCCAGGGGAAGATGGCAAATTTTCGCTCGGACAAAGGCGTCACCAGCTGATCGAGTATGCCGCTGTTTTGTGCCAGATAGCGGATATCATTGAGACGTTCTTTACATGAATCGCTTAAGTAAGAGTATGTATCGTCGCCTTTCAGAATATCACGGATTTTCCTTACCAGAACGGTATGAAGCTCGGACTCGAAATCCACGTCCCAGTCGACAACCGAGATCCCCGGCACCTTCTTCACGAAAATAACCTTGGACTTCTTGTTAACATCAACAGTCTCCCAGGTCATTCCGGCCAGAGAGAAACGAATCCCGACGGGATAAATCTTATCAACCGTTCCGATCGAACGGTTCTCGTCTTTAACCAGATAGTACTCCGGCACCGTGAAGACGGTATAAAACTGAAAATGATTAACAATCGCTTCACCGCGACGGCCGATCATCAGACCGCCTTGCTCCGTTTCTTCGATATGCTCGATCAGGAGCAGATGACGCAGCATCATCTGGTAGTCTTCTTGACTGATGTGGCGAAAGCAACTCATCGATAATAAATCCTGAGCAAGTTTGGCCGCGGGCAGTTCGCCGTTACTGCGCAGATGGCTCATCGTCTGATGATATAAAAGCGCATAGGGATGATTCAGCGGAGGAATCGGCTCGATCCAGCGTTCTCTCGTATAGAGCTCGATGATCGCGATCAGGCGGATAAAACTCCAGTTGATCGGGCCCAGTATATCTGCGTTCGAAGTCGTTACCTCTTCCACGAATGTAAATAGAAGTTGCGGCACCTGGCCGCGTCTGCCGCAGCGACCCAGACGCTGAGCGAAACTGGAAACCGAGATCGGAGCGCCTATCTGCACCGCCTGATCAAGCGAGCCGATGTCAATGCCAAGCTCGAGGGTAACCGTCGCGCCGGTCACGATTTTATCATCGCTGCCTTTCATTTCATCTTCGGTTTGCTCGCGAAGAAGCGCCGATACATTACCGTGATGTACACGGTAGACATCGGGTGCTTTATTCTTGAGTGCGATCTGGCGAAGATTTGAGAGGACAAACTCCGTCTCTTCCCTGGAATTCGTGAAAATGATGGTTTTCTTGTCCAGGGTCATCTTGAAGAGATATTCGAAATGCTCGCGATCCCCCGAATCGGCGTTGTCACCTTCTTGATCACCTGCCCGTTCGAAACGCTGAACGAAGAGTCTGATACTTTTCTTACCTTCGTCCGTTACGGGAGCCGATACACCACGAAAGCTGCCGCTGTCCAGCCAGGCCTTGGCGTATTCGATATCGCCGAGTGTTGCGCTCAGACCGATTCGCCTGGGATTCAGGCCGGTCAAACGAGAAATTCGTTCCAGCTGGCTAAGTACCTGTATGCCTCTTGTGTCCCGCATGAAATGGTGAACTTCGTCGATAATGACATATCTCAGGTCGGAAAAGAGTTTCAGACAGCTGCCTCGCTTGTTGATCAGCAAGCTCTCCAGAGATTCCGGCGTAATCTGCAAGACGCCTGCCGGTTGCTTCAAAAGCTCGTTTTTCTTACTCAGGGATGCATCGCCGTGCCATTTCGTCACGGGAATATTTGACTCCATCAGGAGCTGATCCAGGCGTTTGAACTGATCGTTGATTAAGGCCTTTAAAGGACTGATATAAAGAACACCAACCGATGAGGACGGCTCGTTGTACAGCTCGGTCAGGACAGGCAGGAAAGCCGCCTCCGTTTTACCTGAAGCCGTACCCGATGACAATAGAAGGTTGACCTCACTGTCGAATATCACTTCAATGGCCGCGACCTGAATCCCGCGAAGCTCCGTCCACTTGTTCTGATAGATGAAATCCTGAATAAAAGGCGCCAGCCTCGAAAAAGCGTCCACTATATTTCAAACCCCACGAAATCGCTGTGCAGATCATCTTCGGACAATCCGCCTTTGGCCAGTTCAAAGCTGTTGTTTCCCATAATTTCCCGGGCTGTAATACCCGGATTCTGTTGAATCAATCCCAGTAACTCGATGAAATCCCGGATAATCTCGCGCGGCGTGATATGGCTGTCGGCTCCGACCCGGTTGTATTCCACCGTTAGAAAATATAGTAAATCATCGTGTTGCAGACTGCTTTGATAAGCATATAAACCTGCATGAATATCGCGAAGCTTCTCGATCAAAACATACATTTCTTCTTCGGTCAGCATTTTTAAACGAATCATCGGAGCCGTCATGTCGCGGCGATCCCCTTCCGCGAAATGTCCTTCGGCCAGCCTCGAGCGCAGAGCTTCGTAGCTGAAAATGCCTTTATAACGATCCTCCACGCATTGAGGCGTACAACTCATCAGGAAAGCGATATGCTCGGCCTTTCCCTGCAGGACATCGTTATACATCGTCAAAATCTTCTCGTAGTTATTCTGCCTGGAGATTGCATTCGGTATTTTATAGATATTGACAAGCTCGTCGACCATCACCAGCATGCCCTTATAACCTGCATGAACGAGAAAAGATGCAAGAATCTTTAAGAAGTCATACCAGCTGTCATCTCCGACGATCCAGTTGATCCCCAGCTCGTCTTTGGCTTCTTTTTTCGTGTTGTATTCGCCGCGAAACCAGCGAAGCACGTTTGATTTCAAGACAAAATCGTCCTCCAGATAGGCTCTCCAGTAAAGGACTACTGCCTTGGCGAAATCAAAACCGTTGACCATGCTCTCCAGCTCCGAAGTAACACGAAAGATCTCCCGCTCGACCGCAATCCGAAACTCCGGACTTGATTCGTCGTATGCGGCGGCAACTTTCAGCTTAATCCCCGATATCCATTTTTCCAGAATCAGCGGCAGCGCGCCGCCGTCCGGTTTGGACTTGACGGACATATTTCGAACAAGCTCCTTATACGTCGCCAGACCCTGACCTTTACTGCCCGCGAAACGTCTTTCCGGAGATAAATCACCGTCGACCACGACATAATTACTGGCGGTGGCGTAATTTCGAATTGTCTGCAGTAAAAATGACTTACCGCTGCCGTAGCGGCCGACAATAAAACGAAAGGCTGCTCCGCCATCCCCGACGATATCCAGATCATGCAGGATCGCTTTAATCTCTGCTGCCCGACCGACTGTGATGTATTCGAGTCCGACTCTGGGCACCACGCCGCCCTTCAGCGCGTTGATGATCACGCTGGCCATTCGCTTCGGAACCTGAGGCACTTTTATGTTTTGTTTTATTTCGCTTCCGGTATCTGTCATATGCTCACCAACTCTTCTGCTTCATTTATATAGTCCTCGTATATCCGAGGGATTATGTCTATTTCGATAATCGCATCTCCGACACAATCAAAGGTCTTCTGGTTGATCGCGTCGATGAAAACTTCCGGCATGGTACCCAGGGCACGCATGTAGGTCAGTGAATCTTCGCCGCGAAGGACAAGCCTGATTAGCTCCAGTTCCTCCGGCGTTAAGACCTCTTTTAGGGCCAGCCAGGGCGAGGCGGCTACGGTTCTGTCATCTTGCTTCGGTATCGAATCCGAAACCGCTACAGGATCTATGGTACTCTCCTTTACCACTTCGCTCACCGGTTCGGCTGCTTCTTCCACCGTGAGTTTTTCTTGTACCTCCAGCGCTTCGATACGTATACGTTCGATGTTCAGCGGCAGGATCTCCAGTTCCACTCTGTTTTGCTTTCTTAAATAAGCCTGAACCGTTTCACGAAGCACAGCCGGCAGATCAATCTTCATCTGTTTTAGCATTCGCTCCTGCCTCTTTGATATCTTTGGCACGCTTTCACTAAGTTTATACTTGAATTTTCTGGCCAGACGCAACTGCCGCTCGCATTCCTTCAGCAGATAGGTAATAATCTCGATGCCGTCTTCGCGAATGACCGGAATCCTGCAGGACCAGTTCCTTCGGCGACAGCTGTAGGATTCGACCGGGCTTAAAATGACACTGCGGTCCCGTTCATCTTCCCGTCTGATAAACAGCGCACGGGCAAAGGGAATCCAAAGTCTTTCTTTTTCGCTTACATTAAAGAGCTCTGTCTCGAAATTCTTCTTTCTCTCCTCGTAAGCCTGGCGGATCCGCCTCAGGATATCATAAAAGCAAAGGCGCAGATCGTCTTTCGTTTCATCGGTATAGAAGATCGACTGCCTGATCGGATACTTCCCCAATGCCGCATAGTAGTCAAAGCTGTTGCTCTCGTCGGAAGTGAAAATATACAGTTCCGGATAGTGTTCTTCGAGCTTTCGCTTCTCGATAAATTCATGAAAAGAAAAAGGCAAATGATCTCCGTAATAAATAAAGAAATCTTTCACCCACGAGAATATATAGTCTTCGAGCGAAGGTTCGGTAGCCTGGTATGCTTCATACACATCCATGATTCGTTCCAGGGCATCTTCTTCCTTATCGAAGTCGATCAGATTCAGACATTCATAGAGGTATAGATAGACATAAGAGAGTGATGTTTCTTCGATCTGCCCTCTCCTTACTTTCGTGCGCCAGCTAAAATACGTACGAAGCTGCGCAACATTCATCAACTGGTAATAGGGATAGACTTCGTGAAAAGACACCGGTTTATCGAAATCATCCTCGAAATCAGCCATAAAACGCGCTTGTTTGAGAAAAGAATCTGCCCGAAAGTTTGGTAAGCCGTCGCTGCGATAAGCAAGTTTTCTCATCGCGCGAAAACGCTCGACGATGAGATCGGATTGCCTTCTGAGCACATTCTCGCGTGCCGGAATCGGCTGTTCGAGCGGTATGGCAGTCAGAGGCTCGTCGATTCCAAGCGGCAGCATTTCAACCTCGCTGAAGGGATCATTACGTGCCGGATCGTCGGGCAAAGCGAAAGCAGCCTGTTCGTTTTTATCAGTTTCAACGCTGACTTTCGAACGAGCCGGGATCGGTATCGCTTGATAATCATCACTGGCCGTCATATCGAACATTCCTTCGCCTTTGATAGGAGTAGTATAACATGGAAATCGAAACATGTTTACGCTTCATCCACGCGGAGACAGACATTTTCTTTCGAATTCGTTAGAATATCAGCATTAACGAGCGGAAAAGAGAGATTCATTATGAAGAGCGAGCGACTTTATTTAAGACCGATCATGGAAGAAGATTTAGCCGAACTGGCAGCTTTTTTCTATGAACCTTCGAACGTGAAATACTATATTCCGACACTCTGGCGACGTTATACGCCGGAGCAGGTCCGGGGCTTACTGGCCGACTGGCATGATCAGTCTGCGTATTTTGTTTATGCGATCTGCATGAACGAAGACGACAGCGTGGTGGGTCTTGCCAATCTGGACGGGGTTAATTACATTAACGGAAACAGCGAAGTGGGTATCGCGATAACAGCCGTCGAGCGTCAGGGTCAAGGTCTGGCCGAGGAAGCTCTCCGTCTCCTGATCACTTACTGTTTCGACGAGATGCGTTTACATCGAGTCTGGGCACGCATCGTAGCCGCCAACGAAGCATCGCTTCGCCTCTTTCGGAAACTTGGCTTTAGGGAGGAAGGCCGCCTGCGCGAACAGCTTCGACGCGAAGGCGGCTATATAGACATGATCTTTATGGGACTGCTCGAAGACGAGTGGCGCTCTTAATTTCGTCTCTGCCGTCTTCTCTTTTTTCTGCGTTGATGCATATCCGGCAGCGATGTTTCCTGACCGTATTTTTGTTTGATGCGAAGCGCGTTCAGGCGGCGCTTGCGAACATCTGCTTTGGCGACAGAATAACCAAAGAAACCTAAAACATCTCCGAGACCGTAATAGGCACCGTGAGCGTAGGCGATCAGACCGGCTTGTTCCAGATGCAAGGCGCCCTTCTCGTCGACCAGATCGATTCTGGCATAGACATTCAAGACCTCCGCGATAAAGAGATCATGCGAACCAAGCGGTATGTGTTGTTTGACGCGGCAGGATAAAACCAGCGGGCTGTCCGCCAGACCTTTCACGTCGGACTCGGGCAGTTCGAAGGTTTCCAGACCCAAAAGTTTCAACTTGTCGTGATCGCGACCCGAAATCACACCGACCCGGTCACAGGCCTCGGCCAGCTTGCGATCCACGAGATTAACTGCGAAATAGCCGGATTCCATGATGAATTCATGGGTCAGACGCGAAGGGCGAAGCGAGATGGAAATCTGCGGCGGCGAAGTGCAGACGATCCCGGCCCATGCGACCGCGGCAACATTATCTTTCGCAGCGACAGCGGCAACATTATCACCCGGATCGATTGAAACAAGATCACCCGGCAGATCATCCTCGATCTGATCGCCTTGTCCTGCAGCTTTCGCAATGCCATGACTGCTGATCATGACGACTGGCGAAGGTGCCAGAGCCGTAGTGGGACCCAATTCATATCGTCCCGGTACTTTCCCTCCTGGATTAAATCTCGTGATTTCCGCCATTCTTTTCTCCCCTCTTTTTCTTGTAGCGTTCGCTGAAAGGAACAATGTAGTCCGAGCTGCTGTTCAGAAGCTCCAAATCCAGTAAAGCCGCCTTCGTCTGAATGCCGCCGCTGAAGCCGGTTAGTTTCCGGTCCTGCCCCAGTACCCGGTGACAAGGCGTAAAGAGGCAAAGAGGATTGGCTCCGCAAGCCATGCCGACCGCACGGCTGAGGTTCTGCGCCTGTTTGCGCCGTTCCTTTTCAGAGAGGCCGTCTCCTTTTTTTTCTATGTGAGATAATGCGATCTCCATGTAAGATCTTGTCTGACCATAGGGAATTTCTCTCAAAATCGACCAGATCGAACGCTGAAAATCGGTGCCGGTCTCTTCGTTTACCGTGAAATCGAACTGCTCACGTTTCCCGCTTAAATACTCTCGAATTTCGGAAACCGCCTGCGCCACGGCCACGGGTAGTTCTCGTGATTTTCCGGTAAGATTGGCAGGTTCTTCCAGTTCCCTGATGGCCTCGCTTGAACGGACAACGATACCGTTTTCGTTGATGATACCCCGGGCATAAGCCGTGTCGAACATACGGGACATCTCGATCTTATCGCCGTACTGGATAAAATCGATGCTATCGATCTTTTGATCATCTCCATAAATCATGATGACACTGGGATCGAAGGGTATAAACGCATATTGATGCATGCCCTGCTCCTCCCTCAATATCGCATAGAGTTCGGCATCCTGCCAGGCTTTCCCGAAGGGCAGTACGTCGCGAAGCAAACCGTCCCGGGTAAAACCATAATCGAGTAAACGATCTCCCAAGTCGTGTAAATTAGCGGGTAACAGAAGCTCCAGACGATGGATATTGGCTGTTTGGAAAAGCTCGTCCAGGAGCATTTGGATCCAGGAAGTCAGATCATTCGTCGCCTTGGCATTCAGATAAAACTGAATACGCCCCGAAAAAGGGGCTCCTCGCTCCATAAAACAGCAAACGGCACCCATAAAGGCGCCGTCGGCTTCCACAGCATAACATAAACTTGCAGGCATCATCTGAAGCCAGGCAGCCACTTGTTCGCGAGCTGCCCGGTAAGGATGTTTGAGGATACCCAGTTCGACCAGAGCATGATGGTCTCTGATCAGTAAAGGTCTGATTTCATAGCCTCTTTCCGTCACGAAGAGACCTCCTTCTCTCAACCGAGGAAGTCGGCTGCCGCACCTGCGGCTTTGTCCTCGGCGCTTTGGTTGGCAAACGATGTCGATATCATCAGTTTGATACGATTCAGCTGATTGACCTCGGACGCTCCGGGATCATAATCTACTGCTACTATATTAGCATGAGGATACTGTCTGCGGAGCTCTTTCATCATACCTTTTCCCGTAACATGGTTCGGCAAGCAGGCAAAGGGCTGCGCACAGACGATATTCGAAGCACCCGTCTCGATTAACTCGATCATTTCGGCGGTCAGGAACCATCCTTCGCCCGTCGCATTACCCAGACTGAGAACCTTTTGAGCTTTCTCGGCAAGCTCATCGATTGTCTCCGGAACGGGGAACATGCCGCTTGTTTTCAGGCGGCGCTTGATTCGGCTGCGATACTGCTCGAGAATCGTGATAGCCGCCCTGGCAAGCAGGCTTCCCTTTGCACTTGCGCCTAGTTCGTCGTGCTTATAAATCGCATTTCTGAAGCAATAGAGGAAGAAGTCCAGCAAGCCCGGTACTACCGCCTCACAGCCTTCGGATTCGATTACTTCGACGACATTGTTATTGGCGTCCGGCTGGAATTTTACAAGTATCTCGCCGACCACGCCGACACGCGGCTTACGATCGATGTTAGCCATCGGGAAGTTCGTAAAATCATCTACGATGCCATCAACCAGTCTGTTAAAGCCATATTCGTCCGAGGCTTTCTCGCCGAGGAAGTCCACCGCGCGGCTCAACCAGAGTGCGTAGAGATTGTTGGCCGATCCCTTCTCCTTTTCGTAGGGTCTCACGCGAAGCAATACCGTTTGCAGGAGATCGCCCAGAACCAGCGCCTGAATCGCTCGATGCAGATCCGGCAGCTTGATCGCAAATCCCGGATTCGACTCGAAGCCCTGGACGGATAAGGCGATAACCGGAACCTGCGGCATATGAGCGTCTTTCAGAGCTTTTCGGAGGAAAGCCACGTAGTTGGTCGCACGACAGCCTCCACCTGTCTGTGTGATCAGAAGCGATGTATTATTCGGATCGTAGGCTCCGCTTTGCAAGGCGTTGATCAGCTGACCGACAACCAGAATAGTCGGATAGCAGGCATCGTTGTTGACATATTTCAAACCCGTTTCGATGTCTTCCTTCGAAGCGTGTTCCAGCACTTTTATCTTGAAGCCGGCACGTTTCAAGGCAGCTTCGACCAGTTTGAAATGAGTCGGTGCCATCTGCGGTGCCAGGAGTGTATGCTCGGCTTTCATTTCTCCGGTAAAGGATATCGGCTCATGTACATAGGCCGGTTTGGACGGATCGTAATTCGAACGGGATCTGGCCAGAGCCTCCGCTTCGATCCGGTCGACTTTAGCATCGTCCAGGTCGAGGAGCTGTCGGCGAAGATTCTTAAGATCGCTCATGGCACGCGAATACGATAAATTGACGTCCACGTGACCGCCGCCCGAAGCAGTACTCTCCAGCGTGAGCTCTTCTCGGGCATGATTCTGCAGCGCGGCCTTGGCCGAGGCCAAAACGCCGGCGGCAACCGCAGCCACGTTATCGCCCAATTCCTGTTTATGCTTGCTCAAGCGGTCCTTGATGTCTGCAATAATCTCCGAGTAATCGAGCATGCCGTGATCGTCATCGTTGTCATTGTCGTTGTTATTGTCATTATTGACGTTTACATTGACCTGAAGTCCGGCAGCGATGTGCTCGGCTTCTTCCAGGGCGACGGCGCGTTTCCGGGCAATATCAGCTTGACGTTCGCGCTCTTCCATCGCAACCTTCAACGATCTCAGACGGATTCTGGCCGCGCCCAGGTTTGAAACTTCGTCGATTTTCAAGAGCGTGTAAATTTTGCCCTGCGACTCGAGGATCTCCTGCGTTTGATCCGAGGTGACCGCATCGATACCGCAGCCAAAGCTGTTCAGCTGAACAAGCTCGAGATTTTTTTCCTGAGCTACGAATGCGGCTGCTTCGTAGAGACGCGTATGATAAGCCCACTGATCGACTACGCGGATGGGACGCTGCAGCACACCCGGCCTGGCAACCGCATCTTCGGTAAGCACGGCCATGCCCAGCGTATTGATTAACTGAGCGATACCGTGGTTAATGCCCGGATCCATGTGATAGGGCCGACCGGCCAGGACAACACCTTTGTTATTTGTTTTCTTTAACCAGGCCACTGTCTCGTCGCCTTTAATGCGAAGGTCTTCGTTCGCCTGCTCCTGTTCGGCATAGGCTTTTTTCACAGCATCTCGAACTTCTTTTTTCCTCACGTCCGTCCAGCCGTTTTCGCGGAGCATGTCATAAATCTTGTCGGCAAGCTTATCCGGTTTGTGTAGCGGCAGGAAGGGATGCATGAACTTCGTTCCCGACTCCCGAAGCTCATCCATGTTATTGGCAATGACTTCGGGGTAGCTTACGACGATCGGACAGTTAAAGTGATTATTGGCATTCTCGTTTTCTGCCTGCTCGTAAGGAATCGACGGATAAAAAATCGCATCCGGCTTCGACTTCATCAGCATGTCGATATGCCCGTGCACCATCTTGGCAGGATAGCAAACGGATTCGGAAGGAATCGTCTCCATACCGCGCTCGTAGAGCCGGTGACTCGAGCGGGGCGAGAGCTGTACGCGGAATCCAAGCTCGGTAAAGAGCGTGAACCACAGAGGGTAATTCTCGTAGATATTCAGCACACGCGGTATGCCGATCACGCCTCGCGCGGCATCGGCAGCCGGTAAGGGCTTATAGTAACGGAAAAAGCGCTCGTTTTTATAGTCATATAAATTGGGTAAAGGTTTTTTGATCTCGGTGACGCCTGCTCCGCGCTCGCAGCGGTTGCCCGACACATGACGATGACCGTCCGGGAAGTTGACGATTGTCAGCTTGCATTGGTTACCGCAGAGCCGGCAGCTCGTCAGTTCCGTCTCCATATTGAAAGCGGAAAGCTCCATGGGAGATAAAACATTACTGCGCGAGACGCCGTCCCAATGCGAACGGGCGATCAGCGCCGAACCAAAAGCACCCATTAAACCGGCGATGTTCGGACGAATTACTTCGCGACCGGCAATCTTCTCGAAAGAACGCAAGATAGCATCGTTCAAGAAAGTTCCGCCCTGAACGACGACTTTATCGCCCATTTCAGCCGGATCTTTAAGTTTTATGACCTTATATAAAGCGTTGCGCACAACGGAGTAAGAGAGTCCTGCCGAAATATCGCCGACTTGCGCCCCTTCCTTCTGTGCCTGTTTGACGCGCGAGTTCATAAAAACGGTGCAACGCGTACCCAGATCCACCGGGTTTCTGGCTTCGAGCGCCGCTTTGGCAAACTCCGGCACTTCCATACCGAGGCCGTTGGCGAAGGTCTGAATAAAAGAACCGCAACCGGAGGAACAGGCCTCGTTCAACATGATATTGTCAATGACACCGTTTCGGATGCGCATGCATTTCATGTCCTGACCGCCGATATCAACGATGAATTTCACGCCGGGTAAAAAGAACTCTGCGCCGCGGTAATGAGCCATGGTCTCGATTTCGCCTTCATCGACTCCCAGCGCGGATTGGATAAGGGACTCACCGTAGCCGGTTACGCAGGACCGGGCGATGTAAGCTTTCTCCGGGAGTTTACTGTAGAGATCCTGCAGGGCTTCGATCGTAGAGTTGACCGGGGATCCCTTATTGGACGAATAATGAGAATAATAAAGATCACCGTTCTCGCCGATCAAGACCACTTTGGTCGTAGTCGACCCGCCGTCTATACCCAGGAAGGCCGGGCCTTCCAGCGTCGCGATGTCCAGTGTTTCGACTGCGGCCCTGGCGTGTCTGGCGTCAAATTCCGCTTTATCCGCTGCATCGCGAAAGAGCGGCGGGATATGGGAAATATCTTCGCCGACGTCTCCGCCCTTATCGAGGAGCACACGAAGCTCGTCGAGACTCGTCACACGCGATTTTTCGCTTAGTAAAGCCGCACCGATGGCGACATAAAGTTCTGCGTTTTCCGGATGCATAAAGCGATCGACGCGGTCTTTCAGCGTACGTTCGAATGCTTTTCTCAATTCCGGTAAAAAGTGCAAAGGACCGCCCAGGAAAATGACGTTGCCCTTTATCGGGCGACCCTGGGCCAGACCGGCGATCGTCTGAGTGACGACGGCCTGAAGAACCGATGCCGCCAAATCGTTTTTCGAAGCGCCTTCATTCAAAAGCGGTTGTAAGTCGGTCTTCGCGAAAACGCCGCAGCGCGAAGCGATCGGATAGAGGCTTTCGTATCTAGATGCCATATCGTTAAGGCCCGCGGCATCCGTTTGCAGTAACTGAGCCATCTGATCGATAAAGGAACCCGTACCGCCGGCACAAGTACCGTTCATACGCTGCTCGGGAGCAGGTTTCAGATACGTGATTTTCGCATCCTCGCCGCCCAGCTCGATGATAATATCGGCCTCGGGATTAAAACGGTTTATCGCTTCCGTCTCGGCAATAACCTCCTGAACGAAAGGCACATCCAGCCATTTGGCGACGAGCACGCCACCGGAGCCGGTGATACTGATACGAACCGGCGTAGACGGATGCTCGGCATGGGTTTCGTTGATAACATCGCGTATAACGCCTTTAATATCGGAGTTGTGACGGCGATAAGAACTATATGCAATCTTATCTTCTTCATCAAGAAGCACGATCTTGATGGTGGTCGATCCGATATCCAGACCCATGCGAAGTGTTTGCACAGTAGCAAGCGAGAGCGACTGATCGCCAATGATCTGATTGGCCTTCGTCTCGTCATGAATTACTTTCAAGTGAATATCCTCCGATTTCACAAGCACAATCCCCGAACGGATTGTCAAATCTTTATCCCCTGATAAAGCATATCTGTTTCCTAATAATTAAAGATACTTACTTTGAACTTCAAATCATATTATAGCAAGCGCTTAATGAAAATCAAAACAAATAATGATTGATCAATTATCATTGTTAAGTAAAACTCATTATTCTTCTTTACATATAGAAAAGAGGCTAGAATCTCTTGAATTCCAGCCTCCACTTGAACTTCATCAACAAATACTTATCCGAACAAGTTCATACGGAAGAGCATCGCTTCATCATCGGGATCGTCACAGACGACCTTCGCCTTCACTAATTTACCGCCTTCAATCAAATGCAGCAAACCGGTAATCTGGCTCAGCTTACTCTTAAGGTTCAAACGATCGCCCTCTTCAGTGATCAGGTAAACATTACCCTTACATCTGTCGAGTGCATCCATGAACTTCTGGACATCGATATCATGCATATCAAAGCTAGTTGGCATATGGGCCTCCTTATAGTATATTTCTCTGTCTTCCGTTTACCGGGCAACCCGCGTAGCGGAGCTCAGAGATCAGGAACGATTCTGATAGAAATTATATCATAATAAAGAACAAAATAACTCCAAAGTTCCTCAGCTATCGGGCGATCCGAAGATTTCGTCACGGTTTCTGACCATATAAATAATCCAGGCGGCAACAGCGGCAATAATGACCTCGATTCCCAGTATCATGGAGAATCCGGCGAACTGATTACCGGCCAGTAAAATATCGATACCAACCACAATGGCAAAGGCAATCACAAAGAGCAAGACTTTACCCAGAAAGCTTGTTCTTAATAAGTGCCAGAGCTGAGAAGCCAGGGACGGGGGAATTTCGGTCAGAGTCATTTGACTGCCCTTCGTGCCCGTACCACGGCTCTTGGCTGCAGCCGTACTCGTATTCGTGCCGGTCTTTCGCTTCGCGGGTGTCCGCGGATTGGCCGTATTCTTCGCAGCTGTTTTTTTAGCAGTGGCCATGAACTACCTCCTCTTCATCGCTTCCTATCTATGATATCATGATTTTGATCGGAGGTAGTACCGTGCCACTAGATGGAATCAGTTCCTATTTTTTAGCCGAAGAGCTAAACGAAGCCCTCTCGGGTGCCCGCATCGATAAGGTCCAGCAGCCCTCGCGCAGCGACATCATCTTATCGCTTCGCAATCACGGAAGAAACCGTAAATTAATCCTATCGGCCAATCCTTCGCAGCCTCGTATTCACTTCACCGAGGAGAATCGCGATATGCCGCAGATTGCGCCGCGTTTTTGCATGTTATTAAGAAAGTATCTGGTCGGAAGCAGAATCGAAAAAGTCGAAACAATCGGCTATGACCGGGTCTTTGTCTTTCATATTTTGACTTCTGACGAACTGGGTGATACCAGCAGCCGTCGCCTGATCCTGGAAGTCATGGGTCGTTACTCGAACCTTATCTTCGTCTCTTCATCGGACATCATCATCGATGCGATCAACCATGTCGATTCAACGATGTCGCGTGTTCGCGAAGTTATGCCGGCCAGGCCCTTCGTAGCGGCACCCGTCCAGGACAAGATGGAACCGGCCGATGCCTTACGTTGCCTTATGGAAAAGAAGTTCTGGCCCGAGTCCGGCGATGAAGACGAAAATGCCAAACCCGAGCAAATCATCATGGATCGCATCCAGGGCTTCTCCCCTCAACTGAGCAGAGATATCTGCGAGCGAGCCGGGATTGACGGGCGCCGAAACTTTAGCGGCTTAGAAGAGAGCGAACGTGCCCGCCTCCACGAAAGCTTGAATAATGTACTGGCCGAAATACTCGCCGGTATTATCGAACCTTCCGTTTTCTTCCTCGAAGGTTCCGATACGCCGTCGGATTTTCATGCTTTGCCGCTTGTTACACCGGGACGGCGCGAGAAACGAGATTCGCTCTCCGATGCCATCGCCGAATTCTATGTCGCCAAAGAAGCATCCAACGCCTTTAAACAGCGTCGGCAGTTTCTGGAACGCATCGTTACACAAGCCCGTACGAAGCTGCGTAAGAAAAGAGATATTCACGCCAGGGACGTTTACGGGAGCGAAAATTACGACCATTATCGCGAACAAGGCGACATCCTTATGAGTAACCTTCATCTCGTGAAAGAAGGAGACAGTTCTATCACCGTGCCCAATTTCTACGATCCCGAGATGCAGGAGATCACGATCGAGCTGAACCCTCATCGCAGTCCCAGCTGGAACGGTCAGCAATTATATAAACTCTATAATAAAAACAAGACACGTTTCGAACAGGCTTCGGCCTTTCTGGAAGAAGATGAAGCCGAGCTCTTATGGCTGGACAGTTTGCTAAACGAAATCGCCAATGCCGAAACGATGGATGACCTGGCGCTAGTCAGAGACGAAATGCGCAGTGCCGGCCTTCTCGAGAGCACGGGACCTAAGGCAGGCGGTCGTAAAAGCGGCGATTTCCATAGTCGCAAGAGAGCCAGATCCGCAAACGGAAGCAAGAACGATCGCTCGGCGGCAAGCAGACCCGCACCGATGCGCAAGTTTATATCCAGTGACGGGTTTACGATCCTGGCCGGTAGAAACAACCTTCAGAACGATCGTCTGACCTTAAAAGTCGCGGCTAAGTCAGATATCTGGTTTCACATCCAGAAAGCAGCCGGAACCCATGTGGTCGTCCGCGCCGAAGGACGCGAAGTGCCCGATCGCACCTTACAAGAGGCTGCCGAAATTGCCGCCTGGTTCAGTCGTCTGGCGAAAGCAAGCCGCGAGATGCAACAAAGCGGTGCCAAGCTCCCCGTCGATTACTGTCCGGTATCCCATGTCAGAAAACCGTCCGGAGCCAGACCCGGCATGGTCATTTACGACGGCTACAACACCATGATGGTCGAGGCCAAAAATCCGGATCATCTTTTGCCCCTTCGAGATTCCGACGAGGAAGACGATCAAGATATTTAGGAAAAGCTGAATAAAGCGAATAAAAAGAGAGACATGATCTTATCTCTCTTTTTTTATGTCATTTTCACTTCGGCCGACGCATCGCGAAGCGGTATATCGTCCAAGGTCAGATTAAATTCCTTCAAGTAGCGGTCTCTGAACTTGGGACTGGTCTCTCCTAGAGAATAAATGCAACCGCAGTAACGTTGTCTGTAGAGGCCGTCTTCTTTCGCCATCTCCTGCCCTTCTTTATATCCGTCGCGAAAATCACGGACAAGGAAACGTAGACCATGGCGTCCGGCCGCTGCTTCTCCCGCTGCGATGATGGCCTCCTGATCCTGCCAGGGACTCACCAGAAGAGCCGTCGTAAAGACCTTATATCCGTTGGCGGCCGCGTACCTGGCAGTCAGTTCCATTCGCAGACTATAACAAGAACGACAATGCACGGACTTGTCTAGTGTTGGAAAAGCACGCCACTTATCTTCCTGATAATTGCCATCGATCTCGACCGGGAAATTCTTGAGTTCGCTGAATCGCAAAACATTGGACAGCCGTTTCTCATGCTCCTCTCGCGGATGAATATTGGGGTTGATGAAATAGCCGTTGACAGTAAATCCCTCTTCTCTCAAAGTTTTCAAAGGAAATTCTGCACAAGGCGCGCAGCAAACATGAAGCAATACCTCTTTATCGGATCGCACGGCTTTATTGGTTATGGTTGAATCGTTGGTGACAGGCATTATTTCTCCGTACTAATCAATATCGTTTAAACTGAGCTGATCAAACTCTGCTTGTTTCTTCGCCGCGTCGCTCCGAGTACCGGCATGATTAGCCCGTCCAAGACCTCGCAGACGCATTTCGTAATCATCCGGACAGGGAATGCCCAGATGTTCCCAGCCAAGTCTCGTAACCAGACGACCGCGCGGTGTCTTGGCGATAAAACCCAACTGCATTAAATAAGGTTCATAGACATCTTCAATCGTAGTCGCATCTTCCCCTGTACTCGCACCCATGTTCTCCAGGCCGACAGGACCTCCTCCGAAGACCCGGATCATCGTGGCCAGCAGTCTTCTGTCGACGGCATCCAAACCCTTGGCATCGATCTCAAGCGCGTTCAGGCCGTAATCGGCGATCTCTCCGGTGATGGTTCCGCTGCCCTTGATCTGAGCGAAATCGCGAAGACGTTTGAGTAATCGTATCGCGATACGAGGCGTTCCCCGCGAACGCATGGCAATCTGCATCACGCCTTCGTTGTCGATGCCGATATTCAGGATCGCGGCATCCCGACGGATAATCTGAGCCAGTTCTTCCGGCTCATACAGGCGTAAACGGTTGACCACGCCGAAACGATCTCGCATGGGCGCCGTCAGCAGGCCTGCTCGTGTTGTCGCGCCGATCAGTGTAAACGGAGGCAGATCGAGTCTAATCGTTCGCGCACCGGGTCCCTGCCCGATCATGATATCCAAGGCAAAGTCCTCCATCGCGGGATATAAAGCTTCTTCGACACTGCGGTTCATGCGATGAATCTCATCGATAAACAAAACCTCCTTCGGCTCCAGACTCGTCAGGATCGCAGCCAGATCACCGGCTTTTTCGATCGTGGGCCCGGTTGTGATCCGAAGACCGACACCCAGTTCGTTGGCGATAATGCCCGCCAGCGTCGTCTTACCCAAACCGGGCGGCCCATAGAGCAGGACATGATCTAAAGCTTCGCCGCGCAGCTTGGCCGCCTCGATAAAGACTTTCAGATTATCCTTGACCTTCGTCTGGCCGTAATATTCGTTCCAGCGTGTCGGGCGAAGGCCTGCCTCGTCTTGATCCCTCAAGGTCCGTGCCGTTTGAACGATGCGTTCATCCGTTTCCTCGTCATAATCCAGCTCGCTGAAATCAGGACTCTGACCGTAACCGTCAATATCTTCGTCTCTGTTATATATATCGTCTAATTTCAACCGTCTAACCTGCCTGTCAACGTCCCACGGCCTTTAAAGCCATGCGGATATTCTCCTGGAGACTCTGCTCCGCTTTATAACTCTTCTTAACGAGTTCCATCGCTTCGCTGCCGGAAAAACCGAGTACCATCAAAGCGCTGAGGACTTCCGTACGGGCATCTGTAACCGCGGTCGCACAAGCGGCGACCTCGCTGCCCTGACTGTCAGCTTCGTTCCAGCTCATGCCCTTGAATTTATCGCGCAATTCGAGAATGAGGCGTTCGGCGCCCTTCTTCCCCAATCCCTTAACCGTTGTTAGTGTCTTGACGTCCTGGCTCATCACAGCAAAAGCAAAAGAATCCGGGTTCAATGTTCCCATAATCTGACTGGCTACCTTCGGACCGATACCGCTGACGCTAAGCAGGAGAGCAAACATCTGCCGGCTGGATTTCGTAGGGAATCCGTAAAGCGATATATCGTCCTCCCGAACAATCTGATGCGTATACACGATGACATCGCTTCCTTCTTTTCCGAATTCCGGAATCAGACTCGACGCCGTGTAAATACGGTAACCGATTCCTCCGTTCTCCACGATAATGGCATCGCTTTCTGTAGCGACCAACTGTCCTTTGATATATGCGTACATGAACTCCTCTTTCTCTAAATTCTATTCAATTTTCTCTATCTTATAACAAGATGCGAGGCTTCGTCACTACTGACGACCTGCACCGCGGCCACGGTTATTCTTCTTCTGATAACCGGCGTAGGCTTCATAACTCTTCATGCGGCCCGTTAATCCCTGACATATGGCCAGGGCCAGAGCATCCGCGGCATCATCCGGTTTCGGAACGGTTTCCAGATTCAAAAGAACCTTCACCATTAACTGGACCTGCTCTTTTTCGGCACGTCCCATACCGGTCACCGCTTTCTTAACCTGAGCCGGCGTATACTCGAAGACTTCGACGTTCTGTCTGGCCGATGCCGTTATGATCGCACCTCGTGCGTGTGCGGTTGCCATGGCCGTGGTCTTATTCCGGGCGAAGAACAACTCCTCGATCGCCATTACCTCGGGTTGCCATTTCAGTAAAATAGCTTCGATTTCATCCGAAATCGTCAACAGGCGATCGGCGAAACGAGCCGATCTATGTGTTTCGATGACGCCGTAATCCAATACTTTCATGCGGGCGCCTTCAGCTTCGATGACGCCATATCCGCAGATGGCATAGCCGGGGTCAATCCCGATAATGCGCATAATCAGTCCTCCGTCCGGAATTAAAACATACGTTCTTGCAACTTCCATTGTAACACAGCGGAAAGGGCAAGTTTTCCTTAAAACGATATAATGAGAGGAAGATCAGTTAACGGAGGATGATATGAAAAAGAAAATTGCCTTCATCGGCGGCGGTAACATGGCTAAGAGCATTATAAAAGGTTTGCTCTCTAGCAAGCTTGCGGCACCGTCTGATATATCTGTCAGCGGACCGCACCCGGACCACTTACAGGAGCTGGGAAATTCGGGCATCGCCGTATATCAATCGAATGTCAGGGCCGCAAGTCAAGCCGACATCGTCATCCTGGCGGTTAAACCGAATGTCATTCCCCGGGTTCTGGTCGAGTTATACGAAGTTTTCGAATCTGATAAATTAATCGTCAGCATCGCAGCCGGTGTTACGTTATCCAAACTCGAAAGCGCACTACCGCCCGGCAGACGCCTCGTTCGGGCCATGCCCAATACGCCTGCCCAGGTACAGGCCGGCGTCACCGCGCTTTGTCAGAATGCAGCTACCACATTAGAAGACATGGCAGATGTCAGCGATATCTTTGCCGCTTGCGGAACGGTTGAATGGGTCGACGAAAGTCTGATTGACACGGTCATCGGCATAGCCGGTTCTGCACCTGCATACTTCTTCATGATGCTCGAAGCGATGGGCGACGCCGCAGTCAAAGCAGGCATGAGACGTCAGATGGCTTACCGTATGGCAGCTCAGGCCATGCTCGGTTCGGCCAAACTCGCTTTGGATAGCAACATTCATCCCGGCCAGCTAAAAGACGACGTCTGCTCGCCCGGCGGATCTACGATCGAAGCGGTACAAACACTGGAGGAGAAGGGCTTTCGCGCCGCAGTCATGTCCGCTGTCGATGCAGCCATCAATAAATCCCGCGACATGAACAAGCAGTAAAAATAGATTCGAGAAAGAGATGAAATTTTCAATCACTAACCCCGATCAACTGACTCTTCCCGACGAGAACGGAAGACTCGTGATGGGTTCCAATCAAAAATGGTTTCCCACACTCTGGCAACGCATGGCAGGCTGCGGACCCACCGTGGCCTCCAACCTGCTGATGTATCACGAACGGGCGGGACGCATCGAACTTCCCTACAACATCGAAAACAAAGAAACAGCGCTGCCCTTAATGGAGTACAGCTGGATTCATATCACGCCGGGCATGCGCGGCGTCAATAAAACCAGCATGTTCTACGAAGGCTTGAAGAGGATGATACTGGATCGCGAAAGCGAGCTAAAACATCATGCACTCAACATCGGAAAAGAAATCAGCGACAGACCTTCTTTGGAAACTCTGGTCTCATTCCTAAGATCAGGTTTCGAGGCCGATTCTCCCGTCGCGTTTTTGAATCTGCACAGCGGCGACGTACCGGATCTCGATGACTGGCATTGGATGACTGCGTTCTCTTTGGACTATGACAGGACCGAAGATAAATGGCTCTTGAGCCTTACGGACAATGGCGTGATTCAATCAATCGATCTTGGACTGTGGCTTAAGACAAGTAAGCTCGGCGGCGGTTTCGTTTATCTGACAGTCTGATAAGTACAAGGTCTGCCCGGGTTCCTGCGATTTGTCAGCGATATGAAGCAAACGTGTTCTTTTTCATGACAAAATCGCAGATCACGAGATTTTCAGAACATATAGGAAAAATAGGATTGACAAGGCAAATAATGCGCCGTATAATAATGAACGTTCGCGAAACGATTCTTCGATTTGCGATCAATGCGTCTTTAGCTCAGTTGGTAGAGCAACTGACTCTTAATCAGTGGGTCCCGGGTTCGAATCCCTGAAGACGCACCACATAAAACCTCGCAACAGCAGTTGCGGGGTTTTTATTTTCTTCCTAATTATCGTGACATAAAACAACCCCGAAAGCAAAACGCTTCCGGGGTTTTGTGATTTACTTCGATCAGGTTATTCTTCCGTCGTTGTTTCGTTAAGAGTCGGGACCTCTTCTTCATCTTCGCCTTCGGCCTCAGGCTCTTCAAAGACCGTCGGTGCGATAATCGAGGCGACCGGTTCGTCTTCCGGACTCAAGACCGCAACGCCTTCGGGGATCTTTAAATCCTTCACGGTCAAAACATCGCCGATGCTCATGCCTGTCACATCCAGAAGGATATCTGACGGAATATTGTCGACCGGCGTTTCGATGTGCAATTCCAGTAATGTCTGTAAGACTTCGGCACCGACAATGGTGCCTTCACCCGTAATGACAATCGGTACGCTGATACGAACACGATCGCCTTCGCGAATGACACGGAATTCCAGATTCAGAACCTTGTTTGACATCGGTTCTCTGGAAATGTACTGGATAATGGCTTTCTGCTGACGTTCTCCGTCAATTTCCAGATCCAGAACTGCGTTACGTCCTTGCGTACGCACAATGCTGCGTGCTTCTGCCTCGTCGACCAGAACGGATACCGGTTCAAAGTCCTTACCGTAAATGGTGGCGGGGAGCTTACCCTCTCGTCTGGCCTTTCTGGCCGATGACGTTCCTGTGCGCTTCCTTGTACTTGCCTTCAAAATCATCCTGTTTACCTCACTTTCATTCACAGCTTAGCTGAGTATTGTGGGCAGATACCCTATCCGCCTATCTTCCTCCCAGGATGGGGAAGTAAATTGTAACTTAATTATTGTAACAAAGATCAATATATAAGGCCAATCGCAGGTTACCGCATTCCGCTAACTTAAGAGTTAACATGTAACATTAGAAGGTAAAAAGAATATAAGGCCGAAGAGT
The DNA here is from genome assembly GCA_050309435.1 of Fastidiosipilaceae bacterium. Taxonomy (GTDB): domain Bacteria; phylum Bacillota; class Clostridia; order Saccharofermentanales; family Fastidiosipilaceae; genus CAYXVJ01. Next base: position 25,740 of record JBNRMJ010000004.1, read on the forward strand.
TTTTGCGAGAGTGATTTGGCAATCGCCCATCGTCCGGATTTCAAATGATCAGATCAGAGGATAAATATGAGTATTTATGATTTTATAGTTAAAGACGCGTCCGGCAGCGATGTACACTTGAACGACTTTCGTGATAATGTTCTCTTGATCGTGAACGTAGCTTCCGAGTGCGGCTATACGCCTCAATACGACGGTTTGCAGGCACTCTATGCCAAATACAAAGACCGGGGCCTGACAGTACTGGGTTTCCCCTGCAATCAGTTTAAGGGCCAGGAGCCGGGTTCCAACGAGGATATTCAGGATTTCTGCCGCTTGAATTACGGTGTGGAGTTTCCAGTATTGGCCAAGATCGAAGTAAACGGTGATAACTGCGATCCGCTATACGCCTTCTTAAAATCCAGGGATTACGAGGAGTTCATCGATGTTCCCGCGGATCATCGAAGTTACGAGCGATCTAGAGAAATAGCCGGTACGGACGGACGGGAAATCACCTGGAATTTCAATAAATTTCTCGTGAACAGACAAGGCGAGGTCGTGGGACGCTATGCTGCTCAAACCACACCCGAAGAGCTGGATGCCAGAATCGAACGCTTACTCTAAGACCTGTACGAATTGCGGTCGAAAGCTTACGGACAAGTCAGAGACTTGTCCGTATTGCGGATTTGATTTGCTTTTTTTCGCCAATGATATTGGCGAGGATGTGGACTTGCTGTCAGAAGAAAAAGAGATCCGGCGCTTGAGAAGGCAGAAACGTTGGCTTCTGCTGTTCATATGGATCGCCGTGATCTCTTTTATTTTCTGGATTATTTTGCGTATTTTGTCCGGGGTTCCGGATATTCGGATTCCCGAGTTCGGGATACCCGAGTTTTTCTAAACAACTCTAGTTTAACTCCTGGCGCTTCAACCAGGAAACAAACAGTTCAAGCCAGCCCTGAACAGCCTCTTCGTAAGCATATCCTTCGGGCGACATTGTCAGCTCGTTACCGAGCGAGAGCCCGTGGCCTCCGCGATCGTAGACATGCATTTCGAAAGGCACCTGCTTTTCTTTCAAGGCGAGAGCCAAAAGCAAGGCATTCTCGACCGGAACGGCCGGATCCGCAGCCGTATGCCAGATAAAGGCAGGCGGCACATCTTCGTGCACTTGCTTCTCAAGCGACATACGTTCAACCAGTTCCTTATGTCTTTCGCCGAGCAGCAGCCGAAAAGATGAATCATGACGATGAGGACCGCTGGAGATGACCGGGTAGCAAAGCAGCATGTAATCGGGTCTGAAGCGTTCGGGAGTCAGTCCGGGCAGTTCGGCCAGAACCAAATCATTCCAGAAAACACCCAGCGAGCATGCTAAATGGCCGCCTGCCGAGAAACCGCCAATACCGATGCGCCCGGGGTCGACGTTGAATGTGCTTGCCTGATCGCGAATCAAAGCCAGAGAATGAGCTACCTGGACAAGCGCCGTAGGGTAGCGATCCGGATTGACTGCATAGCGCAGCACAAAAACCTGTATACCTCTGGCAACAAGAGCCAGAGCGATCGGCTCGGCTTCACGATCCGATGTCATCGCATAACCGCCTCCCGGACAGAGCAAAAGAGCAGGGCGCGGGCTCGCATTGATTTCAGGCGATACCGATGCGCAGTAAGCGGTCAGAGTCGGAGCTTGCTGAGGATTCGGCAAGCCCAGGGCCGAGTAATCGATATGAAGTTCCAGTTGTTGATAGATCATGCATTACCCCCGATTTGATACTTGCTTCTATATTCTATCTCCGACGAAAAAACGTCAAGGATGAAAAACGTTCTTAAGGTCTAAATTTCTTTTAACTTTCTCCAGATTCGTAAGAGCCAGATCAGTCCGTTCCCGATCGGTAAGAGGCCGGTCTTCTTGACTCACCAGGCGAATGCGGCCTCGACCGGCTTTCGTTTTCCAGGAGACTGCTCCTTCAAACTCCTCCTGGTCCCGCCATAAATACGGAACAGGCAGATAACCTGCCGCAAACAAAAGGTAAAAGCCTTCCGGACTGTAGAGATTCGGAATCGACTGTTCCATCGACTCGATCAGATGCTTCGCCGACTGATAGAGCTCCTCTTCCAGATCTTTTAGATACGCCTGATGTAATACATCCGGGGTATGACCTTTCTTTCTCTCCTCGCGCCATGCCTTAATCGCGTATTTCGTGATACGAATACTCTCGTTAATAACGGCGGGATCGGCCAGATGAGCTGCTTCGGAATAACTGACCACATGGATCATGGGCGGACTCCATTCATTAGCCGGATCGATATCATCCATAAGCGCAGAGACAGCCGCCAATTGTGCTTTCGCTTCATTGAGATCCGGTTTGAAATAATCCAGTCCTGCCCTGGGCTGATGTACGATTGAAAAGTTCGAATCGCGCAGTTGATTCAATAAGCGAAGAAAGGCACGGGATTTGGCCAGATCCGTGAGTCCTCCCGTCGACCGCGGCGTGTTCAGCATATTCTGAGCAACGAAGGTCCGTATTCCGACGGATTTGGCGTATTTGGCCGCCAGATAGGCGGAAACGATGTAAGAAACATCATCACTGCCCCTAAAGGCAAAATGATGCGAAACATTGGCTTCAAACGGCGTTCCATAGCCCGCAATCAGACGGATGGCATCCAGTTGCTGCCTTAAACTTTCGTAAAGCGAATAAGGACCGCGTTCGTCGAGCCGGTTAAACCACCAGATCGACATGGCATGCCAGGCAATATGGATCGTCTCTTCATACATAGAGGCGAGTTTCGAAAGATCTCTGGTTCCGGCATAAGTCCGGCAGAGCATGGGACGGGCAGCCTGCCATACCTCGCGAAACTCTTCGGGAGTAGCCAGCGGAACACCGCCGCCGTTAACCAGACTATCCCAGGAATCTCCGAATCGCGATTGTGTGAGTTGCGACGAACCGATCGACAAAACATCCAGGTAGGATGTTGCAGCCAGCTCGCCGGTCCAGCGAAGAAAGAGCTCTACATTCTCACGTCGGCTGATGGCGGCATCGTAAGGCCCGACATGTGCTCTCATGATCGGCTCGTATGATCCGCTTCGCGAAGCCTGAAGGCGCTTCTCCAGCGAATCTTTTTTCGTACCCATGTCCGCATAGGAGCGTGCGGCCGGTTTCTCGGATTGATAATCCTGCCGTCGAATCAGATCGCGACCGAAATCTAGCAGACTCTCCTCGTATTCTCCTGCTTCTTTTAAATCCTCCGGAATCAGTTCTTCCGGAACGGCTAAACGAAGCAGAGTTTCGCGGGCACTCTCCCCTCCCGCGAAGCAAAGAACCCTCTCATTGAATTCCTCTTCGACCAGAGAGCAGGCATCGGGTAGACCCGCGTAATAAATCTGCTCCAGTCTGCCCCCTTGTCCCCGGAACAATTTCTGTTTCGAGGCCCGATGGATCAGCCGGCCCAGCATCATTGCCGCATCGCGACCGTCAAGCCGGTAACTGAGGGCAAAATAGCGGGCCCCGCTCGTTTGCAGCCAGTCGATTACCTGATCCAGGGAATGATCGTCCCGGTAGCGAACGATTGCTTCCTGAATCGGATGCGGTGCGATCTCGACTTGAAATCCGCAGTCTCCGAGCAGTTCGGCAGCAGAGATCAAGCCCAGAGTATGCGCGTCAATCGCAGGTTTCAAAAAAGCATAGTCGCTAAATGTTCTAGTGATCATCTGTGCTGCCTCTCTTACCAAACATGTACTCGAAGCTTAAAGCAGGGTCGACAGCGGATTGGAGAAAATCAAGATTACGGCCTTCTGCCCGGAAATCCCGTTCCATTAAATGCGTCGCAAAATCAAGGATCATGGTCACGACCGCGGTTTCTATCCCCAGCAGTTTAGCCGCGACTTCCAGCGGGACAAGCCCGCAGGGAATATCTTCGAATATATAGCGATGCATCATGTTAGCCGGAGCATCGATCGTGAAATAGGCATTATTGGCCTGAATCACCTCATAGAGACTTTCGCCTTCCAAACCGTAGGTTCTCTTCATCCAGTCGCGACAGGATTCCAGCTGACGACCCAGGCGCGCAGCGACTGCCAGGCGCTCGAGATCCGCTTTTTCCAACAGATGGGCCACAGAAGGCGTGATGCCTTCTATGTAGTACTTAAACGGCTGACCGCTCTCCACTCTGCTGATGTTGATCAGAAAGGGCAAACAGTGAAGGATCATACCAACGTTGCCAAGCGAGGTGTCGATCATGGATGCGGCGGGAGTCAGGTGCTTCCTCAGGCACTCCGGCAGACGATCCAGCAACTCTTTGTTTTTCGAAGCATCAAATGTGGAAAATAAAACACCGGATTTCAAAGCCAGTACGTTAACGGTCGCCGGACCGATTTTACGGCAGGTATATATAATCGTCTGGGTTTCTGCCACCGTACATTTCAGTTCGGGGCGAAGCTGCCTGAGAGCGCTGTAGAACTCAATCGCTCCGAAGGTACGACCCGGATTCAATATAATGTCAGCGGTATCGCTTAAGTGTGCTGCCATCAAAGCGGCAAGCTCCCGATGTGCGGAAGCCGGCGTAGTAACAAAGACCATTGAAACGCCCTCCAGCGCCTCCCTCAGATCCGTTGTGACAAGGTCAAGCCGGACAGTCGCCTCGAGAACACCGTTCAGATGAGCCGTATGCGTGTCCAGTAGTATTTCGATCGTTTCAGCCGATCTATTCCACAATCTGAGGGTATGGCCGTTTGACGCCAGATGAGCAGCCATGGCCAGGCCCGAATTTCCCGCTCCGATAATTGTGATCAGCATGCCGAGATCCTTTCCGGTCTCCGTTCGGAGGGCCTTCTTCATTTATTCGATTGATTCAGTATGTTTTAATTATATATTTTGGCAATAATGATGCAAGTCATGTTGTATTTACAGGATATATTTACAGGATCGTATGGATCTGTCGCGCGAGTAACTAAAAAAGCCGCCTTCGCGAAAAGCGAAAACGACTTAAGAAAGTCCTGGAGAATCAGTTCTCCTCAATATCGGGATGGTAGGTTGTGAGCACATTGGCCAGACAACGCTTGATCTGCTCGGGCTCGGCTTCCAGGCAAGCTTCCAGCATTTTCAGTTTATCGACAAGTTCGTCTCTAGGTGTGATAACCGATTCGGAAACCATGATACTCGGATTGTCGGTCTTTAAGGTCTCTTCATTACTCATCTGCAGTTCCTCGAACATCTTCTCGCCGGGACGAAGTCCGCTGAACTGAATCTCGATATCCTTATAAGGTTCATAACCGGATAAGCGGATCAGATTCTCGGCCAGAGTCAGTATTTTAACCGGTTCGCCCATATCGAGGATGTAGATTTCGCCGCCCTTGGCCATCGATCCGGCTTGAATGACCAGGCGTGCGGCTTCGGGTATAGTCATGAAGTAGCGGATGATGTCTTTATGAGTTACGGTGACGGGGCCGCCTCGTTCGATCTGTTTCTTGAAGATGGGGATAACAGAGCCGTTGGAGCCGAGCACGTTACCGAAGCGTACCACGGCGAACTTGGTGGTGGCATGCTGCGAGAAAGACTGAACAATCATTTCGGCCAGGCGCTTGGTCGCACCCATGACGTTTGTCGGATTGACGGCCTTGTCCGTCGAGATCATAACGAAACTCTTGACCTTGTATTGATTGGCGATGCGAATCATGTTCAGTGTACCGAAGACATTATTCTTAATTGCTTCGCTGGGACTGACTTCCATCAGAGGAACATGTTTGTGTGCGGCCGCATGATATACCACGTCGGGTCTGTACTCGTCGAAAACCTGAGCCAGACGCTTCTCGTCACGGATCGAACCGATCTGAACAACAATTTCGATTGCAGGATCCAATTCATTACGCAACTCGTTACGCAGTTCGAAAGCACTGTTCTCGTAGATATCAAAAATGATAATCTGACGAGGACTGAAGAAAGCGACCTGACGGCAGATCTCGGAACCGATCGAGCCGCCTCCGCCCGAAACCAAAATGACCTTACCGCTGATGTAAGCAGATATGGCTTTCATATCCAGCGTGACTTCCTTACGGTTCAAGAGATCCTGAACCTCGACAGGACGCAGCATCAACTGATGATCGGCATCGTGTATCAACGAAGCGAAATCCTGTGTTGTCAGTAATTTACATCCGGTTTCTACGCAGCGGGTAAACAGTTCTTTTCGCTCGGGGCGACTGATATTCGTAATAGCAAAGACAATCGTGTTGATGTTGTACTTCTCCACCGCTTTATTGATGTAATCGCGATTACCGACGATGTGAATACCGTGAATCGATTGATGAAGCTTGGCTTCGTCATCATCGATAACAGCAACGATTTTTCCGATATTCAACACTCCGTCCTGGATACGGCGAATGACAAGCGAACCCATGTAACCGGCACCGATTAACAAGACGCGGTCATCCGCAGCTTTCCCGCCGCCTCTCGTACGACTTCTCAGACCTCTGAATATGCGATAACCCAGGCGAATACCGCCGGACAAAAAGAGCAGCATCATCCATACAAAAAGATAGGCATGAATCCGAAGTCGATTATTCATCACTTCGCCGATAATCATATTGAAAATGGTTGTGATCGATGTCGCCATCAGAATCTGCAGAACTTCTCGCTCGCCGCCGTACTCCCATAAACTGGTATACATACCGCAGATCGTATAAACGATTAAATTAAGCGCAACGATCAGAGCAAGTCCGGCTGTATCAAGCTCCGAATAACCCTGGGGAGTCAGGTTCAGGACATCGCCGATAAACCAAAACGTAAAAATAATACCCAGACCATCAACCAACATCAAAAAAAGCTGCCTGGTAAAGAGCTTTTCTTTTAAACTATCCATTTTTTACCTACACTAAAATATATAATAGAGTTGCTGCGAAAAAACTAAAAATGTCATAACTAAGCTGATGTCTGATATGTTACCACTTTCCCTAAAGCGTGTCAGCTTTTGATTTTCTGAAATGTGTTAACATAGATAATATTAACTGCAAACCAAGGTGATTTGGGTTCAAGGAGATATAAATGACACAAATTGTGATTCTGGATAGTTATGCGACTAACCCCGGCGACCTCAGCTGGTCGGCCCTGGAAGCACTGGGTGAAGTAACGCTTTACGACAAAACAGCCCCCGAGGATGTAATTTCACGTATCGACGACGCGAGAATCGTCATTCTGAATAAAACTGTGATAGACGAGAAGGTATTTGCCGCTTGTCCCAAGCTCGAATACATCGGTGTACTGGCGACCGGTTACAATGTCGTGGACACGAAAGCCGCAGCCGAATACGGTGTGACCGTCTCGAACGTACCGGCTTATTCAAGAATGTCCGTAGCTCAGCATGTTTTTGCGCTTTTACTCGAGATATGTATTCATGTAGGCGATCATAATCTGGCCGTCAAGAACGGTGATTGGAGCAGCAGTCCCTACTTTACTTTCTGGAACTATCCGCTCATCGAACTCGACGGAAAAACGCTGGGCATCATCGGTTACGGCGACATCGGTCGTCAGGTTGCCGTTATCGCAAGCGCCTTCGGCATGAAGGTTCTTGCCAACAGAAGAAATCCCCGTCCGGAAGACAATTCGGATAGCGTGAAAATGGTCACTCTCGAGGAGATTTATGAACAGGCCGATGTGATCAGTCTGCATGCCCCGTTGACGGACGAAAGCAGAGAAATGATCAACGAAAACAGTATCTCCAAGATGAAAGACGGCGTCATCATTTTGAACACCGCCCGCGGACCGCTGATCAATGATGCCGACTTGACAGCCGCCTTGAAGTCAGGAAAAGTCTATGCCGCAGGCATCGATGTCGCGAGCGTCGAACCAATCCCGGCAGATAACCCATTACTGTCATGCGACAACTGCATCATCACGCCTCACATTGCCTGGGCCCCTTTGGCGGCACGTAAACGACTCCTCGATATTACGGCTAAAAACGTACAAGCCTTTCTCGAAGGAAAAGCCCAAAACGTTGTTAGCTGAGACAATCTACGATAAAGTAAAAGTGCTTCGGTCCCTCGCGGGATCAAAGCACTTTTTTATTGTGTACGTGCGGAAAAGAAGGACTCAGTATTTACGTTCGGCGGCACAGGAGCCGTCTGCACAGATGTATGCCAGGATAATGTCGATGGTATGTCTCTTACGCAGTTCGACAGCTTCGTCGCCGGTTAAATCCACCTGGAACATCTCGGAGAGCGTAAAACGATTCGAGAAGTTGGCGAAGCTCATGGTAATCAAAGAGATGACGGTTTGTTCGACATCCAGATTCTGTCGAAAGAGGCCGTCTTTTTGACCTTTTCGCAGCTCTTCGCGAAGTATTTCCGAGGTAGGTCTCGAGATGGATTCTTTCGCGATATGTTTGATGTTCTGTGCCCGGTTCAGGTTCTCCCACAAGAGAATTGAAACGAATCCGGGATTCGCCTGAAGAAAATCGAAATACATGCTGACAACTTCTTCGACCAGACGCACACCGTGGTAGTTCTTCTCGATTACCTCGGCTTCGGCATCGGCCATTTTCTTATAAACGGCTTTCAGAACAGCTTCGTAGAGCTGCTCTTTATCTCCGAAGTACTCGTAAATCATGCGCTTGTTGATCTCGGCTGCATCCGCAACTTCATTGACACGCGCACCATAAAAACCCTTTTGGGCAAAATGCTCTTCCGCCGCTTTTAGTATATCCAGTCTTGACTGTTCGGCATTATATTTTCGTTTACCCTTTTCGGCTTTCATGACCTAACCTTCTATTCTACAAATAAGATAAAAATACTATACGACTACATGCCTATTTGCGCAAATGTGAATCCAAAGAGACGACGCTGCCGCTTCGCGAAGCTTCGAGGATGGCATCGATGACCGTCACATGGCATACCAGTTCCTCGTAGGATTGAGGCATCTGCTTCTCTCTGAGCATTCTTGCAAAGTGCTCCACTTCCTCCCCGTAAATTCCTCCGATATCAATCTTCCGGCAGTAGTTATCCCGTGTTCCGTAGAACACGCAAGATGAACTCTGACTGCCTTTCGTGTAATGCAAACTCACGTCATATCTGTCATAGCTTAATATCGCCGTGATACCGCCCGGACCCGATGATGCTTGCACGGATCGCGGATCGTAACCGAAAATGGTCAGGGCCATTTCCGTCAGGTGCGGAGCATAAAAGTAAAAGCCGTCATAGATGCTGTTCTCGTCCGCGGAAAAGTTTATCGATGCCGAGAGAAACTCTCCGGCTTCAGACCACTCTTCCCGAAGCTGCTTCAACGATTGAACGTCTTCTGCATACTTACATCCGGATCCGCCGGCCAGCAAGACCTTGTTTTGGATTGCCAGCCGGATCAGCTCCTGTGCTTCGGCCGGGTCCGATGTGACGGGTTTATCGATAAACAACGGGATCCCTGCCTCGATAAAAGGCTTCGCATAAGCCAGGTGGACTGAACCTTTCCGGCTGGTGATCATCATCGCATCGACCCGCTCAAGGAAATCCCCGGGCGATTCGAGCCGCTGTTTCACAGCGGCTTCTTCCACTAAAAGCCTGGCGCTTTCTTCATCCGGACCATAGCAAGCCACAACCTCTATATCGGGGTATAGGGCGCTTTGATCATCATTCAAGCCAAGATTGATTGTTTTGGCGAAATGAAGAGCATGACTATTTTCCGTGCCGATAATACCGACGCGTATCATAAAGCCTCCTAAAAATCTCTCTCGAGTCCCGCCCGCAGCTCTTTTGGCCATTCAAGCGGTACGCCGCTCTCGCGAAGGTCGGCCTGCAGTCTTCCAAGCCGTGTTTTATCTTCGCGGACTTCTGCCGGTGTTAAATCCTCCCTCAGGCAAAGGGCAACCAAATGACCGCAGGCTTCGCCGATGTTCCACTCGACGGGGTGCAAACGGTAGCAACCGTTTGTGATGTGGGTCGTTCCGATATTTTTGTTGGCTGCCAGAAGATTATCTCTATCCTGCGGAATCAAGGCGCCCAGCGGAATCTGGAACGGCAGAGAAGCGATATCGATGTAGTTTCGACCGGCGGACGATGGATGAAGATCAATACGATAGTATCCGATGCCTACGCTGTCATCGAACTGTTCGGCTTCGACTTTCGCACCGGGTCCGTAACTTTCTTCGAGTATTCTCTTTCTCATGTCGTAACCGACACTGGCCTCCGTCACACGATACAAAGGCTTGATTCTTCTTCCTTCGCGAATATAAGGCGCCATGGCGAAACCGTCGTCCGTTCCCGTGACATCGGGACGAAGGCGCAGTTCGGGGTAACCGTATCCGCCGTCTTCGCGCGGGGCCTCCGTCTGCATCCAGTAAAGCCAGCACAGCGAAATTTCTTTGGCCTGAGCCATGTGAAACGCTCTTTCCTCATCCGATACTTCAATGATCGAACCCAGCCAGTAGTCGTTTTGAGGCCAGTTTACGATGGTGATTTCTTCCAGCTCTCTGCCCTCTTCGTAATGTGCGCGGTTCAGAATCTTCCGGTATTCCCAGAGATTCCGGTGTTTGGTGCCCGGATCGATGCTTGCCATGACGGTCTCCAGCGTGATCGGATGCACATACGGCCACTGCAACTGAGTGCCGGGCCAGAAATCGCTTAAATGCTGCTTGTAATAGTCATAGCGCTCGGGTCTGGGAATCGTGTGATTTTCACCGGCTTTGGCTCTCGAAATGGCAAAACACCAGGTGATCGACTGCATGTCCAGGGGATCGGCCACATCAACGGCATGGTCTTCCCCGGTATCCGATTTTGCTTCGCTGCCGCTTACATAAGCAGTGCCGGAAAGCGGCAAGAGGTCGCCAAGCTCTGTGGCGTCCAGAATATAAGCTGCTTCGACCTTCTTCTGTATAGAGCCTTTAGCGATCGTCACCGATCGTATCTTCCTGTCTTCCACTTCGGCAGCGACGGGAACATAGCCTTTCAGTAAAATCAGCTGACCGAAGCTGACATAAGGCGCCAGCATCTCTTCGATCACGGCTGCTCCGATTTTAGGTTCATGGCAGAGCGCAGAAACAAATCCGCCGCCGGGATTCAAGAGCGGATCTTCTTTCGCCGATTCGGTCATGGGGTAATTACGGCGATAGTAATCGCGAATCGCTTCCCGCCAGGCTTTATATCGTCGCGAACCGCCAGGTCCTTCGATCTGAATATTTTCGTCCGGCGGCACGGCCTGACTGGTCGCCTGGCCTCCGAGCCATTCATACTCTTCGCTTAGTAATACTTTCAGTCCCTTCTCAAGCATCGCAAGACTTGCCGCCACACCGCCAAGGCCACCGCCGATTACGGCTGCGTCAACTCTGATTGTCTCCATACTTCTCTCCTTTTCGCTACAGGATTCGGGCCAATACAACAGTATCATTTTACGAGAAAGTGTTATCAATCGCGATTGTTATTTGATAATAATCAACGCAATCATCCTCAGTTAAAGTAACCGTTTGGTTACATTTTATCCGAGTGCAGAAGCTTGTCAACAGGCTTACACCTTTCAATCTAACGACCGCTTTAAATATGACAGACTGCACGTAACCATTCGGTTACTTTTGGTCTCTTTATCTATGGAAAAGAAAGGATGATTCAGAGTAAACTGGAACAAGATCAAGCAGGATACAGATCCACTCTGAGAGGAAGTAAACACATGGAGACTGTAAATATATTTTTGGCGATGCCGGAGAACGAAATCACGGCCAGCTTCCTGGACGAAGCGAATCTCGCCTATCTAAACTCATTGGGCCGGGTATGCAGACAGAGCAAACCTTCGCCCCTGACCGAAGATGAACTGGCAGAAGCTCTTGTTGATCAGGATGTAATCGTAAGCGGTTGGGGTCAGGCTTATTTTTCCGATAAAGTTCTGGACAGGGCCCGTCGTCTTCGCTTTATCGCTCATACGGCCGGCTCTGTGGCCTCGTTTTGCGGACGAGAAGTTTACGATCGGGGGATCCGGGTGACGAGCGGTAACGATATATTCGGTGCATCCGTAGCCGAAGCGGTACTGGCTTATGCCCTGGCCTCTCTTCGCGATATCCCGCGCTACGACCGTGCCATGAAAGAAGGCGCCTGGCGTGACGACGTCGACAACCGCGGCCTTTTCGGCAGGACAGTCGGATTACTTGGTTTCGGAACGATCGCGCGTCAGCTCGTGCCTATGTTAAAACCCTTCTCCTGCCCCGTGATCGCTTACGATCCTCTGGTCAGCCGGGAAGAGATGGAAAGCTATGGTGTGGAAAAAGTCGACTTCGAAGCGATCTTCACAGATTCTGATATTGTCTCGGTACATTTGCCTTTAAAAGACGATACCGTCGGTCTCGTCGACGAACGCTCGCTACACTCGATGAAAAAGGGTGCACTGCTGATCAATACGGCCCGGGGAGCGGTGATCGACGAAGCGGCTCTGGCTGCGGTGCTCGGGGAAGGTTTAATCTCGGCCGTCCTGGATGTCTTTGCCGTGGAGCCACTGCCTGCAGACAGTCCTTTGCGAAAGACACCCAATACCATCCTCATCCCCCACATGGCCGGTCCGACATTGGACCGACGAGTCGACGCCGCCCGAATCGTTATCGAAGATATCGAACGTTTTATCAAGGGCGAGGAATTAAAGCACGAGATCAAGGCGGAAAAAGCCGGTCAGATGAGTCGCGGCTAAGTAAACTTGTCAAATGAAAGCAGTAAATGCCCGATGAACGTTTTTTAGCGTTTATCGGGCATTTCTCTCTTCAGATAGTATAAGTCAGATCCGAGCCAGCCAGCTTTCAGCCAGCTCCGCGAGATATGAGGCCGTCGGTCGAAGAGCTTTCGGGTCGACCTTGAATTTCGGATTATGCAGCGCATAGGATAAACCCGTACCTACCATGATAAAGCAACCGGGAATTCTTTCCAGATAATAAGCAAAGTCTTCTCCGATCATGGAATCCTCGGGATCTCTAACGCGAAAGCCTGATTTTTTTGCGATAGCGGCGGCGAAGCTTGCGGCTTCTTCTTCGTTAATTACGGCGGGAGGTCCGGCTTCCCAGTTAAACTCGCCGGTCAAGCCCTGAGCGCTAGCGGTCAGTTTCGTCATCTCGTACAGGCGATCTTTAATGTTTTTACGATCTTCCGGATCATGCGTGCGGACCGTTCCTTCGAGAAATGCCGATTCGGGAATAATGTTCCAGGTCTGTCCCGCTTCGATATGCGTGAAACTTAACACAGCAGAATGAAAGGGACTGATCCGGCGACTGACAATCGTCTGTGCGTTCATGACCAGAGCGGCCGCGGTCGTGATCGGATCCAGACTCTGATTCGGCATGGCTGCATGTCCGCCTCGCCCCGTGATCTTGATGGCGAAGCGATCGACTGCTGCCGTAACCGCACCGGAGCGAATCCCGAGGCTTCCGTTCTCCAGAGCCGGCGAACTGTGAATTCCGAATATCATCGAGACATCATCCAGCGCCGTGCTTTCCAGTACCTGCATGGCTCCGCGGTTGATTTCTTCGGCCGCCTGGAAGATAAGTTTCACTCTTCCCTTTAAGTCGGCTTCTCTTTTCTTTAAATACAGAGCCGCGCCAAGCACAGCCGTGGTATGAAAATCGTGACCGCAGGCATGCATGCATAAGTCACGTTCGGACGCATACTCGAGCATCGTTTCTTCTTGAATCGGCAAGGCGTCGATATCCGATCGAAGCGCCACGGTCGGGCCGTCACCGCTTCCGATCACGGCAACCAAACCGGTTTCAAGCGGCAGATCCATTATCTCGATACCCGCGGCCGTCAGGATGGATTTCAGCCTGGCCGTTGTCTCGTATTCCTGTGCCGAAAGTTCGGGATGCCGGTGAAAATGCTTGAATTGCTCCTCCAGCCATGCTTCGGGTGCATTGTAAAATAAACTGATCATGATTTTCCTCACTGTTATTTGACAGATTAATATATTGTCGAAGCCAGCAGATCGCGATTCGCCTTGAGATCGGGCAGCAGATAAGACATGCCGCCAATCGTGGCAAAGGAGAACGAACCCTGGGCCGGAATCTGCAGCTGCTTCATGGGGTAGGATGCCGCCTGAGGAACCAGTGCCATATAAGACAGCAACTCCGTTTTGGAAATATTGGTGCGTACCTGGGGCAAAATAGTCAAGGCAAGATTATTCAACGTGGTAATCGACGAACCCTTTACTTTATTAAAGATAGCCGTCATCACCGTACGTTGTCTCTGAGTTCTTCCGAAGTCGGCATTTCCGACATAGCGGATGCGCGAGTATCCGACGGCCTGGGCTCCTGTCAGATTATGTGTTCCGGCCGACGAGAGCAGACCCTGATCCCGCGGCAGCCCCTGTTTCTCGTTGGTCAAACGAACCGAACTGTTGATATGAGGCACTTCTTCTTCGGTCACGGTAACGGTCACGCCGCCCAATACATCGACGATTCTGGCCATCGAGTAAAAGTCGACCAGCATATAGTTGCTTACGTTGATACGAAAATTATCACGAACCGTCTTGAGCAGAAGATCCGGACCGCCGATGGCATTGGCATGATTCAGTTTCGTATTGCCGACTCCCGGAATGGCAACATACATATCGCGCATCAGAGATGATAAAGTTATAGTCTTCTTGGCTTTATTCACCGATAAAAGCATCATGACGTCCGAGTTGGTCAGCTGACCCGGCGTTCTCGCGTCAACACCGATTAAAAGGACATTGATAACATCGGGCGAATTCTGAAGAGGTGTCTGATCATTGGCCAGATCCTCGGCCTCTTTTGCCACGTCTTCGACTTGGGAAGGATCCAGTGTCTCGGCCGGCTCGCCTAAATCGTCGGTCGCGCCGCCCGTCTCTTCGGGTTTTGTGCTTTCGCCCGGCATGATGATATTTCCGTTGGCATCGGTTTCGAACGCAGGTGGTTCGAAGGTCTCGTCGCTATCCGCATAATCCACCTGATTGAGCAGATGATTGACATAAAGACCGGCGGCTGCCACCACGACGACAACCAGCGCGGTAATGGAAATCAATGTAATTTTTACAGCTTTATAAGCATGTTTTTTCCGCAGATATTTTTTATTTTTACGCACGATAAAATACCTTCCCAGTAAAAGTCGATAATCGCTTTGAATTATAGCCCACTTTTACGCTACTGAATATCTATACTTTACTATATATCCCAATCGAGCTGACGAAAACCGAATAGAATTCGGCTCAATTGAGTCAAATTATTCTTTGCAATAAAAAGGCAGTTACAAGATCGTAACTGCCCCGGCTTCGTCTTTTACTTTTCCTCATCGCTTACGGCTTGAGCTTCGGCCGTGCCGCCCTTACGACTGGCATCTACCGCTCCGTCATCAATACCTTCGGTGCTGTCCTTCTTGAAGAACACGGTAACCGTCTGGAACATCAGCTTGACATCTCGCCAGACCGAATAATTCTGGATATAGTTCAGATCGAGGATCAGCTTATCCTTGGGTTCCGTATTATATTTACCGGCGATCTGCGCCTCACCCGTCAGGCCCGCTTTCACGCGCAGACGATAGGCGAATTCCGGAAGGTTCTTCTCATACTCCTTAAAGAGATGTTCCTGCTCCGGCCTGGGACCCACAACACTCATATCGCCCTGTAAAATATTGATGATCTGGGGCAGCTCGTCTAGCCGAAGGCGCCGCAGGACATGGCCGACTTTGGTTATGCGATCGTCGTTTATCGTGGCCAGGGTCTTGTTGTCATTGGGCTTCATCGTACGAAATTTGATGATGCGAAACTTCTCCCCGTTAATCGTGAGTCGCTCCTGTCGATAGAAAACATCCCCGCCGTCGTCGAGCTTGATCGCTATCGCTACAATCAAAATAATCGGGCTGATGAATATAAGACCCAGTAGAGAAAAGAGAATATCGATAATTCGCTTCAGGACCTGCTGAGATAAGGTCAGCGGTTTGGATGTTACCTCCAGCATCGGTTTGTCGTCGTAAACAGTATAGTTGCCGTTCATTTCGATCGTATCGACAATCGAAGGGGCAAAGGCAAAACTCACGCCTTTACGGAAACAAAGACCGGTTAAATACCTGCGCCGCTCGCCGAAAACATCGACGAAAACAACCAGATCGTAGTTGGGAATCATCTGGGAAAGATTCGAATTCTCCTCGGAGGTTTCCATAAGAATCTTATATTGCTTTTTATACGTTTCAAGATAGGCACGGACACGCTGTGTATCCCTGGTCGCCGATCCGGATACGATCAATGTCTTCTTCGGCGGATATAAGCGGAAATACAACGCATTACCGCCATAGGCGAATACTCTGATCAAAATCACCTGGCAGATCATCAGGATAACGAGATATCCTAAATCATCCAGTCTGAAATACGGATTGTTCGACGGGTTCGTGTTCATGATCATGAGCGTGACATAAGCCACCAGATCACTGATGATCGTCGCCGTCGCCACCGCGTAAAAGATCGGTTTGCTTTTCTTCAATCCGATTTCAAAACCGCCGTAAATGGCCGTCATCATCCCGCTGGCCAGTACATAAATCAGATAGGTTACGGCAGCGGTTCGCGAAGGGCGCAGGAGCGGTTTGTTCTCGATACCCATGATCAGAACGAAGATGGCAAACAAGCAGATTTGAGCCATCGCTCTATAAGCCAAAGTCAATAATTCCCTGTAAGAAAATCTACGTCGCATACATTACTGCCTCTTTTTCGGTTCGGCTGAATTCGAAAAACGGAGCTATACGCAGCTGAAAAGGGACATGTCTAACCTCTATCAGTCCGATAACTCCGTATTTCGCTCTATTTTATCAGATTAGGTCGAAGCAAAATACATAGTCTGTGGCAGCAGTTCCGGCCGCCATCTTCTTTTGAGTTTCTTCTGCTGTTTTCCCGGCTTCCTCAAGTGTTCGAACGGCAAGTCCGCTCTTCCCTTCGAGTTCACCTCGCAAAATCATATCAGCAATCGGGTCTTCCAGCAATCGCTGGATGGTCTTGCGAAGAGGTCTGGCGCCGTACTCCTTATGATAACCGCGCTCGGCCAGGAGATCCTTGGACGCTTCGGACACAACAATCTTCACGCCGCGTTCCGCCAAAGTCTCCGTGACTTCCTTGAGCATCAAGTCGACGATCTGTCTGATCTCCTCGCGGGAAAGTTCGCTAAAGACGATCGTGTCATCGACACGATTCAGGAACTCCGGACGGAAGGTATCGCGCAGGACATCGTTGACACGGGACTCCAGAGAGATGAAATCATCAGAACCGAAGCCCAGTCCGCGCGAGCGCAGCTGAGATCCGGCGTTACTGGTCATGACGATCACCGTATTTTCGAAGCTGACCGTACGACCATGCGCATCGGTTAAGCGACCGTCATCCAGAATCTGCAGCAGAATATTAAAGACATCCGCATGAGCTTTCTCGATCTCGTCGAGCAAAATTACGCTATACGGTTTTCTTCTGACCTTCTCCGTCAGCTGTCCGCCGTCATCGTAGCCCACGTAACCGGGAGGTGATCCGATCAACTTGGAAACCGTGTGAGCTTCCATGTATTCGGACATATCGAGTCTGATCAGGGCATTCTCATCTGCAAAGAGAGCCTCCGCCAGAGCCTTCACCAGCTCCGTCTTACCGACACCGGTCGGTCCGACAAAGATAAAGGAAGCCGGTTTGCGACGTTTGCCAAGGCCTGCCCGTTGTCTTCTGATCGCACGGGACAAGGCGTTAACAGCCTGATTCTGACCGATGACGCGCTTATGCAGACGTTCTTCGAGCTGCAGCAACTGTTCGGATTCGCTCTCCGTGATGCGCTGAACGGGAATTCCCGTCCACAGCTCCACAACCGCGGCCACATCGTCCTTGGTAACTTCGGTTGCTTGCTGATTTTGCTCCATGGCATCGAGCTGTTCCTGCGTACGAAGCTGAAGGGTTCGGACATTGGCCTGACGCTCGTAGAGTTTGATATCGTCCGGTCTCTTCTCCAGTTCCTTACTGATGCGTTCCTGCTGATGCTCGTAGTCCAGAAGCTCTTGTTCCAGCAGGTTCTTGTGCACGAAGTAGGAATCTGCGAGATTCACTCTCGAGCCGGCTTCGTCGATAACATCGATGGCCTTATCCGGGAAGAAACGATCCTGAACATAACGGTCGGCCAGCGAAACAACATATTTCAGAACATCATCCGAATAATGCACGTGATGATGCTCCTCGTATGTATCCGCCAGACCTTTAATTATCTGATATGTGGTCTCGGTATCGGGTTCGTCAACGATAACTTTCTGGAAACGGCGCTCCAGAGCAGAATCCTTCTCGATGAAACGTCTGTATTCGTCGAGCGTCGTTGATCCAAGCACGCGGATCTGACCTCTGGCCAGAGCGGGTTTCAGAATGTTGGCTGCGTTCATGGCGCCTTCGGCGTCGCCCGCACCCATGATGTTATGCAACTCGTCGATGACCAGAATGATGTTTTCGAGTGCCGCGCATTCGTCGACCAGACCCTTCATTCGCGTTTCGAACTGACCTCTGAACTGCGTCCCCGCGACCATCGCCGTCATATCGAGCAGATAGACTTCAAAGTCACGAAGTTTCACCGGAACATCGCCGGCTTCGATACGTGCGGCCAAACCCTGAGCAATAGCCGTCTTACCGACACCGGGTTCGCCCAGGAGTACGGGATTGTTCTTCTGACGGCGGTTGAGAATCTGGATGACTCGATCCAGCTCCTTTTCCCGTCCGATCAAAGGATCGATTTGACCCGCGGCGGCCAGATCGTTCAGGTTCTGACCGTAAGTTTCCAGAAATTTCTTCTTCCTGCGCTTGTCTCTCGCCTCGCGGCCGGAGCGGTCCGTACGATTCGAACGATCACCCGCTTCGCCTTTTGTCTTATCCGAATCTTCGCCGTTACCGTGGCTGGCTCCGACGAAACCTCCGCCCGATTCCGGATTCAACAATCCGCCGAACATCATCTGCAGAGCGTTTCCGATCGTCTGATCGCCGGCATTAGCGCTGTTTCGCTCTTTCTCCGATTCGTTATCGTCTTCATCGTCGTCTCTGTCGGAAAGCTCGTCTTCATCGGAATCATCTTCGTAATCGTCGTCATCGTAATCTTCGCCGGCCTGAAAAAACTGAACACCTTCCATACCCGGTATCCCGTTCTCCATCATCTGTTTGTAATATTCCTGCCACTGTGACGGATCGGCGCCCATGTTCCCCATCATCATATCCACGATTTCCTGAGGATCGGCATCTTCCATCGGCGCCATCATCTCATTGATACGCTCGGATATCTGATCGATATTCTGCTCGTTTACCCCGGTTTGATTGAACATGGCACTCAGTCCGGGCAGTTTTAATTTATATGCGCACGAAAGACAATAGCCCTCATCGCGTCGTTCATTTCCTTCGAAACGACTGGTGTAGATGACTGCCGTATTTTCGTGACAGTTGATGCATTTAGCCATTTTATTTTCCTTTTTCTTTTCGTACTTAAGCTCTTACGCGGAAGTCCCAAGACTTCGATACAGCTCCCGTAAGTCTACCTGTCTTTATATAATATAATCTCATATTAATCCAAACAGAGAAAATACAATCGGTAAACATTCGGTGAACCTACAGTCTCAGTTTACCCTCATCTGCCTGTCGCGTTCGTACATAAGTTTCAAATACTGTCCGGTGTAGGACTCCTTGACCTCCATCACCTCTTCGGGAGTACCCTTAGCTACCAGGGTGCCGCCTCTTTCGCCTCCTTCGGGTCCCAGGTCGATGATATAATCCGCTGTCTTGATCACATCAAGATTATGTTCGATGACCAGTACCGTGTTTCCGCCGTCGGTTAATTTCTGTAAAATATCAACCAGCTTGTGAACATCGGCCACATGCAGACCTGTCGTCGGTTCGTCCAGAATGTAAAAGGTCTGACCCGTGCTGCGACGCGACAGTTCGGTCGCCAGCTTGACGCGCTGCGCTTCGCCACCGCTTAGCTGGGTGGAAGGCTGCCCGAGTTTCGTGTAACCGAGGCCTACCTCCTGCAGGGTTATGATTTTCCGGTAGATGCTGTTTTGGTTCTCGAAAAACTCCACAGCTTCGTCCACGGTCATATCGAGCACGTCGGCAATCGACTTGCCTTTATATTTCACCTCGAGCGTCTCTCTGTTATATCGCTGACCACGGCATACTTCGCAAGGAACATACAAATCCGGCAGGAAATGCATTTCGATTTTATTCACGCCGTCTCCGCTGCAGGCTTCGCAGCGTCCCCCCTTGACATTAAAACTGAAGCGTCCTGCCAGATAACCTCTGGCTTTCGCATCGGGCGTGGCGGCAAACAATTTCCGGATTAAATCGAAGACACCTGTGTAAGTGGCCGGATTGGAACGCGGAGTTCTTCCGATCGGCGACTGATCGATGGCAATAACTTTATCCAGATGCTGATATCCGTCGATGCTCTTGTGCTGGCCGGCCTTCCTTCTGGCGCGGTTCAAAAGCACCTCCAGTCGTTTCAGAATAATACCATTCACCAGACTGGATTTTCCGGATCCGGAGACACCCGTCACGCAGGTAAAAGCACCAAGCGGTATCTTGACGTCGATGTTCTTGAGGTTATTCTCTTCGGCTCCTTTTACCGTCAAAAAGTAGCCGCTGCCTTTTCTTCTTTCGACAGGCACGGGGATGAACTTCTTGTATCCGAGATACTGGCCGGTGATGGATTCCTCGCAGGCAATAATCTCGGTCGCCGTTCCCTGAGCGATCACCTGACCGCCGAATGCACCGGCGCCGGGACCGATGTCGATGATGCAATCGGCCTCGAACATAGTCTCTTCGTCATGCTCGACCACCAGTACCGTATTCCCCAGATCCCTTAAATGTTTCAAGGTGTCCAGAAGTCTGGCGTTATCGCGCTGATGAAGACCGATGCTCGGCTCGTCCAGAATATAGAGAACACCGGTCAGACCGGAACCGATCTGGGTAGCCAGGCGAATACGCTGCGCTTCGCCTCCGCTAAGGGTGCCTGACGAGCGTTCCAGAGTCAAATAATCGAGTCCCACGTCCAGCAGGAACTGCAGTCTCGAGCGTAGTTCCCGTTCGATCTGTTCGGCTACCTGACGCTGTGCGTCCGTCAGTGGTACGGAATCCAGGTACGACTTGGTTTGAGCGATCGGAAGCCTGGTCAGTTGATTAATGTTCAGGTCGCCGAATCTGACGGCCAGAGCCTCCGGACGAAGCCTGGCGCCTTTACAAGACGAACAGGGCGTAAAGGTCATGAACTGTTCGTAGTTCTCCTTCATCTCCTCGCTGCCTGTCTCGTTATAACGGCGCTCGATCGAAGGAATGACTCCCTGCCAGGCCGAACGGTAGTCTTTTCCATGCGAATAAATGGAATTGCTGGTATCCACCGGAATCTTCTCTCCGTCGTTTCCGTAAAGAATGATGTCCTGTACTTTCTTACTCAGCTTCTTCCACGGCGTATCCAGTGAAAAATTGTAGCGCTTTGAGAGGGCGACAATGAAGGAGCGTCCCCAGCTCTTGGGATCATCAAACTTCCAGCCGCCGCCGGTAATGACACCTTCGTTTAACGAGAGGTTAGGATCGTTAATCAGAAGGTCGGGGTCGATATGACGAAGCTCGCCCAGACCCAGACACTCCGGACAGGCACCGGCCGGATTATTAAAGGAAAACATGCGTGGTTCGATTTCGCCCAGACTGATATGCCCTTCCGGACAGGCGAAGTTCTCGCTGTATAGTTCGGTGTGGATCCTAAAACGTCTCTCGCCCGAATTAAACTCGGGGTCAACGTCTTCGTCTGGTATCTGAAATTCAACCTGGATGATGCCGTTGGCCAGATGAAGGGCCGCTTCGACCGAGTCTGTCAAACGGGAGCGAATCCCTTCTCTGATTACGAGGCGATCCATAATAACCGAGATATCGTGCGTAAATGTCTTCTTCAGCGAGATCTCTTCGTCCAGATCGTATTGCTCGCCGTCGATACGCACGCGCATATAGCCTTGACTGCGCAGATCGTTCAGTAGTTTGCCGAACTCGCCTTTTTTCGCGCGAACCACGGGCGCCAGTACAATAATGCGACTGCCCTCGGGATGTTCCAAAATGGAATCAAGAATCTGGTCAACACTCTGACGGCGAATCACGCGATCACAGACCGGACAATGAGGCGTCCCGACACGTGCATATAACAGTCTCAGATAGTCATATATTTCAGTGACGGTACCGACTGTAGAACGCGGATTTTTCGAGGTCGTCTTCTGATCGATCGCAATCGCGGGCGATAAACCGTCGATCGAATCGACATCCGGTTTCTCCATCTGCCCTAGAAACATACGGGCATAAGAAGACAAAGACTCCACGTAACGACGCTGTCCCTCGGCATATATCGTATCGAAGGCCAGCGAGCTCTTACCCGAGCCGGATAAACCCGTTAAAACAACCAGCCGGTCTCTGGGTATATCTACGTTGATGTTCTTAAGATTATGTTCACGAGCACCGCGAATCACGATGGAACGTTTCGCCAGTTCGGCTCGCTGCTTTTCCGACACGCGTTCTTCTGTCATACCCCTGTCAACTGCTAAATTTAAACTTGATCTATTTTCCATGGTTCAACCCGTACCTATCCTTCTGAACATTCGTTCGCTTTAGGATATTATAGCTTATCGCAGCCTGTCATCCTAGTTCGCAAACAATACAAATTTGTATTTTACGCCAAATGCGGAGAGTTTTC
Source organism: Fastidiosipilaceae bacterium (assembly GCA_050309435.1). Taxonomy (GTDB): domain Bacteria; phylum Bacillota; class Clostridia; order Saccharofermentanales; family Fastidiosipilaceae; genus CAYXVJ01. The sequence continues at coordinate 48,366 of JBNRMJ010000004.1, forward strand.
CGTATCCGGAAAAAGATTGGAAAATACTACTTGACGCTCGCCCGACATAGGTGTTATTATATCGAAGCTAAAGGCCCATTGGTCAAGCGGTCAAGACGCCGCCCTCTCAAGGCGGAATCACGAGTTCGATTCTCGTATGGGTCACCACGATAACAGCTTTGGAAGCATATATCCGAAGCTGTTTTTTTACGTAAAAAAGAAGACCGTTTTCGAAGCGATCTCCTTTGCCAAATAATAAAACTTACTCGATTCCGATCTCCGGATTGCGATCTTCCATCGGAGTGTATGCTCTTCGCTTAGCTACCGACTTATAAGCGGGACGCATGATTTTACCGCCGGAAATCAATTCCTCCAGGCGATGCGCGCACCAGCCCGCGATACGAGCCACGGCGAAAATCGGCGTAAAAAGCTCTTCGGGAATCCCCAGCATGTGATAAACGAAGCCGGAATAAAAGTCCACGTTTGCGCAGATCGCGCGATCCGTCTTCTTTACCTCGCGGAAGACTTCGAGCGCCAGTTTCTCTGTCGTCAGATAAAGCTCGTACTCCGCCTCGTTGCCGCTTTCGAAAGCAAGCTGACGCGCGTAATCGCGAAGCAGTTTGGTACGCGGATCCGACAGGGTGTAAACCGCATGACCGATACCGTAAATCAAACCGGAACGATCAAACGCTTCCTTGGATAAGAGCTTGCGCAGATAATTTGCGATTTCCGGCTCGTTTCGCCAGGAAGCAACATTGCTCGCCAGATCTTTCATCATGGCATAAGCTTTCCCCGATGCGCCGCCGTGTTGAGGTCCTTTGAGCGAACCCATGGCCGCCGCGATAGCTGAATAGGTATCCGTACCCGTCGAGCTAACCGCTCTCACAGTAAAGGTCGAGTTATTACCGCCGCCGTGATCCGCATGCAGCACCAGCGCCAAATCGAGTACACGCGCTTCAAGCTCCGTGAACCTGCCGTCGGGACGAATCATATAAAGCAGATTCTCAGCCGTATTGTACTCCGGTTTCGGATCGTGGATAAAGAGGCTTTTCTTATCCATGTAGTGGGCCTTGGCCATATAACCATAAGCGGCCAGAGCCGGGAAACGGGCGATCAGCTTCATGGATTGAACGAAGACGTTTTCCGGTGAAATATCATCGGCAAAAGGGTCTCTCGCGTAAAAATTGAGGACGCTGCGACTCATCTTGTTCATGATATCGCGACTGGGGTTCTTCAGGATATGATCCTCCAGGAAGTTTTCCGGCAGAGCTCTATGGCTGGCCAGACAAGCCGTGAAATCTTCGAGCTCGGGCTCGCTGGGCAGTTCTCCCATCATCAGCAGGAAAGCTGTCTCTTCGAAACCAAAGCGCCTGGCTTCGTAAAAACCGTTGACCAGATCCGTGATTTCGATACCCCGGTAATATAACTTTCCTTCGACCGGCACCCGTTCGTTATCGTCCATGACATAGGAGTAGACTTCGGCGATATCGGTCAAGCCGACCAGAACGCCGGAGCCGTTCTCGTTACGCAGCCCGCGCTTCACCCCGTAGCGGTCATACATGGAAGCGGAGATCGGCTGACGGCTTTTCGCTTTGTTGAAGGTTTCGACTGCATAAGCGTCGACATGGTGTAAATTGAGCTTCTCGTGTTGCTTCATGATCCGCTCGTTTTCCTCAGGGGTTCTCTCCCTTTTGCTTGCATTATCCATGAGCCTGCTCTCCTTTTGCGAGTGTTCGGGTAAGATTCAACAGACCTCCGGCCAAAAGAATATCCTGCTGACGTTCGCTGATATCCAAACGAAGATCGATTGTCTCTTGCGTATCAAGATTAATGATACGAACGGCTTCGCCTGACACGGCTGCACGGACCTGTGCGGGTATATCGCTAATCTCCAGTCTGTCGTCGGGCCTGATTCGTTCGTAATCATCTTCATTGATAAAAGTCAGGGGTAAAATACCATTATTGATCAAATTCGCCAGATGAATGCGTGCGAAGCTCTTGGCCAAAACCGCCTTTATCCCCAACTGCAAAGGAGCCAGCGCCGCATGTTCTCGACTCGAACCCTGTCCGTAGTTATGTCCGGCAACGATCATACCTCCGCCCTTCTCCGCGGCTCGTCTCGGGAAGCTTTCGTCGCAGGGAACGAGACAAAACGAGGAGAGATAAGGAATATTCGAACGGTAAGGCAGAAGTTTGGCATTCGACGGCATGATATGATCCGTCGTAATGTTGTCTTCGAGCTTGATCAGAACATCGCCTTTCAGCGATTCGGGCAGTTCGTGATTCAGCGGGAAGGGTTTGATATTCGGTCCTCGCACAACCTCGACTGCCGAAGGATCTTTGGGAGGCCACACGACGTTGTTGTCGTTTACCATAAAATATTCTGGTAAAGAAGCTTTCGGCGCATCGGCACCAAAATCGCGGGGATCCGTCAGGTAGCCTGTCAGAGCCGATACAGCAGCGGTTTCGGGACTTACCAGATAAACTTTGGCCGATTGGGTTCCGCTGCGTCCGTAGAAATTCCGGTTATGCGTGCGAAGGCTGACGCCTTCTGTAGGAGGTGCCTGACCCATACCGATACAAGGTCCGCAACCGGCTTCCAGAAGGCGGGCCCCGGCTGCGATCATGGAGGCGAGGCTTCCGTTACGGGCGATCATGTTGAGAACCTGTTTGGATCCCGGTCCGACCACCAAAGAGACATCCGGATGAACCGTTTGTCCTTTAAGAATCTCGCCCACCTTCACCATATCCATAAAGGAGGAGTTGGTACACGAACCGATTGCTACTTGATCGGCCTTGACCCCGGCCCCGGCCGCTTCACGGACCGTATACACGTTATCCGGGCTGTGCGGCAACGCGACCAGTGGTTCGAGCTCGTCCAGATTGATGAAAAGCTCGCGATCATAAATCGCATCCTCATCCGCTTCCAGCTCCGTCCAGACTTCTTCTCTGCCCTGTGCTTTCAGGAAATCCCGGGTCAGCTCGTCACTCGGAAAAATCGAAGTCGTCGCCCCGAGTTCGGCGCCCATATTCGCGATCGTGGCACGCTCCGGAACAGACAGGGTCTTAATACCGGGACCGCTGTATTCGATGATGTGATCCACGCCGCCTTTAACTGTTAAGCGACGAAGCACTTCCAGTATAATATCCTTGGCCGAAACCCACTCGCCCAGTTTTCCGCTCAGATGAACCCGCGTCACTTTCGGCATTTTCAGGTAATAGGCTCCGCCGCCCATTGCCACGGCAACATCGAGGCCGCCGGCTCCGATCGCAAGCATACCCAGTCCTCCGCAAGTCGGAGTATGACTGTCCGAACCCAATAAGGTTTTCCCGGGAATCGCGAAACGTTCGATGTGTACCTGATGGCAAACTCCGTTTCCCGGCTTGGAAAACAAGACACCGTAACGGGCCGCAACAGTCTGAAGATACTTATGATCGTCGGGATTCTCAAAGCCCGTCTGAAGCATATTGTGATCGACATACGCCAGCGAAAGCTCTGTTTGGACACGTTCGAGATTCATCGCCTCGAATTGCAGATAGGCCATGGTACCCGTCGAATCCTGGGTAAGCGTCTGATCGATGCGAATGCCGATTTCCCGACCCGCCTCTAATGCACCGTCGACTAAATGAGCTGCGATGATTTTTTGACTGAGACTTAAACCTGACATAATCCTCTCCCTTATGAACATGAATGTTTTGACATAAACGAGCTAACGAAATTATCTCTTGATTATGCGAAAACCCCGGCACACTGTCAACGTGCCGGGGTTTTCGCATACAAAACGTTCTGTTTTATTCACTTTTCAATATCATCTCAGGTATCGGACTCAGCCGACGTAAGTCTTTCCTTCCGGCGCGACTTTCTCGGCGCTGCCTCTGTGCTGCAGGGTCAAGCCCATCGCGAACGAAGCAGGTCCCACACGGCCCAAAAACATGCAGGCAATCAAAACGAAGCGGGAAGCTGTTGTCAGGCTGTAAGTCGGCGTACTTGTCACACCTACCGTCGCGAAACCGCTGATAACTTCATACATCAAATCAATAAAAGAAAAATCTCCGGCCAGCAAGCGATGCTGCTCGAAGACGGCCAGTAGAAAACTGCCGCTCACAAGAACGCTGATACCAAGCATCATGATCACCAGCGCTCGCATGTAAATCGAGCGATCGATTCTGCGTTTGTATAAGATAACGTCCTCCTGTCCGCGTACATTGGCGATGGCGGCCGCCAGAACGACGGCGAAAGTCGTGGCTTTTATACCGCCGCCGGTCGAGGCCGGACCTGCTCCGATGAACATCAGGATAACACCGAGGAACTTGCTTGCAACCGTAAGATTCGCCTGATCGATCGAGTTGAATCCGGCCGTGCGAAGCGAGGCCGACTGGAAGAAAGCAGCCAGCATCCTTTCGCCCGGGGGAAGCGTACCCAGGGCCTGGGTTCCGGAATTGTTCCACTCGAGGAGGGCCGTTAAAACCGTTCCGATCACCAGCAGTGTAACTGTCAGTTTTAGTACCAGTTTCGTATGATAACGAAGGTGGAGTTTTCGCCGGGGTCTGGTCAGCAGATCGTTCCAGACAATAAAACCCATGCCACCGAAAATTATAAGAAATGCCGTCGTAAGCAGAACCCAGGGATCATCGCTCCAGGCAGTCAGCGAGGAAAACGGCCCCGAAAAATCGCCCATCAGATCAAAACCCGCATTACAGAAAGCCGAAACACCCTGAAACAAACCGCGGCGAAGAGCGTCCGGCAGGGGCATGCGCAGAGAGTAACGCCAGGTAAGCATTAATCCGCCCAGTAACTCAAAAGCCAGAGTAATGGCTATGATACGCGATACGAGCGTTCTGGCATCGACAAAGTTGTCGCTTGCCGTAGTCTCCTGCATGGCCAGCATCGTTTTCAGACTGACGCGTCTTTTGGCGGCCAGCACAAAAAAGGACATAATCGTCACGAGTCCCAGACCGCCGATCTGAATCGCCAAAATAATGACCATTTGTCCGAAAGCCGACCACTGTGTAGCCGTATCGACCACAATCAAACCGGTCACGCAAGTCGCCGAGGTTGCGGTAAATAAAGCGTTGAAGAAACCGATGGACTTTCCGTCGGCCGATGCGAGCGGCAGCGTTAAAAGCAGAGCGGACAGTAAAATTACAAGGGCAAAGGATATCACGATGACGCGAGGCGGAGATTGCAATATCCAGCGCTCCAGGCCAATATACCAGTGCTGTTTGACAGCTCCTCTGTTCTCGCCACGAAGATTTAAAGCCGAATCTATCTTCGGCAAGTTTGCTGTATCGTCGTCTCTGATGGCGGACAGACTTCGCTTGCGCTTCTCCACCGCCTCTTTGTCCGGAGCCAGCACGCCTTTGTAATCAGATTTATTTACAGGCTTGTCTTCTTTACTCATATTCCGCCTATTTCACCAATGTACGCCAAATGTCGTCGAAATCATCGCGGTCGCAAACCAGCAGAATGTGGTCCCCCGCATACATGCGGCTGTTGCCGTTTGGTATCACGATCTCGTTGGTCCTGCTTCTGGTAATGAGGGCAACCGTGATATCTACGGGAAAGTTATACTCCGACAAAGTCTTGCCAACTGCCGCCGAATCGGGCGACAGATCCAGTTCGACCATATACTTGGTGTTACCCGGAATGCTGTAAGCGACCCTCATGCCTTCATACTCGATATCCCAGTCGATAATATCGGCCAGGATCTCCGTCGCGGAGTAAATGCGGTCAACACCAAAAAGGCTGAAGACCTCGCGATTCTTCGGATTGTTCAATTTAGCCAGGGTCGTTTTCACATTGAAATCATGCTTGGCAAGCTGACAGGCCACCAGATTATTCTCGTCTTTACCGGTTAGTGCCACGAGCATGTCGGCATCCTGACAGCCGGCTTCTTCCAGTACTTTCCGGTTCGTGCCGTTGCCATGAAACACCGTGACTTCCGTTTCGTCGGCCAGCCTCTGACAAACCTCGAGGCGGCTTTCAATGACGGTTATATCGATGTTTTTCGCGGCCAGTTGATCAACCAGATAATAGGTGACTTTATCTCCGCCTATAATGATCAGTTTCATTTATGCCTCCATCTCGGCGATCACGAGTATATCACCGGCTTCAAGGATCAGATCGCTTTGACTTAAGAGAAGTTCACCTTGTCTCAAGCAGGCAAAAACATGCTTGTGAATCATGTTTGTCACATACTGACAGCTGCGACCCGCCATAACAGCCTCGACAGGCGATTCATAAAAACGGATTTGTTTACGATACAGATCAATAGCCGCGGAAGTACTGGAGGCTCGAAGTTCGTGGAGGAAATGATTAACAATGATTTCCGTGCCCGAGATCGTCTGTAGCCCCATGCTCTCGAAGCTTTCCGTGTTACCCGTTAAAAATGTGCGAACCAGTACCCGGTCCAGATGATAGATCTTCTGACAGACTTCGGCGGCCATGATGTTGACATTTTCATTATTGGTGACGCAGCAGACCGCATCCGCTGTTTCGATGCCGGCTTTTTCAAGCACGGTTTTATCGAATACCAGCCCTCGAATTTTAACGCAATCAAGATCCGCGATGTTATTAAGCAACACGGGATCCTGTTCTACTACCACAACGTCATGATCCAGCTGCATCAAACGAGCAGCCAGATTGGATCCGACACGTCCGCAGCCAAGCACTATGATTTGCATCTTACTTTATTGAACCGTCCTTTTCATTTCATAGGCGATAATCGCGCCTGCAATAGAGACATTCAGTGATTCTACTCCGTTTGCCAGCCCAATGCTGACAATTTCGTCTGCCGCTTCGCGGATTTCCGGACAGAGGCCGTTTCCTTCGTTTCCAAGAACCAGAGCCGCTCGTTTCGGGAAGCTTAGATGTTCCAAGGCAGTCCCGTTCATGTCGGCCGCGTAAAGCATGATCCCTTCTTGTTTCAGCCACTCTATCATTTTCGCCCCGGAGGCGTTTCGGACCAGCGGTACGAGGAATGTCGCCCCCATCGCGCTGCGAAGCGTCTTCGCTTCAAAAGGATCGGCCGAGCCCTGAAGTAAAATAACGGCCGAAAAATCCAGAGCCGCTGCCAGACGTATCAAAGTTCCGACATTACCGGGATCCTGCACCCGATCAAGAACTAAAACGTGAGAAGATCCTTTTATAACGGAAAAATCGGCTTCGGGCGGTTTCTTCCCTACGAGAAGAATGCCCTGAGGCGTGGCTGTTCCGGCCAAAGTCAAAAACAAATCGTCGCTAAGGTAAATCCGCGCCACATCGGCGGCAGGGCCGCTCGCCAGGTCATCTAATTCACCGGCATGGCTCTGTGAAAAACTTTCCGAAATAACCAGTGCTTCTGCTTGTACGGCAGAGTCCAGTACCGTCTTAACCAAGCGCAAACCTTCCGCCGCAAAAGAGTCGACGAAAGCGGCCTTTTTCCCGATCTGTTTTAATTCTTTATAGACAGCATTCTGTCTGCTTCGGATCACAGTCACGAAAATTCCCCCAAACAAAAGTCCAGCGTTCTTTCGAACCCTGGACTCATCATATCAATTCAATTGTCATCTTGTCGATAAAAGGTTACCGATAATCCAAACCGGCCTTCCGGCGACTTAGAGAGCGGACTTGGCGCTCTCGACCAGGCTGGTAAAACCGGCCGGATCCGTGATGGCAATGTCGGCCAGAACCTTACGGTCAAGCTCGATACCGGATTTCTTCAAACCGTTCATGAAACGGCTGTAGCTCATGCCGTTTGTACGGCAGGCTGCGTTGATGCGGGTGATCCACAGTCTGCGGAAATCTCTCTTCTTCTGACGACGATCGCGATATGCATAGGTCAGGCTCTTCATGACTGCCTGATTGGCGACCTTGAACAACTTGCTCTTGCGGCCGTAATAGCCCTTAGCCAACTTTAATACTTTTTTATGACGGGCGTGGTTTGTAACGCCTCTCTTAACTCTTGCCATTTATTTAACCTCCATCAATACTATTTAAACGTGTCGCCTATTTATAAGGAATCATCTGCTTGATTCTGGCTTCATCACCGGCCGATGTGGTTGTCACACCACGAAGTGTACGACGACGCTTGGGGCTCTTCATGGCAGCCTTATGCTTCTTATATGCGTGCGGGCGAATGACTTTACCCGTTCCCGAGATTTTGAATCTCTTTTTCGATGCACTGTGTGTCTTTTGCTTTGGCATATCAATATCCTCCTAAATGTCAAATTACTTCTTCTTGGGTGCGAGGTACATCACCATGTTTCGGCCTTCAACCTTGGCTGCCCGATCGATCTCGGCTACATCTTCCAAACGAGTAAAAAACTTGTTCATTACATCGTAGCCTCGTGAGGTGTACGCCATTTCGCGACCTCTGAAACGGATTGAAACCTTAACTCTATTTCCATCTTCCAGGAAGTGTCTGGCATTCTTGGCTTTAAACTGAAGATCGTGTTCTTCTGTCGTCAGCTTGATATCAACACCTTTAACTTCGACTGTTTTCTGCAGCTTGCGCTGCTCTTTCTCGCGCTTGGCCTGTTCGAACTGATATTTACCATAGTCCATGATTCGGCAAACCGGATTGTCCGGACTCGGCGATATCAAAACAAGATCCATATCGACGCTCTCGGCGCGACTCCTGGCGGTTTCAATAGGAACGATACCGACCATCTCGCCCGTCTCGTCGATTAAACGGACCTTGGGAAATTTAATGGCATCGTTAATTGGTTGGGTTGGCTTTTTCTTAGCGATTGTACACTCCTCCTTCGTGGATTGCTGTCCGGCTGCTTGCCGAACTTGTAATCTGGGTTTTTCAAATAAAAAAACCGGTACGGTCATTTCCGTCCGGCTCCTATACACAAATCCTTCGCAACATGGCAAAGAATCCTTAGATCTGAGACTATGAACCTCTTCACAACGGTTGCTGGAGGTGAGAACGGAATGTCTACTTGATTAACAAATGAAATTATACACTCATAAAACAGCGATGTCAAGCATGTTTCCAAAAATCGCGATTGTTTATTAATTGCAACATGAAGTGTCGCGTCTGTTAAGTGCTCATGGCCCAGGCTTCGGCCGGGGTCAGGTAGTTCAAAATCTTTCGGGGGTAGACATTGAGCCATTGCTCGAGGCGGTTGATTTCCT
>JBNRMJ010000005.1:0-94249 GCA_050309435.1 Fastidiosipilaceae bacterium
AGCCATACCGTGCTACTCCTTTCGTATGAGCTACCAGCATGGCAGTAGCATACTACGTAGGCGTAGGCCTGGTAAGACTAAATTCCATGTCAAGAAAAAGAAGTGGAATTTACCTTTTCATTTAAGGACTAAAATAATTTTGCATAAATTCGTGTGAAAGGCTTGCATTTTGCTTTTGGATCGGTTATTATATCTCTCGTGCCGCGGGAATGGCGGAATTGGCAGACGCGCTAGTTTCAGGTATTAGTGAAGACTCTTCATGCAGGTTCAAGTCCTGTTTCCCGCACCAGACAGTAAGTCCGGACTTTACTCCGATCGGAGAAAGGTCCGGATTTTTCTGTTGAAACGAAAATTCAGTGATTCCGATTTCTCCCGGCTATGTTAACCCGCCCCTGTCTTCGTATTATTAATCAGCGATCTTAAGACGGGATGGTAAATGAATGCTGCGTATAGCTGTCTGTGACGATTTTGACAACGAGCTTCAGCGTATTGTTGATCTTACAAACGAGTATTTGACCGATCGCGGCATCGTTGCCGAGTTGCGGGAGTTTTCTCATCCGGATGCCTTATTAAAAGCTCTTAAGAAAGTGAACTTTCATGTCTTTATGCTCGATATGCTTATGCCGATGGTCAGCGGCCTGGAACTGAGCAGGGAAATACGACGTTTCAACCAAAATGCTCAGATCATATACATCAGCTCGGATCCTTCTTTCGCGCTGGAAGCTTATAGCGTCAACCCTATCCACTATTTAATAAAACCGGTTGTGAAAGAAACTTTGTTCGCCGGTACGTATTTTGTAAAAGCCAGTGTTTCGGCAACAGATAACAATAATGCCTGCGAAGCGACTACTACCTTTATCATCCGGGCCAGGGAAATTTTCTCGGAGGATATTTCGCTATCGGGAATCGACGAGTTTTATCTCTACACCGGAAGCAACATCACCCCCGAACCGATTGTCATGATCAAAGAAAGTTTACTTGTCAAAGACATCGACTACAGCTTAAGCTTTGAAGACAATACCGGAATTGGCAGCGACGCGAAAGTTATCGTGACATTGCAGGGTAACTATTCGGGCTGTGCAGAAAAGAGTTTTGGCATCCGATACGGAACATTGAGCAGCGAAGAATTCGCCGCTTCAATCGCTATACCCGAAAGCAATAGTAACGGCTGGTATAAGCAGGATATTATTGTCGCTGCACTAGGTGCCTGGATGATCGGCAGCAGTCCGGACGGCAGTGTTTATGAACATGAACTCACCTACAAGCTGGATAAGACCTTACCCGAAGGCAACATGACAATCAGAAAGAACAGCCTGAGAAGCATGCTTCGTACGCTCTTCGCCGGCTTGTTCTTTAGCAGCGATGTCGATGTTATTGTGGGCAGCAGTGATGCTCTGAGCGGAGTTTCCGGAGTTGAAATATTTAAGTCTGACAGAAAATTGAGCGAAGAAGAGCTGGAAGGCGTTGCCTGGACACAATACACCGCTGCGATTCATAAGACTGCACGAGAAACAGAGAGTTTCCTTTACTATACCCGTATAACCGACGGAGCCGGAAACAGCATCATTGTGGTATCGGACAGTGTGGCCTTCGATACAAGCTTGCCTGTCATCAGCGGAGTGGAAGACCAAAATTCCTATTACACGGGTCAAGTTGTATATGTAACGGACAATGCTTTGGATTACGTAACGCTCAATGGCGAAAGTTTCGAAAGCGGCGATTCGATTCCGGGTAATATAAATGCCACCTATGTCATTACCGCAAGAGACAAAGCGGGTAATTCAACTACTTATACCATCTATATGAAGCCTGTCTCCGATATCGGTGCGGCACTGCAACTTCTGGATGAAAAAAATCTGACACTGGCCGATTTTTCTCTTCATTCGTTTCGGCCGGTCAAAATTCAGTATCGGGAGCCAAGCCTTGAGTAAAATCAATCCATTTAAAGGTCTTCGCGACTTTCTAATCTTGTGGAGTTCGCAGTTCGTATCTTCTTTGGGTACGGCAATGACGAATTTCGCACTGATTGTCTGGGTCTACGGCCGGGAAGGAACCGCATCGAGCATTACCTTGTTATCGGTCTTTTCCCTCCTTCCCTCGATTCTCTTTAGTTTTATAGCGGGTACGATTGCCGACCGCTGGGATAAAAAGCGAACCATGCTGATGACAGATGCCTTTGCCGCTTTGGGAACCGTCGTTGTCTTTAGCTTATATTTGTCAAATTCTGAGGTGCTCTGGCTGATTATGTTTTTGAACCGTTTATGGCAAGCGACTCGCCTTTACAGCGCTTTCTGTCGATCTTTTTCGGCTCGGGAAGCGGTTCGGGAATCTCCGTTATCTTCTTTATCGGGACTATTACAAGTTTTCTATGCTTAAAAAATCCTGTTTATCTGACTCTAAACGAGAATCAGTAACGAATTTGCCTAAGAATCTTATTCTTTCATATTTATATCAATTTTAGTCAATTTACATTTTTTGTGTCAGATTGCATTGACAGAGCAAGCAATTCTGAATAAACTCAAATAAGTTTTGTAACAAGAACTACTTGACCGCTCGTTTTGAGCCGAGGCCATACGGACAGCCGGGTCAACTGCCGACCGCGGTGTAAACCGCATTATTGATTGCGTGACAGACGCAGATTTTATGAGTTGGTTACTTTACAACCAAACGTGTACCCGATGCACACTTATGAAGCGGTCAATAAGAGTAGTAAAAGTAGAACTTGCTATATAGACTCTGAAACAGGAACGATGAATGCGAACCGGTCGCAGGAAGCTCCTTGATATTGATTCAATTTGTAAATGCATTGCGGTACGCCGCAGTGCATTTTTATTATGAAGGAGATTATGAATGGATCACAAGCTACAGCTGTATGGCTTTAATAACTTAACCAAATCCCTCAGCTTCAATATCTACGATGTTTGCTACGCCAAAAGCGAAAGAGAGCAAAAAGATTACATCGCCTACATCGACGAACAGTATAATTCCGAGCGCTTAACGGGTATTCTGACGAAGCTGACCGAAATGATCGGAGCGACGATTCTGAATATATCCAAGCAGGATTACGAGCCTCAGGGCGCCAGCGTAACGATCTTAATTGCCGAAGAGAGCATGATCTCCAATCGCAGCGGAGATACGGTCGTCGCTCATCTGGATAAGAGTCATGTCACCGTTCATACTTATCCCGAATTTCATCCGGAGAACTCAATTGCCACTTTCAGAGTTGATATCGATGTTTCGACTTGCGGGGAGATTACGCCCTTATCGACGCTGGATTTTCTGATCGGCAGTTTTGATTCGGATATCATTACCATGGATTACAAGGTTCGAGGGTTTACCAGAGATGTCAACGGGCAAAAGCTCTTTGCCGACCATAAAATCACCTCCATACAAGACTTCATCTCTCCCGCTGTTCTAAAGGAGTACGATGCCGTCGATGTGAATATGTATCAATCGAATATTTTTCACACCCGGATGCTGATCAAAGAGGTTGTTTTACAGAATTATCTCTTTAACAAAGATGTCTACGAACTGGCTCCCAAAACCCGCCTGAGCATCACCAATAATTTACGTCGCGAGATGATCGAAATCTTCAGCGGCATGAATGTCTATGAGTAAGGGCTTGTCCCGGAAAGGAAAATACTTGCAAAATCAAAACAGAGCTCCGGTATACGGGGCCCTTTCGGAGTTAAAGCAAAAAAGAATCGTTCCCTTTGACGTGCCGGGTCACAAGCGCGGTCGCGGGAATCCTGTCCTGACAGATTTTCTGGGAGAAAAAAGCCTGGCGGTCGACGTCAACTCGATGAAGATGCTCGATAACCTCTGCCACCCGGTCGGCGTCATTCGCGAGGCGGAAGATCTGGCAGCCGAAGCGTTCGGAGCCAAAGCGGCTTTTTTCATGGTCGGCGGTACGACGTCTTCTGTTCAGGCCATGATACTAACAGCCGTTAAACGAAACGAAAAAATCATATTACCTAGAAACGTGCATCGCAGCGTGATCAATGCTTTGATTCTCTGCGGCGCGATACCTGTTTACATCAATCCGCAGACAGATGATAAATTGGGTATATCGCTGGGTATGAGACTCGACGATGTGAAAGCGGCCATCAGCGCCAATCCGGACGCTAAAGCAATCTTGCTGAACAATCCCACTTACTACGGAATTTGTTCGAACTTAAAAGCCATTACCGTTCTGGCACACGCAAACGATATGCTGGTTCTGGTTGACGAAGCTCATGGCACGCATTTTTATTTCGCTTCGTCTATGCCTCTATCGGCCATGGAGGCCGGAGCGGATATGGCTGCAGTGAGCATGCACAAGTCAGGCGGTTCATTAACACAGAGTTCGCTCCTGCTTTGCGGTGATAAAGTAAATCGCGATTATGTCCGGCAGATCATCAATCTGACACAGACCACCAGCGGTTCTTATCTGCTGATTTCCAGCCTGGATATTTCGAGGCGAAATCTCGCTTTACATGGCAGCGAAACATTTCGCAGGGTAAGCGAGATGACAGCTTATGCCCGGGCGGAAATCAACAAACTCGGTGACTACTATGCTTACGCGAAAGACTTAATCAACCGGGACAGCGTCTATGACTTTGATCTCACGAAATTATCGGTCAACACGCTGGACGTCGGGCTGGCCGGAATCGAGGTCTATGATCTTTTACGCGATGAATACGACATTCAAATCGAATTCGGTGATCTGGGAAATATCCTGGCCTACATATCGGTTGGCGATACGCATAAGAACATTGAAAGACTGATCAGCGCGCTGGCCGAAATCCGCCGCCTCTACAAGCGCGACAAGAGCCGGCTGATGAAGATGGAGTATATTAATCCGATTGTTGCCATGGCGCCTCAGGAGGCCTTCTACGCCGCTAAGCAATCTCTCCCCATCGAGGCCTCTGCCGGATTCATCTGCAGCGAGTTTGTCATGGCCTACCCGCCCGGCATACCGATTCTGGCTCCCGGCGAAAGGATAACGAAAGATATCATCGATTACATCCGTTATGCCAAAGACAGAGGATGTCAGATGACAGGAACCGAAGATATGGAAGTCAATCGCCTGAACGTGTTGAAAGGAGGCATGTAATGGATTTCTGGTTTAGCGAATACCACAGCGAGGATGTCAAACTGTCGATCAAGGTAGAACGCCAGCTCTACAGCGCACAAAGCCCGTTTCAACGCATCGATATCTTCGAATCTCCCGAGTTCGGGCGCTTCCTTACGCTGGACGGCTTCATGATGCTGACCGAACGAGACGAGTTTATTTATCATGAGATGATTACCCATGTACCGATGGCGGTGCATCCGGATCCCAGACATATTTTACTGATCGGTGCCGGCGACGGAGGGGTCTTACGCGAACTGGGACACTATCCGTTCATCGAATCCATCGATTTAGTCGAAATCGATCGCGAGGTCGTCGAATCAAGCAAACTTTATTTACCTCATACGGCGGTCGGTTTCGAAAATCCGAAGCTTAACATGTATTTTCAAGATGGTCTGAAATTCGTACGGGACCGCGTAGACGAATACGACATCATCATCGTGGACTCGACCGATCCCTTCGGGCCGGGCGAAGATTTATTCACAAAAGAGTTTTACGGCAATTGCTTTAAAGCGCTGAAGGCCGACGGCATTCTCGTCAATCAGCATGAAAGTCCTTTTTATGCCGATGACGCCAAAGCCATGCGACGGGCACATGCAAGAATCGTAAAATCCTTTCCCGTCAGTAAGGTCTATCAGGCTCATATTCCCACCTACCCCTCGGGTCACTGGCTCTTTGGCTTCGCATCCAAAACCTTGCATCCGATCCGCGATCAAAAACGGGAAATGTGGGAAAGTCTTGGTATCAAAACAAAGTACTACAACAGCAATTTGCATCAGGGAGCATTTTATCTTCCGACCTATGTCGAAGACATGCTAAAGGAGTCAGAATCAGATGAATAAAAATATCAGTACGTTCATCGGCTGCGAGAGCAGTTTCGAAGAAGCGGATATTGTCTTGTTCGGCGCGCCTTTCGACGGTACAACTTCTTATCGTCCGGGCACCCGCTTCGGTCCGTCGGCGATCAGAAACGAATCGTATGGTCTCGAAACCTACTCTCCTTACCAGGATAAAGATCTGCAGGATATCCTTGTTTTTGACAGCGGGGATCTGGAACTGCCTTTCGGCAATACCGAAGCCGCTCTCAAACAGATTGAACAGCGCAGCGGGGAAATTCTAGACGCCGGCAAGATTCCGCTCATGCTGGGCGGCGAGCACCTGGTAACCCTGGGAAGCATTCGGGCCTGTGTCGATCGTTATCCCGATCTTCACGTGATTCATTTCGACGCTCACACAGATCTGCGTGATCAGTATCTGGGCGAACGTTTGTCGCATTCGACCGTGATTCGTCGAGTCTGGGAACTGGTCGGCGACAAAAAGATTCATCAGTTCGGAATCCGTTCCGGCGAGCGAGAAGAGTTCCTCTTTGGCAAAGAACATAACCATCTGCAGAAATTCAATCTGAACGGCTATGACGAAACGATTCGCAAATTGGGAAAGATTGCGGTCTATGTCACGATCGATTTAGATGTCCTGGATCCGGGCATCATGTCGGGCACGGGAACGCCGGAAGCAGGCGGCATCGGTTTTAACGAACTTCTGCAGGCACTGATCAACCTCAGAGAGATAAATGTAGTCGCCTGCGATATCAATGAACTATCACCGGTTTATGACAACAGCGGTGTTTCCACCGCCGTTGCCTGCAAACTGACACGAGAACTCTTGTTGGCCTTGAATACAAAAAGCGTTTTTGACGCGAAAGGAGAATAATATGGGAAAAGCATTGATCATCGGTGCCGGCGGCGTAGCCGGCGTTACGGCACATAAATGTGTTCAGAACAGCGAAGTATTTTCGGAAATTATGATCGCATCTCGCACGAAATCGAAATGCGATGCCTTAAAGGAAAAGCTTGACGGAGGTCCGGTCAAGGTTCATACCGCCCGGGTGGATGCCGATAAAGTAGATGAAGTGATTCGCCTGATCTTAAGCTTCAAGCCCGATGTTGTCATTAATCTGGCGCTCCCCTACCAGGATCTGACGATCATGGATGCCTGCCTCGCTACCCGCACGCATTACGTGGATACAGCCAACTACGAGCCTAAAGACACGGCTAAATTCGAATACAGCTGGCAGTGGGCTTATCGCGAACGCTTTAAGGAAGCCGGAATCTGCGCGCTGTTGGGCAGCGGTTTTGACCCCGGCGTGACCGGTGTATTCTCTGCCTACGCACAAAAGCATCATTTCGACGAAATTCACTACCTTGATATCCTGGATGCCAACGGAGGCGATCACGGCTATCCCTTTGCCACGAATTTCAACCCTGAAATCAACATACGCGAAGTGACGGCCAAGGGTAGCTATTGGGAAAATGGCGAATGGATCGAAACCGAAGCTATGGAGATCAAACGTAGTTATGATTTCGAAGGCATCGGCCGGAGAGATATGTACCTTCTTCACCATGAGGAGCTCGAGAGTCTGGCATTAAATCTGAAGGGAATCAAACGCATTCGTTTCTTTATGACTTTTGGTCAGAGCTATCTGACACACTTAAAGGTTCTGGAGAATGTCGGTATGACCTCGATCGAGCCCATTGATTTCCAAGGACAAAAGATTGTTCCGCTACAGTTCTTGAAGGCAGTCTTGCCCGATCCGTCCTCGCTGGGTCCCCGTACCAAGGGTAAAACCAACATCGGTTGCATTTTTCAAGGTATCAAAGACGGCCGTGAAAAGTCATACTACCTCTATAACATCTGTGATCATCAGGATGCTTATCGCGAGGTTGGCAGTCAGGCAATCTCTTACACGACAGGTGTACCTGCCATGATAGGAGCCATGCTGGTCATGAACGGCAAATGGAACAAACCGGGTGTATTTAATGTCGAGGAATTCGATCCGGATCCTTTCATGGATGCACTGAATCAGTGGGGTCTTCCCTGGCACGAAGATTTCAATCCTGTACCGGTGGACTAAAGATGAAGCAGGCGATCATAAATAATCACTTAATAACACCATATTTCATCGTTGACGAGAATCTCTTAAAAAACAATCTTAAACGTTTGAAAGCAGTTTCAGAGCGAGCGGGCTGTAAAATCCTTCTCGCTCAGAAAGCATTTTCGATGTTCTCGCTTTATCCCCTGATCGGAGAGTATCTGGCGGGAACAACGGCCAGCGGCTTGTACGAAGCGAAACTCGGGCGAGAGGAAATGGGCGGCGAGACCCATGTCTTTTCCCCTGCTTACCGTCCGGACGAAATAGATGAAATTCTCGAGATTTCCGATCATATTATCTTCAACAGCTTTTCGCAGTGGAAGCGCTATCGCGAGAAGGCTTTGGCTTCGGGTAAATCCATTGGTCTCAGAATCAATCCCGAACACTCGACGCAAGACCATGCCCTCTACGATCCCTGCAGCCCCGGTTCGAGGCTAGGTATAACACTCGAGCATTTCGAAGAAGATCAGTTGGACGGAATCGAAGGTCTGCATTTCCATACGCTTTGCGAACAGAACAGCGATGATCTGCTAAGCACGCTGGCCGCCGTTGAGAAGAAATTCGGTCCCTGGCTGGGGCGGATGAAATGGATTAACTTCGGCGGCGGGCATCACATCACCCGAGCAGATTATGACGTGGATTTACTGGTGGATACGATTGTTAATTTCAAAGATCGTTACGGGGTCGAAGTTTATCTGGAACCCGGCGAGGCGGTAGCTCTGAATACGGGTTATCTCGTCTCCACGGTGCTGGATATCATCGAGAATGACGGCAAGATTGCGATTTTGGATACGTCGGCAACTTGCCATATGCCGGATGTTCTGGAAATGCCGTATCGACCGATGATCATCGGCTCGGGTTTTCCGGACGAGAAGAAATTCACTTATCGTCTTGGTGGTCCCACCTGCCTGGCCGGAGATGTGATCGGCGAGTATTCATTTGACGAAGAACTTCAAATAGGTGATCGCCTGGCCTTTACGGATATGGCGATCTATACCATGGTCAAGACAACAAGTTTTAACGGCATGCCTTTGCCCTCTATAAGCATCGCCAGGGAAAACGGTGATATACAAGCCATCCGAAATTTTACGTATGAAGACTTTAGGAACAGATTATCCTAGCTGACTGATAAATTATTATAAGACCGATATTCTGCGAACCGTAAGTGATAATACCGGTCTTCGTTGTAACGCCATTCGCCGCTATTCATACTCTCTGAGATACAAGATCATGTCCGTTCGGCTATAATGAAGCTATCAATCTTCTTTTTGAAAGGAAATTCATCTTATGACGAACGAATGTCTGAACACCATTGCCAATCGTTTCTCCTGCAGGGATTTTACCGGCAAGCCGCTGAACGACAATGTCATGGAAACTATATTAACGGCCGGTTTACAAGCCCCCAGTGCCGTCAACCGTCAGCCCTGGCAGATCATATGGGTTAAAAACATCGACATCGTCCGCCAGATGGAAAAGACTGCCATCGAATACTTTCGTTTAAGCGAAGATCAAGTTACGTACGAGAGAATTCTCGAGCGTGGTAACGGGATCTTCTATAAAGCCTCTACGATTCTAGTAATCACCATTGATAAAAATCATCGCGATGCTGCCCTGCTGGATGCAGGTATTCTGACGCAGAACATTGTATTGGCAGCCGAATCGCTGGGCTACGGTACGCTGATCTGCGGGATGGCGAGAGCGGCATTCCTGCATGAGGAGCGAGGCGAAGACATGAAACGGAAATTGAACTTTCCGGAGAATCATGAATTTGCGGTAGCTGTTCTTCTTGGCGAAGTGAATACCGGACGTCTTCCTCATGCCATAGATAAGAACAAGATCACGTTCGTGGAGTAATTCTTTATAGAAAGGGCTGTCTCTTGTCCATAGAAATTCAGATTGCCTGTCGCGCGCTGGCGGAGTTTGTCCATCGCGAAGGAGGCTTGTCTCCGATCTCTTTCTCCGGTTTAGATCCCGGTGACGGTACCCGAACCCATCAGGCGTTTTATAAAGCGCTGGATGAGTATATTCCCGGCGCAAAAGCCAAAAGCGAAGTAAGCGTCGGGGGACGTTTCGTTACCGACGATTTAACCCTGGTGTTATCCGGTCGCGTCGATATGTTTGTCGAAGCGCCTGACAAGCGGTCTTTCGCGCTGGAAGTCAAAACTGTCGGTGTTCCTCTGAGCAAAATCGATGATAAGGGCTTGAGTTCTCACTGGGCTCAGGTCCGGCTTTATGCGTGGCTGCTCGTACAAAATGACGATCAGGCTGTTTCACTGAAAAATCCCGTGCAATATGCTTTGGCTTATGTTTCCCGAGAGGATATGAGCTGCCGGATTCTCTATGAAGAGATGTCCTATGTCGAGTTGGAGAAATGGTTTAGCGATACCTGTTATGCCTATCTGGCCTTTGCCAAGAGGCAAAGGGATTATCAGGACCGCAGTCTGGAGTCGATACGTGCACTTCGTTTTCCCTATCCTTCTCTACGGGATGGTCAACGCCAGTTTATGGAGCGTGTTCTGCGCAATTTGCGTAGCCGTACTCCGCTTTTGGTTCAGGCGCCGACAGGCACGGGTAAGACGATGTCAACGCTCTACCCCGCCATCAAAGGACTGGCGGCAGGTCTCCACAAGCAAATCTTTTATCTCACGGCCAAGTCCTCGACCCGCGAAGTTGCAGCCGAGAGTCTTCGGGCCTTGCGATCTGCGGGACTGATCATACGATCGGTTAATATGACGGCCAAAGAAAAACTATGTCTGGAACCGGATATTTATTGTGATCCTCAGATCTGTCCTTATGCCAAAAACTATTACAAGAATATTGCAACTGCACTGGATGAGGCCCTGACGGCTCAGGATTTCGAAATCGATCTGATTTTACAACTGGCCGGGAAGCATCAAGTCTGTCCGTTTGAACTGCAACTGGATATTGCTCTTTATGCCGATATTATCATTTGTGATTATAATTATGCTTTTGATCCCCGTGTCAGACTGGAACGGTTTTTCAGCGATGAGGTGTTTCACTACAGCCTCTTGATCGACGAAGCTCATAATCTTCCGGACCGCGCCCGTGAAATGTATTCGGCGCACCTGAGTGAAAAAGAGTTAAACGAGGCAATTAAGGCAATCACCGCTGTTGATAAACGGCTACTTGGCATCTTTATGCCGATCAGACATTACTTCGATACACTCTCTTCGGCTATCAAGCCCTCTTCTATACTTCCAACGGATACCGTCCCGGAAGCAAACAGCGAGAATGAAGAAAAACGACTGGCTGCCTGGCCATTGGTGGAAGACGAGATCCGGACGTCGACGGTTATGGCGACGGATAATTTCCGCGGTGTTCGCCAGGCACCGAATCAGCTGATACAGAAGCTGTGGTACTTTTGCCATCAATTGAGAGATCTTCTCGATGATATAGACGATTTTCAGTTAAAACAGAGCATATTGGATTTTTATTTCAGTGCCCGCTATTTTCTTCGTGTCAGCGACGAGTTCTGGTCCGACCGTTACGTTCTGACTGCTCAAACAAACGGAGACGGTTTGACGATCAGTATGCTCTGTCTGGACAGTTCGGAGCGCATCGTCTCGACTTTCCGTAACCGGCACAGTGCGATCTTCTTCTCGGCCACGCTGACCCCTATCAATTACTTTATGCGCGAGTTCTGCGGTTCGTCATATGACGATAAACCGGATACCATGGTCCTGGCATCTCCTTTCCCGCGCGAGAATCTGCTCCTCGCCATCGCCGGCGGTGTTCAGACGATTTTTAAAGAACGGCGAAACAGCCGGGCGGAACTGGCCAAAACGATCGCTCTGGGTCTGATTAAAGCCCGGGGCAACAGCATGATCTTCTTCCCGTCGTATAGCTACATGGCTCAGATTCTTCCTCTGGTTAGGCGCAATCTCGGCGATTATGCGATCGATATCATGGTGCAGACCAGTTCCATGTCGGAGAACGAACGACAGGCCTTCATTAAGCGCTTCTCCGAACATAGAGAAACAGGACGGAATCTGGCGGCTTTTGCCGTATTGGGCGGTGTTTTCGGTGAAGGGATCGATCTGGTCGGCGACAAGCTGAAAGCCGTCATCGTCGTTGGCGTGGGTTTACCACAGATCAGTCCGGAACGGGAAATCCTGCAGCAGTATTACACGACTCAAAACCTGGGGGGCTTTGATTTTGCCTATTTATATCCCGGTTTTAATAAGGTCTTGCAAGCTGCGGGGCGCTTGATACGAAGCGAAACCGATACAGGTTTAATCCTTCTGATTGATCAACGCTACGAACGTCCGGATTATCAAATGCTCTTTCCTGACGAGTGGGTGCCGGTTTACTGTAAAAATCTGAAAGAACTAAACGAAACTCTGGATGGTATCCCGCGGGGAGACTAAGCTGTGTTGTCTCGCGAGGAGATTAAAATAATCGCAACATATCCAGTTTCGTGTAGGTTTTATCGAGATTCCAGGCCAGATATTGACGACAAAAACGGTCGAGTTCCGCGACAACTTCAGCTGTGCTTTCAAATGAAAAAAGACCGGGTAGAGCAGCATTCGTGAACCAGTCAATAGCCGCCAAAGCCGCTGCAGACAAATCCATCGCAGGTTTTTCGCGAAGTGGTTGATAAGGAGAATTAAGCGACTGTTCTGTCGGGCGATGTGTCCGGCAGGTTAAACCCATCATCGAGAAATCGAAGCATGCGGCTTCGTCTGCGGCCAGTTTGGTCTGACAATGCACGCAGCGACCAAGCTCAAGCCCGTAGCCGCTAAGTTTCATCAGCCTTAATTCACAGGCATGAACAGTCGCCAGAAGAGGCGGCGAGTCTTTCTCCAGAGCAGCGAGTGCTCTGGCCATCAATTCGTAAAGTTCCTGAGAGACCTCTTCCGGAAGCAGTAAATCCCGCAGTAATTCGGAAAGATGCGAAGCACAAGTCAAGCGCTCCACATCTTCCCTGATTCGCGGAAAGGCATAAACCAGATCCGCACTGTTTATGGTATATCTGTCCTTGTAATCGAAGAGCTCGAAATCAGCCAGCGATAAAAATTCTGTCGTCAACATCAGGCTGGAGCGATTTCGCCTGGCCCCTCTGGCTCTGGCTTCGATTAAACCCAGATCAGGAGTCAAAATCGAACAATACCGATCCGCTTCGGAAAAGTTCGTCGTGCGAAGGACCAGCCCCCGGCTCTTCTTTTGAGTCTGTTTAGCCATTGTTCGATCTGCGGTCCCCGGAGGCAAAGCCGAGCGATGTTAAGATCCCGCTCCTGTTTCTCCAGTCCGGACGGACTTTGACAAAGCATTTTAAGTAAACTTTACAACCCAGCAGTTCTTCGAGGCGGATTCTTGCCGATGAAGAAATTCTCTTTAAGGTCTGGCCGTTTTTCCCGATTAAAATACCTTTATGGCTGTCACGGTCGCAGAGTATGCTGGCTTCGATGCGAACCAGTTTACGGTCATACTCGTCAACCGGATTATCCGCCGCAATCTCTTCGAATTTCTCGATCAGTACAGCCGTACCATGCGGGATCTCCTGATGCAGGTAGAATAAAATCTGTTCGCGAATGTACTCGGCGGCCAACTGGCGTTCCGACTGATCCGTATAATCGTCTTTACTGAAAAGTCTCGGACCTTCGGGCAGGTGCTTCTGAAGTAAGTCTAAGAGATCGCTGATACCGTCGCCTCTGGCAGCGGATATCGGAATGATATCCGTAAAAGCATACAGTCGGGTATAACGGGCGATGATCGGCAGAAGCTCGGGTTTCGGCAGGTCGTCCGACTTATTAATCGCCAGAACAATCGGCGTATTGGAGCGCTCTGCGGCGGCTACGACGTTCTTCTCCATTTGTGTAATCTGAGCACGACCCGAATCAATCATCAAGAGGATGACATCTGCATCTTCGACTGCCGACCAGGAATCCTTCATCATGAACTCGTCTAGCTTGTGAGAGGACTTGTGCAGACCCGGTGTATCAATAAACACAATCTGAGCGTCGTTTCGATTAACGATCGAACGAATATTATAACGGGTTGTCTGTGCTTTAGCGGATGTAATGGCGATGTGAGAACCGGTTAAGCGATTCAATAAAGTCGATTTTCCGACATTGGGACGGCCGACAATCGCGACAAATCCCGATACAAAACCTTCCGGCAGAACTTCTTCGTCAAAAGAGAGCATGGGGGCAATAGCGGAGATACTATCTTCCGAACTTTCCTCTTCGTCCTCTTCCGAATCCAAAGTAAACTCGCCATCGCTAAGAAGATTGCGTCCTTGAGAACGATCCAGACCGGCTTCGTTCATGATTGCTTCGGCTTCATCTTTCATGGCTTCTTCGTCACTGCTGTTCTCGTGATCGTAGCCCAGGAGGTGCAGCATGCCGTGAACAGCCAGATAAACAATCTCTCGCTCCTCGCTGTGTCCGAACTCGGCTGCCTGATCCTGTGCCGCTTCAAGCGAAATCACGATATCGCCAAGATTGTATAAAAACTCTTCTTCATCCGACTCTTCGTCTGATATAACTTCATAGTCCCATTCTTGAGGTGCTTCGAGAAGTTCGCCGTTCTTTAACAGATGCATGGGAAAAGACAAGACATCGGTCGTATGATCGATACCTCTGGTTTCATGGTTAATGCTGCGCATCCGGGCTTTCCCGACAAACATCAGATTAACCGAAACATCGCTTGCCTCCAGTCGTTCGTCGGCTGCAGCTTTAGTTCTGTTCCAGGCTGATGCCAGTGCTGCTTCCAGAGGTGCTTTGATTGTCTCGATCACTTCTTTGTTGTACTTTCGCTGCAGATTCTGTACGTGGACTCTCATCCGGGTACCTCACTCTTTCATGGAATTGTCCTTGATAGATTTGAATAAAGGACTTGATTATTAGTTCTATATCTTTAAATGACAGACCGGATTCCACCAGTTGATCCTGTTCGATTTTTCCTTTGGCGATTTGTCTGGCCAGACGTTCGGCATCTTCCAGATTATCCGTACGCGTGGACTTCATGGCGGCTTCCATGGAGTCTGCCAGCATCACAATACCCGATTCTTTACTGCTGGGTACATGCCAGGGATAGCGATAGTCTTCGGGGTTCGGCAGCGGCAGTCCCTGCTCTTCTGCTTTCTTTTTGGCTGCGTAATAAAACGAAGCCTGAAGCGTGTTGCCGTGATGTTCGGTAATTATGCGCTGAATGGGCAGCGGCAAGCGATAGCGCTTAGCTGTTTTCAATCCGGCGGCAACGTGACCGATGATGTACCTTACCGAATCTTCCGGCTCCATCGTATCATGAATATTGAAGCCGTCCTGGTTCTCTGTGAACATTTCCGGATTTTCCAGTTTGCCGATATCATGATAATAAGAGCCGACTCTGCAGAGCATGCCGTCCGCTCCGACAGCTTCCGCCGCTGCCTCGGATAAGTTTGCCACCATCATGGAGTGCTGGTTGGTTCCCGGCGCTTCCATGAAGAGTCGTCTTAAGAGCGGCTGACTCGGCTGCGACAACTGGATCAAGGTGATGGGCGAAACCGAGCTGATGATCGTTTCGAAAACCGGCATGATACCGATGGCACCAATGGTCGACAAGCCCGCCGTAATCGTGACAACCGCCACATTCGTCCCGATCTGCGTAAAGTTACTGCTGCCGATCAGGCCGAAGGTTAAAGCCGCTAAACCCGTTCCCAAAGCCGTGAAAACAATCATCCATACCTGAGAATCACGTCTTCGATAAGCTGCAGCCAGATAACAAGCCAGCAGGCTGCCGGCAAGTGCCGTAAAGAAATAGCCGGTATTCAAGTAAGTCATCGGCAAGACTGCGACGATCAATAACAAACTCATCACGATGCCGGTTCTCAAGCCAAAATATGATGCGATTAAAATACTCGCAAAGTAAACCGGTGCGGCCAGAGCCGATATGTTGGTCGTATAGCCGGAGACGATAAAAGGAATCAAGAGACTTGCGATCAAGACGACGCGATCACCTGTGAGAGTGACTTTATACTGCCGCTCGTAATAACTCAGATAAACTATACCCAGTAGCATGACCATCAGTATTAAGAGCGCCAGACCGCCGAGCAAACGCCAGTCCACGCTGTCATCTTCTATCAGATCCAGTTTCTCCAGTTGCTCGTAGATTTCGGGAGTTACGGTATCGCCCACACTTAAAATTCTTGTTCCGGCCGGAACGATATCGGGATTGTTCATTACGCGGTCATATTCTGCTTTTCTGGCCGCTTCGGTCGCAACCTCGTCGTAAACAAGGTTGGGTCTTAAATAAATGCGTAAAACGCGCCCGACCAGTTCATACTCGGATTTAAAGAATTCTACCGAATTTACAAGAACTGTTACGCGTTGACTGATCGTAGACGCCAGACGGGCATTGTCCATCTCCTCTGACATGATCAAGTCCGCCAGTTCGGTACTTTGACGCCTTACGCTTAAATAGATGGAATCTTCAAGGCCTAAAAGTGTTTTGGCATCATTTTCGGGGAAATTAACGTTCTGCTCTGTCTGTAATCGCTCCACCATCTTCACGGCGGCGGCTGTCAGGGCTGAATCACTGATTACCGGCTTGGCAGCGGGCTGAGTAACGGCAGGCGTGACGCTTACCAAAGCTTCCCCTGCTCCAGGAGGAATGCCCGGAAGCGGGTTATTACCGCCTTGTAACGTAGAAGCTTCACGCAACAGCTGTTCCCTGATCGAATCACTGATTTCGAAGAATGTATCCAGCCGACTGATTACCTGTGTAACGATTTCCGGGGAGCGCACCATGCTCTGAGGAACTCTGCTCGATGCTTCCAATGCACGTATTTCAGTCTTCGCTCGATCTTCTACATCCTGTTGCGTGGTGATATCTACTTTGGAGACCATGCCGATTTGTACGTCATAGCGTTCGGGCAAGGCATAAAAATATTGAAACACGAGAACGAGCGCATAAAATCCGGCCAGAAGAAGGACTTTAACCAATATCGGTAGAGCTGTTTTTCTCGTCAATGATTCTGCCTCCGTTTCTCGTAACCGTCATAAGCACGGATAATGCGCTGGACCAGCCCGTTACGTACCACATCCTGATCGCTTAATTGAACGATGTTGATACCTTCAACTTTAGATAAAATCCGGCTGGCTTCTTTTAAACCGCTTCTTTTGTCGACAGGCAGGTCAATCTGCGTCACGTCACCGGTCACGACCGCCTTCGAATTAAAGCCGATTCTGGTCAGGAACATTTTCATTTGTTCCGGAGTCGTATTCTGTGCTTCATCCAGAATAATAAACGAATTATCCAATGTACGACCGCGCATATACGCCAGCGGCGAGACTTCTATCACGCCTTTTTCCAGATTAGCCTGATATGTTTCTGCACCCATCAGGTCAAAAAGGGCATCATAAAGCGGGCGCATGTACGGATCGACCTTCGTCTGGAGATCGCCGGGAAGGAAACCAAGCTTCTCGCCGGCTTCGACAGCCGGTCTCGTTAATATAATCCGCTCGTACTTCTCCAGGCGAAATTCGTTTACGGCCAGTGCGACGGCTAAATAGGTTTTACCTGTACCGGCCGGACCAATGGCAAAGGTGACCTCATTCTCCCGAATCGATTGAATGTAGCGGCTTTGGCCGTGTGTCTTCGAGCGAATCGGCCGACCTTTAGCCGTTACGGTAACAATATCCGGCGAAAAGGATAATACCTGAGCCAGACTGCCGTTACCGGCTTGTTCGGAGAGGTAGTTGACTGTTTGGACATTAACTTCATGTCCTTTTCCGCTTAAATCCAGAAGCTTTCTGACAACCACGAGAGCAGAATCAATCGCCGCTTCCGAACTGCCACGAATTGCCAAGCCTTCGGGAACTATATCGACAGAAACACCCAGTTGCTTTTCCAAACGCTTAATATTCGTGTTAAGACTTCCCATCACCTCTCGCAAGGCATCCAGGTCATCTACCTGAATCGTTTTCTCCATTCAAATCTCACTTCTCATTTATAGATTAAAGCCTGTATTGTTGATCCATTATAACATTAGACTGCTGACAGCTTTAGAGCAATCGAGCGCCTGAAAACAAACTGTTATTGGTCGCTTGCTTCCATCAGACCGAAGCGGTATGCCGGACTGGTAGGCGATAAGGCAGGCAGTTCGACTTTATCGAAATATTCGATTGCGACACCGATGCCTTCCAGCCACAGACCGCTGATATAGCCCGACAACATATTGTAAGTCGAAGCAATATCCTGTTGCTCGGCGATGACGCGGATGGTGTAGACACCGTTTTGACCGCTGATAATGTTACTGTTCACAACAATGTTATTGCCGCTGGTCTGAATTTCGCTCATCGCTACCAGCCGCTGTCCGTTAATCGAAATGCCTTGAGCGTTGCCGGCGCGAATGTAATTGACCAGTGTCAGCAAATCGCTGGCCGCAACCCTGGCCTGATTGCTGTCGGTCATCGTGATGATGGCCCCGGGTCCTTCCACCGGCACAAGACCTGCGAAAATCTGTAAGTTCTTGTTCTCGCGCAGAGCCTGAGCAACAACGCCTTCTTCGTCAGCCTGCTGGCTTCGCAAGTCATAGAGGTTTGAACGCAAAAGCGCATTCTCGCTTGCCAGATCTTCGTTCGCTCTTTGTAATTGAGCCAGTCGTGTCTGGAGATCCTGAATGGACTGATATTCTCCCAGACCGCTTCGCGAAGCTTCGGCCTGATTCTTAAACTGCATGGCGATGACAACTCCCACGGCAATGCAAACCGCGGTCAGAATAAGATTGGCCGCCAAACGTTTGATTTTCATGATTCCAAAACCTCCTTCATCATCTCCAGTGCCTGATCGATGATTACTT
Source organism: Fastidiosipilaceae bacterium (assembly GCA_050309435.1). Classification (GTDB taxonomy): domain Bacteria; phylum Bacillota; class Clostridia; order Saccharofermentanales; family Fastidiosipilaceae; genus CAYXVJ01. Next base: position 18,847 of record JBNRMJ010000005.1, read on the forward strand.
GATCGTTAAACGCCGGAATGACCATTTCATTCGACGCATTTATCCGAACCGTTTTCCCCGTCGTTTGCAGATCCTCGATATGGGGATCGTTTTGAATGGCCGACAACATCTGTTCCATGTCGCCGACGGCTGTAATCACGAAAGGAGCCGAAAGCAGGCGGCGATTGACTAGAATAGTTGGTCCGTTACAGATGAGTTTACTGGTGGCGGTCAGGCGCTCCCCGTTCACGGCCATGGCCACAGCTCCGTTGGATTTCAAGAGGTTGACGGCATTCATCACGTCTTGTTCGTGGATGATGTCGGCAGCGGTAGCCGTCGCGTAATCGATGCCTTCGGGATCACTCAGCGTTAATGAAACACCTTCGCCGTTAACCGTGCTTGCTCCTGCCATGACACGGCCGAAACTCAGGCTTCGCTGCAGTTCTTCTACGTCTGAGACGAGCAGCGGGTTATTGCTCAGATAATCGTTGACAAGAGCATTTCGCTCCAGCGTCAGACGTTCTTTTTCGTCTTGTAAGGCGGCGTAGCGGAGCTGAGCTTCGCTCATTTCTTTTTGAAGTTCGGCGATCTGTCCGGCAAGATTGGTAGAATCTGCCTGTACCTTTGCCAGGCGAATCAGCTGGCTGGCGAGAATCGAGACACATAGTAATAAGGTGCTTAGTCCGAGAACCAAAACCGTATGAGTGCGGATATATTGTTCCATCCGCCGATAATATAACTTCAGTCTGTTCCTCATTTTCTCAGTTTCCGGAATAAATCCTCCAAATGCTGCGGCAGTTCGCAGCTAACATGAATTTTTTCGCCCGTAACGGGATGCTCGAAGATTAAGTCCGAAGCATGCAGGGCTTGACCTGTCAGACCGTGAGTTTCGCGTTTACCCGCATAGAGGGGATCTCCGACCACCGGATGTCCAATATAGCTCATATGAACGCGAATTTGATGGGTTCTTCCTGTTTCGAGACGAAGCTCCAACCAGGAAGTACCGCGCATCTGTTCCTTAAGCTCGAAATGAGTAATGGCTTCTCTTCCATCGGCTCGTACGGCCTGTTTTTGACGATTGCGCAAATCCCGTCCGAGCGGCGCGATAATTGTTCCGGACTGATCCTGAATGTGACCATGCACCAGAGCCTGATACACGCGAGTGATCTCGTGTTTGCGAAGGCTTTCGGCCACCTTCCTGTGTACCTGATTATTCTTGACCACCATAAGTAAACCGGAAGTGTCTTTATCGATGCGATGCACGATACCCGGTCGTTCCAAGCCGCCTTCGTCCGAAAGACTGCTGCCGTACCGATGGAGGAGAGCGGAAACCAGAGTGCCGTTGATATTACCCGCTCCGGGATGAACAACCATTCCCTGAGGTTTATTTATTACCAGAATCCATTCATCTTCATAGCGAATATCCAGCGGAATATCTTCGGCCTGCGGCTCTCCGGCCGTGATCTCTTCGATTTCCACTTGAACTATCGTCCCTGCCGCGAGTTTTTCAGACGGTTTCACGAGTCGCCCGTTGAGGCTGACCTTCCCGTCTTGAAACCAGCGCGAAACCTGGGAACGCGAATACTGTTCGTGTGCCGCTGCAATTGCTTTATCGACTCGGATCGAATCATCTTGAATTTCCAGTTCGATTGTTCGAATTGTTATATTATTCATCTTTCACATCCCCGTTTTTCGCAACGTTCTTCTTCTTACTTAAAGCAAAAAGATCGGCAGCAAACTGCTCATCGTGCGGGATAAAAACCATCCCCCCTGCAAAGGCAATCGTACCTGCAACCAGAACCGCATCGGCTACATTGAACGTCGGAAACACATAGTTGCCGAAAGTAAAGGAAAAGAAGTCTACCACGTACCCGAGAAACCAGCGATCGATGCCGTTTCCGATCGTACCGGCGAGCATCATAATCATCGCCCAGCGAAGCCACGGATGCCTGGTCTTCAAGAGAATATAGGCAAAGAGGATCGCCGCAAGTAAAGAAGCCATTCTCAATATTATGATGCCCCAATCCGCATCGGCCAGAAATGACCAGGCGGCTCCCCGGTTTTCCCTGTAAATAAAATCAAAAAATCCCGGAATTACCGGTACGACATCTTGAGGTCCGATCTTTTGAACTACGATATATTTCGACAGTTGATCAACTGCCACGATTAAAACAACCATTATCCAAGTCATATTTATCCCTGTTTCTACTTAACTCTTACTCTTAATTATAAATCAAGGTGTTTCATTCTACTCTGTCATTTGAATCCGATCAATGGAAACAGCACGGCCCTGATCATCCAGCTCGAAAACAACGGCATTTAGCATACAAGGCCCATCGGCCACTTCATATCTGGCCGGCAATTGACAGACAAAACGACGCAGCGACGAGCGCTTGCTCATACCAATGATGCCTTCTCTGGGGCCGGTCATTCCGACATCGGTAATGTATGCCGTACCCTGCTCGCTGATTCGTTCGTCAGCTGTCTGGACATGGGTATGCGTGCCGAGAATGGCTGCCGCCTCGCCATCCAGAAACTCCGCCATGGCCAGTTTTTCGGCCGTCGCTTCGGCATGCATGTCCACGATAAACTTAATATCGGGATATTCATCCCGAAGACGAGCCAGTAAATCTTTTATCATGATAAAAGGCGATATCGGTGCATCCAAAGCATATTGCCCCAGCAGATTAATTACCGCCAGAGTCATGCCGTTAACCGTTACGATCGAGTAACCTTCCCCCGGCCAGTTCGGATGCCCGTTTGCAGGTCTGCAGACGAATTTGTCCAGATCCATCAAATCGACCACATCCCATTTCGACCAGGTATGGTTACCCAGCGTCATCACTTTTACTCCGCATTCGTGGAGACTTCTCGCCAGGCTTGTCGTCAGGCCCAGACCTCCCGCGGCATTTTCCGCATTGGCGATGATCAGATCGATACCCAGCTCTGCCTTCAACTCGGGCAAAACTTCTTTAATATACTTCACACCGCTCGAACCGACGATATCGCCAATGAATAGAACCTTAAGCACTTGCATACTCCTCAATGTATCCGGCAGACGTTGCTTAATTTTAGCATAAAGAAGCACTTCATACTCAAAGAAATCTCCTCGCTTCCGCTCTGTCGCTGCGACTCCGGACATAGAAAAACTGCCTTCGCAGCAAGCTGCAAAGACAGTCGTTCGTTTGATTGGCAAGTTTACTTCGCGACATCGCTGACACGTGTCTCACGGATGACATTAACCTTAATCTGACCCGGATAGCTGAGTTCCTCCTCGATCTGACGACAGATCGAGCGGGCAATAACAGCCATTTCGGCGTCACTGACTTTATCAGGTACAACCATGACACGGATTTCACGACCGGCCTGGATCGCATAAGACTTATCAACACCATCCATTGAATTGGCAATCTCTTCGAGACGCTGGATTCGCTTGATATATGTCTCCATGTTTTCCCGACGGGCACCGGGGCGGGCAGCCGATAAGGCATCAGCCGCGCCAACCAATACGGAAATCGCCGAGGTGGGACTCGTATCGCCGTGATGCGATGTGATCGCGTTAATGACTTCAGGGCCTTCCTTGTACTTGCGGGCGAGGTTGGCACCTAACACGATATGCGTACCTTCCTGTTCAAAGTCGGTTGCTTTACCGATATCGTGCAGGAGACCTGCGCGTTTCGCCACCGATACATCTAGACCCAGCTCCGCGGCCATCATACCGGTTAAAGCAGATACTTCCATCGAGTGTTGCAGGGCGTTTTGACCGTAACTGGTTCTGAACTTCAAACGACCCAGCATCTTGATAATTTCAGGATGCAAACCGATTACGCCGGTATCGAAGCTGGCCTTCTCGCCTTCCGCTTTAATTCGGGCATCGAGTTCGCGGGTGGACTTCTGATGCATTTCCTCTATGCGGGCAGGATGAATACGTCCATCCTGAATCAGCTTCTCCAAGGTTAAGCGGGCAGTTTCGCGCCGGATCGGATCAAAGCACGAGAGAACAACGGCTTCCGGAGTATCATCGATGATAACATCAACACCGGTAATTGTTTCGAGTGCGCGGATATTACGACCTTCGCGACCAATGATTCTACCCTTCATCTCATCATTCGGTAAGTTGACGACTGATACGGTAGTCTCGGCTACATATTCGGCGGCATAGCGCTGTATAGCCGTGACGATGATATCCTTCGCCTTAAGCTCGGCAGTTTCCTTCGCTTCCTCTTCCATCTGACGGAGCATTAAGCCCATCTCGTGGCGGTACTCCTTCTCAGCTTTCTCCAGCACGATGAATTTGGCTTCTTCGTGCGTCATGCCGGAAATACGTTCCAGTGTTTCAAGCTGAGCGGCCTCGTAAGCAGCGGCCCGGGTTGCGGCTTCCTCTGCCTCATGCAGACGTTCTTCCAGTCTCTGCTGAATTTTCTCCTGCTGTTCGAGTTTACGATCGATCGTGGCTTCTTTTTGATCCAGCCTGTTACGTTCGCGACTTAGTTCACTGCGTTTCTCGCGTGCATCGCGATCGAGTTCCAGTTTGGACCGGTGAATCTCGTCTTTCGCTTCGAGGAGCAACTCGCGTTTGCGCTGCTCGCCCTGTCGTTGAGCTTCAATAAGGAGATCTTTAGCTTCTTGCTGGTGTTTGGCTATGCTGGCTTCCAATTCTTTTACAGATTTGGCATAACCCATACGATAATAGAGTATAATCAAGCCCGCACCGGCAGCCAAGCCGATGATTAAGCTGATGATAATTTCTGGCCAAGGTATGGCAATCACCTCCAATAAATATTCTGTTGTCAAGTTGCAAGTTTCAAAGTATTTCTTCTATCGTCATTAAATTTAAGAAGTTATAGTGTTTTCAACCTTGCGGTCTCATGACTATGCATACAAGTATAACACATCGAAACGAATAAAGTCTCCATAATTTCAATACAAAAAGACAACAGAAGATGATTATTTATGATCAATTTTTGATTTTTACGATCAATTTTCTTTCGTCTCATCCCATAGGGTAAAGGAAATGCCGTCATCTGCTACAATAGTAAGGATGAAAATAGAGTATACAACAATTGAAGCAGATCACGACTTAAAGGCTGTCGAAATTCTTCGCCGACGCCTGTCTTTTTCGTCCCAACTATGTAAAAAAGTCCGTCTTCACGGCGAACTTCTGGTCGATGGCAAACAGCATCGTATGATCGACCCTGTGCCGGCAGGCAGTTTTCTAGAAATCACTTATCAGGCTGATGACGAACTCGAGCCCGGTACCCTCCTGGAAGAAAAAGAAGGTATCCGTATTTTATATCAAGATGACTGGCTCGTAGTAGCCGACAAGCCTCCCCGTCTGCTCACACACCCCAGCTTTCTTGGTGAAACCGAAGCTCTGACAACAAAACTAAGCGACAAAACACTTCATCCGGTCAGCCGTCTGGATCGAGATACCTCGGGCTTGATTATCCTGGGTAAAAATGGCTTTACGCACGATCAGCTCGCCAGACAAGACATTCAAAAGTGCTACATCGGTTTCGTACACGGCATCATGCCCGCTGAAGAAGGCATCATTGATGCTCCGATTGCCCGCAGTCCTGACTCAATCATCACACGCGAAGTTCGAGCCGACGGTCAGAGTGCCCGTACTCGTTATCGCAGTCTGGCGACCATGCAATATGAAAACAAGGCAGTTTATCAGATCGTATCTTTCGAACTGGAAACCGGCAGGACGCATCAAATTCGCGTCCACTGTAAGTGGCTCGGTCATACTTTGATCGGCGACAGCCTCTACCTGAACGATCGCCTGGATGCGGCAGACCTCGCCATGGGACGACAGGCCTTGCATGCTATATCATTGGAGTTTGCTCATCCGCTCGGCGGCGAAAGCTTATCGATTTGCTCTACATTGCGCGAGGATATGAAAAGCTTTATAAGAAAAAGCCGCCTGATCGACGGCTTTCTACCCGAAGAGCTCTTTCTTTAGTTAAATATCAAATTGCTTCTTTCGAGTATTTACGATCCAGTATTTTCCGCAGCCGGTCGGCCTGATCGGTTAATGCGGCAGCCAGCTTCAAAGCTGTCACATGATCCGTCGCACCAGACAATAATGTTGCCACGGCCGTCAAGTGTTGCTTACTGTCGAGTTCAACCACGGATGTAACCGTCTTGTTGTCCTCCACGTCTTTTTGCAAGAAGAAGTGCGTATCGGCCATCGCCGCAACCTGAGCCGTATGAGTCACGCACATGACCTGACTCGTTCGTGCCAGTTCCATCAGCTTTTGGCCGACAAGTGCCGCGGTCTCGCCGCTGACGCCGCTGTCCACTTCATCGAAAATCAATAATTGCAAAGGAGCCGCCTGCGCCAGGATTAACTTGATCGCCAGCATGATACGGGCAGCCTCGCCGCCGGACGCGATTCTGGCCAGAGGCTTCAAATCTTCGCCTAGGTTTGCCGAAAAGAGAAATTCGATCTGTTCCATGCCGTTCGATCGGGCCGACGTCACCGGTAAATCGATAAAGCGAGTATCGAATCGGGCGTGTTTCATACCGAGTTCGGCCAGTTCCTTCCCGATTGCATCCGACAATGTTCCGGCAACCTTCTTTCTTCCCTTACGTAGAGCAAGTCCGGTCTTTTCCAGTTCGATCAGCGCGAGCTCCTGCTCTGCCGATAAACGGGTCATCTCTTCTTCTGCTTCCTGCAGACGAGTTAATTCTTCTGAAATACTTTCGGCAAAGGCAAGAACTTCGTCAATGCTTTCTCCGTATTTCTTCTTTAAACGGAAGAGTCGGTCTAAACGTGCATCGATTTTCTCGAGAAGCTCGGGTCGATAATCCAAATTGTCGCGGATCTGATCCAGTATGCCGCGCACATCCGCAAGTTCTTCCTGAACCGTCTCAATCCTCGAGAGGAGATCCGGTAATTGATCGTTATAAGCTTCCACTTGTCTGAGGGCCGATATGCTCTCGCCGATGGAATTGTCGGCACCGCCGTCCTGGCCCAAAAGGCTCAGCACTTTCGCCAGCGCGGTCTCCAGACGCTCGGCTCCGCCCAGCTGCATTCTCTTCTTCTGTAGAAGATCGTCTTCGTTGGGACGTGGTTTCAGGCTGTTAATTTCGTCAAGCTGATAACTGAGAAGATCAAATTGTCTGGCTCTTTCCTGTTCGCTGCCGCCGTATGCCTTCATTTTTTCGCGCAGAGATAAAACCCTGTCGTAAGCTTGGGCATAATCAGCCAGAAGCGGTGCCAGGGTATCCGAACCGTAGCGGTCGAGTATATTCAGATGAGTAGATGCTTGAAAAATCCGCTGAGATTCGTGTTGACCGTGAATATCAAGAAGACAAGCTCCTGTTTCGCGAAGCTTGTTCTGCGGTACGATACGACCGTTGATACGACAGATGCTTCTGCCGTTACGATTGATTTCACGAGACAAAATCAAGACGGCGTCATCCTGAGATAACTCCTCTTCGGAAAACAAGTCCCGGGTCAGATCATCCGGCAAAGAGCCGGGAACATAGTCGAAAACCGCTTCGACCCGGGCCTGATCAAAACCACTGCGTATGACTTCTTTGGTGGTCCGGCTGCCTGTCACGGCACCCAGAGCATCAAGTAATAGTGATTTACCCGCTCCGGTTTCGCCGGTTAAAATGTTTAAGGCCGCACCGGGCTTAAAGACAATTTTATCCAGTAAAGCGAAGTGAGTAAGTTCCAGGTATTGCAGCATCTTGATAATCCATCCCGTCTTAGATGATTCAATCGAGGTCGATCAAAGGGATCAACTGTTCCTCCAGCCGTTGTGCCATCTGATTGCTGCCCGTAGCCACGAAAATCGTATCGTCGCCGGCCAGCGTGCCGATGATTTCGGGGATCTTCATCGCATCAACTGCAGCAGCCGCAGCCTGGGCCATCCCGGGTAAAGTGCGTATAACAACAATGGAGTCCGCCACACGCAGTGATGTCGCCGCATGAGTGAAAACCTTGATCAAACGATCATTCATCATATCCTTGTCACGCGACATCGATACATACTTCTGACGGCCATCTGCCAGAGTAACTTTCACGATATTCAGTTCTTTAATATCGCGAGAGATTGTCGCTTGAGTGACCTCGATATTTTCCATCCGCAGGATATCAACCAGCTCTTCTTGTGTAGAAACAACTTGCTGCAGGATAATATCCAGTATACGGTCTTGTCTTCGATTTTTACTCATGATTCAGGACCCCCCCGAGCACTTACAGAGTGCTTGCTTTCTATAAAATTTATATGCTCTTCGGATAAGCTCTGCCTCTGAGTTTACCCGGTAATTCCTGATAAAAATTATGGTCCTGCAGACGAATCAGCTTAAGTTTGCGTTCCGACTGCCTGATCTCGACTTCGTCGGTATCTTCAAACGGTATCTCTTCTCGTCCGTCGGCCGTCAAGGCCGCCAAATAGGGATATTGGCGTAAATTAAGCTTGACAACACTGCTAGCCGGTACGATATAGGTTCTGTTGTGCAGAGAATGCGGGCAAACCGGTGTTATCTGTAAAAGGCTCATGGAAGGATGGACAATCGGTCCGCCGGCTGCCATGGCATAGCCGGTCGATCCCGTAGGAGTAGTGACCATCAGGCCGTCACAGGAAATCAGCTCGATGTAACGTCCGTCCAGATTCAACTCGATGGGTACGATCCTTGAGTTTCCGCCGCGGGACAACAAGACCTCGTTCAAGGCAAAACCGCGAAAGGTCACTTCGCCGAAACGGTTTCTCGATACGACATCGAGCATCATGCGTTCCTCTACGACATAATCACCTTTTACAATACGGTTCAGGGCCGGCCTGATCTCATCACGCTGTACTTCGGCCATAAAACCCAGACTACCCAGATTCATACCGAGAATCGGAATATTGGCCTCGCTGTTGCCATGTACGGCATTCAGGAAAGTTCCGTCTCCGCCCATACTGATAATGACATCGCAGTCATGAAAGCATAAGTCCAATGCGTTGTCACTGGAACGGTCTTGTTCGGCAGGCAGTTTGTAAACAGCCTCCGCACCCAGTTTCGTAATGACATCGGCAACTTGATACAGGACTTGAAAACCCGGATCTTTATAAGCATTGGATACGAGACCGATTCTCAAAAATCTTTCCTCCACTGTTTTTTACTCTTTCGAATATTATATAGGATAATATTACTAATTGTCCTTATATTTCAAGAAAAATATAGGGAAATAAGTCTATTCTACCGCATCCATCGACTTGGAAACCATCTTCCGGACAGATAAGACCAGCTGATCCGCGCTCAGGCCTTCTTTATCCCGGGCTCGTTGCTGTCCGGCCTGTAAAACAGGATGATCGCCGATACTATGCGCCTGCAGGATAATCGGCAGGTTTCGTTCGCTGATCTTCAAGGCCAGATTCTGAGCCAGCCCCCCGTTGATAACCTGTTCCTCCACGGTCACCAGATAACCGCAGTTCATGGCCGCAGCCAGAATACTGTCTGTATCCAGCGGCTTCAGGCAACGTACATCGATGACACTTGCCGATATGTTTTCCGACCGGAGACGTACGGCTGCTTCCAGGGCTACGGATGTCATGCTGCCGAGCGCGGCAATTACAACATCGCGTCCCTGGACGAGTGTTTCGGCAGCCGGCAACGAAGGTCTGAGGTTCCGGCGAAGGGCGTGAGTGGAACTATGTTCGCCGGAACCGCGCGGGTAACGGATGACGACAGGTCCTTTGCACTGATAAAGAGCAAACACCATCATGTCATATAAGCTTCTATAATCTCCGGGCATCATGATGGTTATCCCGGGTAAAGCATTCAGGAAGGAAACATCGTAGATCCCCTGATGCGTCTCCCCGTCATCGCCGACAATTCCTGCACGGTCTACACAAAACACGACATGGAGCTTTTGAAGGACGGCATCATGGATCACCTGATCAAGAGCCCGCTGCAGGAAGCTCGAGTAAATCGCCACGACCGGTTTAAGGCCCGTTGTAGCAAGCCCTGCAGCCATCGTAACTGCGTGCTGCTCTGCAATACCGACATCATAAAAACGATCCGGATAAGCCTCGGCAAAGGGCGTTAAACCTGTTCCGGAGGCCATCGCGGCCGTAATTCCGACAATCGAAGGATCCTTTTCGGCCAGAGACATGAGACTCTGCGAGAATGCAGCCGTAAACGATGTGCAATCGCCTAGAAATCCGCTGTCCGATTCTGCCGCAGTTTTCGACACGACACCGACTTCCACTTCAAAAGGCGCGACTCCGTGATAAAGACTGGGTTTGTTTTCCGCCGGCTGATAGCCGCGTCCCTTCTGTGTCAGGATATGTAAGATGACGGGACTGTTCTTGGCTTTAATAACTTTAAGTGCTTTATCCAGTTGTGCGATATTATGTCCGTCAATCGGTCCGTAATATTCGAAACCAAGGTTTTCAAAGAAGCTCTGTTCTTCGATCGCCGCCCTCCGGATCTGGGTCTTGGTCCATCTTATCAACTTCATGACCGGCCGGCCCAATAACGGGATGCGCTGCAGAATTTTATCGACACCCGACTTTACTTTCAGATATTTCCGGCTGATACGGATGCGATTTAGATGCCTGGAGATCGAACCGACATTCGAGTCGATACTCATCTGGTTATCGTTAATGATAACAATGAGATTGTCCGAAGCTTCGATATTGTTCAGAGCTTCGTAAGCCAGTCCTCCCGTTAACGCACCGTCTCCGATCACGGCGATGGCGCGTCCCGATAAGCCTTGCAGGGCCAGTCCGCGCGAAATACCCAGAGCAGCGGATATCGATGTGCTGGAATGTCCCGTATTAAATGCATCCGCCGCACTTTCCTCGCGCTTCGGGAAGCCGGAGAGGCCGCCTTCTTGTCGCAGTGTCGAAAACGCTTCCGAACGACCGGTCAGAATCTTCCAGCTGTAACTTTGATGACCGACATCCCATACGACGCGATCCTCGATTGCATCGAAATTATGCAAAAGAGCCAATGTCAATTCCACGGTACCCAGGTTTGACGCCAAATGCCCGCCATTGGTAGATACGGTCGTTATGATACGTTCGCGAAGCTCGCCGGCAAGGGCATTTAAGTCCTCGATCTCCATGTATTTCAATTCATTCGAGTCTTTGATTTGATCGATTGATTTTGCCACCCGGGTCATCATCTCCTTCTATCTAAAATACTTGCTTAAGTTCGCTTAATACTCTCTGCCGCCCAGCCACTTGGCCAACCAGAGAAGAAAGCCGGCATCGATGTCGCGCTCTGATAAGCGCTGACAAGTTTCAGCGGCTCGTTTATGTTCTTCTTCGAGACGGGCAGATGCTTTTTCGAGACCCAGCATGGTGACAAAAGTCACTTTCGTGTCGCGAACATCCTTACCGGCTGTTTTACCGATGGTTTCGCTATCGGAAGTCATATCGAGGATATCGTCCTTGATTTGAAAAGCCAAGCCGATGGCCTGCCCGTATTCGTCCAGTAAGGATAAGACTTCGTCGTCTGCCTCGGCCAGGATGGCGCCGGCTGCGACCGCAGCCCGTAAAAGCGCAGCAGTTTTCAGTTTCTGAAGCTGCTCCAGGCGTACCAGATCGATCTGCTTGCCTTCGCTGGCCAAATCAATGATCTGACCACCGATCATACCTTTGGCTCCGGAGAAACATGCGATTTTACTACCTGCGAGCGAGGCTGGTTTTCCGCCTGCGATCGCAGCTTCCAATATCAGCTCGTATGCCCGGTTTAACAGAGCATCACCGGCCAGAATTGCCGTGGCTTCGCCAAACATGCGATGACTGGTGGGCTTTCCGCGACGTAAATCGTCGTTATCCATACTGGGCAGATCGTCATGGATCAAGGAGTAGGTATGTATCATTTCGAGAGCAACAGCCAGTTTTCGAGCTTCCGGGCGCATCGAATCATCGCGACTGACGGCATCGTAAGCCGCCAGCAGAAGGATCGGGCGAATGCGTTTACCTCCCGCCAGTAAAGAATAGGCCATTGCCTCGGCGAGGCCGGCTTCTATCTCTTTATCCGGATCCAGTAAATGCTTCAGATCAGCTTCGATTTCGCTGCGATACAAATCGAAACTCTCTTTTCCCTTATTCATTGTCCTGCTCCGGGAAATCTTCTTCGACGAGTTCTCCGTCTTCGTTGGCAACAAGCTTGGCGATGCTCTGTTCCACTTCGTCTAGTTTCATGCGACAAAGACGTGCCAGCTCGGTTCCCTCGCGGAAAGCATTCAAAGACTGATCCAGACTCAGCTCGCCGGTCTCCAACTGACGAACTACCTGTTCCAGTTGTCTTAACGCCTGCTCGAAACTAAGTTCGCTAAGTTGCTCTGCGTTTAATTCTTTCTTATCTGTCATTTGACTCTCCTTTATTTTCAAGCACTTCGACTTCATCAACCGTTACGGCCAGACGTCCGTCATGTAAGTGCAGTTCCAGCCTGGCATCCGCAGATGTTTGTCCGACGGACTGAATTGCCTTTCCCTTATCGTCCAGGACCAGAGCATAACCGCGTCCGAGCACTTTCAGCGGACTTAGGGCATCTAGTTTCGCTGCCGCGGCACTCAAGCGGTTCTCCAGTTTATTTGTAAGCTGTACAGAGGAACGAGCCAGTTTGGATTCCATGAGATCCAGGTATTGGGTTCTGGACTCCACGATATAAAGCGGATTTACCAAAGCACGGCTGTTCGTTAACTGCTCGAGTCGATCGCGTCGCATACGCAAGATCTCCATCGGATCTTGAAGCTGGCGACTGTCCGTCAAGCGCTTCAACCGTTCCTTGGCCAGCGAGAGCCGCCGATTCAGTGCCTGATGTATAGAACGCTCTTGTTGAATGATTGAACTGATCAGACCCTCATACTCCGGCATAACGATCTCCGCAGCAGCCGACGGTGTCGGAGCTCTAAGATCTGCGACGAAATCACAGATCGTAAAATCCGTTTCATGACCGACAGCCGAAACGATGGGAATTCTGCTGTTTGCCACGGCACGGGCGACGATTTCTTCATTAAATGGCCAGAGGTCTTCGAGAGATCCGCCTCCGCGGCCGATGATAATTACATCGATATCGTCTCTGGTATTCATGAGCTCGAGGGCTCGAACAAGGCTTCCTGCTGCCTGAGCGCCTTGAACGGCGGCAGGAATCAACAGCAATTCGAAATGAGGGTTTCGCCTTCTTAATACGTGGATGATATCCCGGATAACCGCTCCGCTGGGACTGGTGATGACACCAATCTTTTGCGGTAAAAAAGGCAGTTCTCTTTTACGCTCTTGAGAAAAGAGGCCTTCTTCCATCAAGCGGCTTTTCAGTGCTTCATACTCTTGATAAAGACGTCCCATGCCTTCTAGCTGCATCGAAGTGACCTGAAGCTGGAAATTACCGCTCTTGGCATAGAAATCAGCCGAAGCCGTAACGACTACCGATTGACCGTTCTTGGCTTCGAAATTCATTTTTCCGGCGTAAGAGGCAAACATCACACAGCTGACCTGAGCATCTGCATCTTTCAGTGAGAAGTAGCAGTGACCGGATGCGTAACGCTTAAAGTTGGATAACTCACCGACCACATGAACATTCTTCAGAGGTTCCAAACTCCGAACAACGCGGCTGACATAGTTATTGAGCCGACTGACCGTGATCAGATCTATATCCGCCATTTCACTCCTCCTTCGTCTCCGAAACCTCTTCTATTGCCTCGCTGCCGTCATCACTGCCGGGTATGCCTTTGCTTTCTTGGGTAAATACTTCTTCTATTGCCTCGCTGCCGTCATCACTGCCGGGTATGCCTTTGCTTTCTTGGGTAAATACTTCGGACAGCAAAATATCGCCCTCCGGCTTCGTCAGTCGGCCGAGCACAGCATTAATATAGGCACGTGACCCGCTTGCCGCGTATCGTTTGGCAAGCAAAACGGCTTCATTGATGGTTACGCTTAAGGGAACATCGGGCATGAAGAGGATCTCGGCTGTCGCCAGACGTAAAATGGCCAGGTCGACTTTTGCCAGACGGTCGATGGTCCAGTCCTTTAAATAAGGCGCATAGGTTTCATCCAGACGCTCTCTGTAGAAACGATAAGCTCCTGCGATTCTCTGAATATAAGCGATGTCCTCGTCCGTATATTTAATGACTCGCTTACTGTCATGATAATCACCCATATTGGCGATGAATTCGCCGATCTGCTGATCTTCGTCTCCTGTTTGTATGCTCAATTGATACAGTAGCTGAAAAGCTCGCTCGCGTGCGTCTTTGCGACTCATTTAGTCCTCCTGGAGAGTGATACTCTCTTCTATAGTCAAGTTACTATGGGCTGTATCGCCCTTTTATCAGATGTATATGTGTTTAACGAAATCTTCCCGGCGGAAAAATACGATCCAGCAGCTGATGAAATTGTTCCTTGTTACTAAAAAATTTCGAAGCCAATACATAACCTCCGACTGTCAATGCCAGAATAAAAAGTGTCTTCAGCAAGCCGAAAATTACCAGTAACAAACCCAGGCCGAAACCGACACCGGCACCGACAATCCCGGCATCTTTTCCCCGAAGCAGTCTAACGATCGGTCCGAATAACTGATTCATGATCAACGCTCCACTTTCGTGCCGAGCAATTCAACCCGGTTGACCTTCACTTGGACTTCGCCGACCGGTATGCCGGTATATCGCTCGATATCTTTTTTCACGCGATCCTGGATCTTAGCCATCTGCGTCGGAATTTCGACATCCGAAAACAGCACCACAATCAAGATGACAAGAAGTTTATTATCTTTACCTTGAGAGATACGCGCTTTGGCTGTTTTCACACCGGCTTGCGCGGCTTTTGAACTATTGAGAGCGATGTTCTCCAATGCTTCGACACCGATATCAATTTCCCCGATTTCAGTTTCCACGATACGGGATTTGGCCAATCGACCACTCATCAAAGCATAGGTAATGCTGATAATCGATAATGCCACCAGTAATAGCAAACTTAGACTCAACATAAAGCGAGCCATCGGATTAAGCGAGATACGCTGCAGCAAAACAACAAAGTCAGCTCCCCAGGCCGGGTTCAGAACCTGAAAAAAAAGCAGGAGTGAGCCGATCGCCACCAGTCCCGAAAAAATTAATAAAAAGAATCGAACCAGTTTGCGCATTTATTGCTCCTCCCGTAAAATTATATCCTTGACATAGACATCGACGGCATCAACCACCAGTCCAGTGTATTTTTCAACGTCCGATTTTACATTTTCCTGGATCACCCAGGCTACTTCCGGAATGATCTGATCATAATAGATGACCGGATAAACCGTTATCGTGATGATATTGTCTGATCCTTCTTCAAAGAATACCTGTACGCCCAGGCCTTCGTGTTCTAATCCGAACGCGGCCTTAATAGCAGCGGCGCCTCCCGCATCAAGCCGGGCGACACCGGGTGTTTGCAAAGCTGCCTCCGCAGCATATTGAGCGATAAACCCCTGCGACATGGACCGCTGGCCACGGGCCGCAGTTTGATTCTGTTCAGGCATAAATCCTCTTTCACTTAGCGAAACCATGATCGACTCATTTGTTTCGATACTATCATCGGTTCCGACTGTTCCGGCACAGGTAGCTCCTAAACAAAGCTCTTTACCGACGGTATGATAATAAGGCGTTCAGGCGAACGCCTTGAAATCAAAATCCTGATTCGCAAGTTTTCGACATGAATACGATAACTTGCAATTTTGCCAAAATATCCTGCACAAGTTTCCTCTCTGCCGCTACGAAACTTGTAACGTTAGTTTGCCGGGGCAGCTCAACTCCATAACCCTAAGTCCGGAATAAGCTTCCTCTCTGCCGCTACGAAACTTGTAACGTTAGTTTGCCGGGGCAGCTCAACTCCATAACCCGAAGTCCGGAATAAGTTTCCTCTCTGCCGCTACGAAACTTGTAACGATTTTTCCAGGGATCTCCATAGAGGTCCCATGGGAAATTCGTTTAGGCTCTCTCCATATACTCGCCGGTTCTGGTATCGATACGAACCATTTCGCCTTCGTTAACAAAGAGCGGAACCTTGATCGTAGCTCCGGTTTCGACTGTAGCAAGCTTCGTAGCATTCTGAGCGGTATCGCCCTTGACGCCCGGCTCGGTCTGCGTAATCAAAAGCTCGACGAAAATCGGCAGTTCAACACTGAAGACTTCATTCTTATGCATAACCACCTTACAAACGGTATTCTCCTTGAGGAACTCGACCGCTTCACCGATAACCGATTCCATAAACGGAACCTGATCGTAGGTCTCGACATCCATGAAGTAGTAGAGGTCACCATCTTTATAGAGGTACTGCATGTCTCTGCGCTCAAGGTATGCCTCCTCGAACTTATCATTCGGTGCGAAGGAGTGTTCCACGGTCGAACCGGTCTTCACGTTACGATACTTCGTACGAACGAATGCCGAACCTTTACCCGGCTTAACATGCTGGAACTCAATAACCTGATAAACTACACCGTCCATCACGAAGAGTGATCCGTTTCTAAAGTCACTTGCTGATATCATCTACTACCTCCACAAATTGTCGAATCATAATATTCAAAAAAAACCGTTAAACACTATAGCACTTTCTTCTCTAGTTTACCAGAAGCAGCTATACATCTCCACGTCCTAAGATATCTTTCGCAGATTAAAGTATGCGCATGCTCTTGTCTGCTTGTGTAAGGATCTCGATACCATCTTCCTTAATAATGACAAGGTCCTCGATACGAACACCGCCTAAACCGGCCAGATAGATACCCGGTTCGATGGTCATCATGCAGTTCGCGGGCAGTTTTTTGTCATATAGAGACGACAAACCGGGAGTTTCGTGGACATCAAGGCCGATACTATGGCCGGTACTATGACCGAACTGCGTACCGTATCCGGCTGCTGCTATCACATCTCTGGCGAGCGCATCGCCTTCCTGTCCGCTAAGACCTGCTTTCAAACCGGCTTCGCAGGCCAGCTGTGCCTCCAAGACGATTTCATAGACCTTCTTCATCACGGGATCGGCATGTCCGACGAAAACCGTGCGGGTAATATCCGAGCAATAACCGTGATAAATCGCACCGAAATCCATGACGATGATATCTCCGTCTTCAATCAGTTTATCCGAAGCGACGCCATGAGGCATAGCCGCACGATAACCGGAAGCAATAATGGTTTCGAAAGAAGGACCTTCTGCACCTAGCAATCGCATATTATGCTCGAGGATAGCAGCCACATAAGACTCGCTTACACCGGCCTTAATTACCGGAAGTGTCTTCTCCCATGCTTCATCGGCAATCCGGACGGCCTCCCGGATGTATGAGAGCTCGAGTTCGTCCTTGATCGTTCTTAAGTCGGCAAAGATCTGGCTGGAAGGGACAAGTTCCACTTCGCTGCCATTCAAAAGTGTTTCCAGACTGCGAACCTGAGCCCAGGTGAGATCACGCTCTTCCAGACCCAAACGCTTAACACCTTGCTCTTTTAAGCTGCTAACGGCTGCACCGTAATTCGAGGATACTTGAGAGACTTCGAAACCGACACACTGCTCGTTGGCTTGTTCGGTGTAGCGGCTGTCGACAAAAACTTCCCTCTTCCGAGGCGAGATCAGAATTGTGCTGGTGGTACCCGTAAAAGCTGCCATGTAGCGCGAGTTTTGTCTGGAGCTGATAAGTATTGCGTCAAGCTCTGCTTCGTTTAGCTTTTCAACTAAGCGGGCATAGCGTGTTTCCAATGTCTGTTGTAAGTCCTTTGCTGTCAACATAAATTTTCCTCTTTCATAATCGATAAAATATGATTTACATCCGGCAATTCGTCGTAATACGAATCTCTGCCCAGACGCTTATACAAGCGTCTTTCCTGCCAGCGTTTCAGTCTGATATACCAGGGTTCATTGTCATCGAGCGGATCGACAAGTATCGTTTGGCATCCGGCATTTCGCCCGGCCAGCATGTCGGTAAAATACTGATCACCAACCAATATTGTTTTCTTCACGTCAACCTGAAACTTTTCGCAAGCTCTTAAAATCCCTTTGGAACCGGGTTTATTTGCCATCCCTTCGGCAGGAACGCCTAAGGCTTTACCGACTGCCGCGGCCCGCCCTGCACTGGCATTGGATAAAATAGAAACCGCCAGATTCGCGGCTTGTATTTTCTTCAGTGCCATCTCGGAAAACGTCGATTTATCTCTTTGGCCGTGCATGATTAACGTATTATCGGCATCGACCAAAATCAGACGATATCCCAATGCATAAATTCGTTCCCAGTCGATTCCGGACAGATCTTTATAGTAAGCTCCGGGGACAAATTTTTTTCTTATAAAGCGAGACCCAAGCAATTCTTTCCTCCTCGTCATGCCAGTCATTATTCATCTTTAAGATTGACCATGCGTATAAATAAAAATGATATTGAAAATTGTATCACACCCGCCTCACATTCTGATGAACGAAATGCCATGATAAAGAACGATTTATGCGATAGGTATTCCTTACCGTTTCACACATCCTTGTAATGCCTATCCCTCTTCTCTATAATTACCTTGTTTTACGATCGATCTGGAATATCTCGGAGGAAAAGTGATGATTGTTGCTAAATTCGGCGGAACTTCGTTAGCAGACGCCACACAAATCAGACGCGTTGTCGATATTGTTCTGAGCAATCGAGCACGTCGTGTTCTTGTTGTTTCCGCGCCCGGAAAACGCTATTCCGACGATCTCAAGGTAACCGATCTCCTGATCGCTTTAGCCTCTGCGATCCAAGGCGGATATGACGGTATCAGCGAGATGGCGAAAATCGCCAAACGATACGATCAAATTGCGCGTGATCTCGGATTGGGTTCGGCGTACTTTGAAATCGTAATGGACGATCTTAAAGCCAGAATTGCCAAATACAAATCCAATCACAAAGATCTCAACGACGCCTTAAAGGCAGCGGGCGAAGACAACAATGCTCGACTGATCGCAGCGTATATCAATTCAATCGGAGAGAAAGCCAGCTATATCAACCCGCTGGAAGCAGGCATGCTCTTAAAAGCACAACGTGGTCAGACCATCGTTTTGGACAAGACTTATGAAGAGCTGGCCAAGCTGGACACTCAAAGCGGTCTTCTGGTCTTTCCCGGCTTTTTTGGCGGAACAGAAGACGGACGCATAATCACCTTTTCGCGCGGCGGCTCCGACATAACCGGTGCGATCCTGGCCGTTGCCATGAAAGCAGAAGCATACGAAAACTGGACGGATGTCGACTCGGTTTTCGCTGTGAATCCGAATCTCGTCAAGGAACCGCGAGCCATCCGGGAAATCACTTACAATGAAATGCGCGAGCTGGCTTATGCCGGCTTTTCCGTGCTTCACGAGGAAGCCGTCGCTCCTACTTATCACCATGATATCCCGATACATATCCGCAACACGAATAATCCGGGAGCCGCAGGAACCAAAATCGTTAAGTCGCACGGAGACATCGACAGTATTGTGACCGGTATCGCCGGTCAGAAAGGCTTTTCGTTGCTTCACGTATCCAAGTTTTTGATGAACCGCGAGGTGGGCTTTGCCATGAAGGTTCTTCAGATCCTGGCCGATTACGATATTTCATTTGACCATATGCCTTCGGGTATCGACTCTCTGTCAATTGTCTTCAAGCAAAATGTCTTCACCAAGGAGAAAGAGAAACTTGTTTGTCAGCGTTTAAAAGACGAACTGGAAGTCGATGTGCTTGAAGTGGATCACAATCTTGGCATCGTCATGATCGTCGGCGACGCCATGGCCAAGACGGTCGGCGTAACTGCCAGAGCGACAAGCGCACTGGCGAAAGCCGGCATCAATATCGAGCTGATTTCCCAAGGCGCATCCGAAATAAGTATTGTTTTTGGCGTCCGGGAAGAATTTGTCAATTACGCCGTCCGCGAACTGTATCGCGAGTTCTTCTAAGCAACTCCGATCAAGATAAACAATTCGGTGTAACGAAACCGGCTCTCAAATGAAAGCCGGTTTTTTGTGTGATATCTGTTAAAAAGATCCGTCCGGATACCCGATCAGGATAGCGGAATCTTTCGCATCGGATCATATACCGTAGCCACATCAAAGAGACGAGAAGCCAAGCCGTTACGAATGGCATAACCGCCCAGATAGAGGCGATCCATATAGAGATAGTTCGTTGTTCCCACGACGTAAGGATTCGGCCCCATTCCCAGGAAGTATCTGAAGCCTTGTTCCTGAAGGTATGTTTTACGCGGATCGTCACCGGTTAAAATCGAACCGTTCGGATAAGCCAGAACTTTCACATCGCCGGTTAAAACACCAACCGTCTCTTTCCAGTTTGTTGTATCAATGGCCAGCTGTTCTTCGTTAAAGCCGGTCAGTTCGATACCCGAAAATGACTGACTGCCAAAGGTCCAGCCTGTGTCCTTCAATGCATCGATGACGGCTTTCGCCTGGTTTTTCTGTTCAATGAACTGCTCGGCCGTATAGTTTTCCCCCATCATCGAGAAAGCGGCCGCCTGCTGATTTCGAAGCATGAGCTGGCTCTCGTCAAAAACATAACCAAATACACCCATGTTACCCGTTAAGGTAATCGTACCCTTGGCACCGTCGAAGGAGAAATCCGGATGTTCTTCGACAAAAGCATCCAGAATGCCGATTGCCTCGCTCTCGCGCTTCACCTGACGCTGACCGTTGGCATCCGTATAAACACCTGCGACATGACCGTCATCATCGATGATCAGATTCTCGACATTACCCGAAAGTTTTCTGGCCGGATAGTAATTGAATCCTTCCAGAGTCAGGAATAAGGGTTTCTTTCCGGGCGGCAGCAGGATCGGGTCCAGAGTCCCCTGATCATTCAACAACGATTCGATATCCATCAAAACGAAATTGTTCAAATGAAGCTGTTCCAGAATCTTCCGGAATTCATAACTGGTCAGCATCGTACTGTCGGCTGTTTGGGCGACAGGGGTGTCTCCAAGCCCGACGGCCGTATTGACGATCAAAGGACGCAAGGTTATATGTTCGAGATTGCCCGAGTATTGAACGAGATCTGTCGGTACGTTCTGACGAATCTCTTCATAAAGTGCGATGATCTCGTTATCGTCCGGGAAGAAACGCAAGAGATCTTCCATCTGTCTTTCTGCTGTAATGAAGCGGTTTCGATCCATTAAACCCTGCAATTGATTGATCAGGATCGGACGCATGGTCTGACGGACCCGCACCAGTTCGCTGGCAAACAAGCGGTTGGCCAGCGTATCCGGCAAGACGACATCGGGTGATTTCAAAGCATCGGCCAAGGCAGTTGCCGCTGCAATATAACTTTCGTTTTCAAACAAGGTCATCGCCGCCCGGTAAGCATCGCCCGCTTTATCCAGAGCAGGCAGCTCCCCGCGCATGGCGGCCGCATCATCTGCGATTACGCTTAATTCACCCAGTTCGCTTAAAATTCTTCTGGCCTGGCTCGTCGTGGTTTCGCCCGACAAAACGCGAAGGCCCATCGAAGAAATGAGTTCGGTCAGTTTTGATGCAGAGAAATCTTCCAGGCCCGTCAAATAGGCCAGATCATCCTCTGCTAATGTCGGATTTTGGGATGTGGTAAGTGATCTCATAATATCGTCGATCCGACCAAAGAGAATATCTTCAATCTCGATGACGGCTTCGGCATATATCCCCTGGTTCTTCTCGCTTTGACTCTTGGATAAGGATCGCTCCTGAGCCTGAGTATGTATCGCCATGACCTCGTCATAGTTACCTGCTTCAAGCGCAGCTTCAAAACGCTCCATCACGGAATCGGCTTCGTCATTCTGGCGTTGTACAAAATACAAAACCGCAGCCACAGCCATCAGCACAACAAGCAGGATAATCGCGAGTATTCGCCGCAGCCCGCCCCCCGAGGGTCGGGACGAATAAGAGCGATTAATATATACGGATTTACTCATGAGTCAATTACCTCCCCGAGGTCGAGCTGCCGGTTATCGAGCAGCTCCTCCTTCAGAAACAAGCCGCGGCCCGGTAGCGTACGAATTCGGTATCGTTCGATATCATGGAGGGTTACACTGCCGGAGCGCTTAAACGACTCCAGCTTCTGCCCTCTCTTGGCATTCAAGCGCAGGACCTGAACGCCTTGATTTGACCGGCTGGCCAATTTCGGTACCAGCGATGAATCAAAGAGACATACTTTCCCATCCGTAGATTTAAGAAGGAAGTCCTCAGGTTCACGCTGATAGTATAACCCGATGAGCGGTGATTTCGCACTATATGCGTTGACCAATTTTTTTCTTTTGGTCTTTGTCACATAAGCTTGCATGTCTACTCTGGCACATTTCCCGTTCTCGAACGCAAATATCATCTCGCCGTCGTATTCGCCTGCAATCTGAATATGTACAATGATCTCGTCTTCATCCAGTTCCAGAAGATTTGTCAGATATTCGCCAAACTCGGACGGCTTGTGATCCGAAATCTCATGGATCTGATATTTATACAAGTTGGCCTTGTTACTGAAGAGCAGCAACTCGTCCTTGTTGGTGCCTTCGATATCCTGAATGATAAAATCCCCGTCCTTGGTCTTCAGATCACCGGCAGAACGAAGCGAGGTGAAGGCCAGTTTCTTAAGATAATTCTCGTTGGTCAAGAACAAGCGCAAACGATAGTCCGGAATGAGATCTTCCTTCGTGATGCGTTCGATCTTTCCTTCATGAATCAACTTGGTTTTTCTGTCTTGTCCGTACTTCTCGCTGACACGATCCAGATCGGCTTTAATGCGCTCGTCGATCAGACGGGAATCGCCCAGGAGTTTTTTCAAGTCACGAATATCGGTCTTTAGTTTCTTAATATCGGCCACACGATTCAAAATGTACTGACGGTTCAAATTACGCAATTTAATCTCGGCCACAAAATCGGCTTGGATCTCATCGATATCAAATCCCTGGCAAAGGTTGGGCACGACATCCGCTTCTTTTTCGGTGGTCCGAATAATCGCGATCGCCTTATCGATATCCAGCAGGATCTTCTCCAGACCTTCCAGTAAATGCAAACGGTCTTGTTTTCTCTGCAGATCGTAAGCGACCTCGCGGCGTACGCAATTGCGGCGGAAGGATAGCCATTCGCCCAGTATCTGTTTGACACCCATCACGCGGGGCGTGCCGTTAACCAGAATATTAAAGTTACAAGAAAAACCGCACTCCAGATTCGTCATCATGAAAAGCTTGGTCATCAAGGCTTCCGGATCGGTCGAGCGCTTATAGTCGATGGTAATTCTCATACCGTTTAAATCCGTCTCGTCGCGAAGATCGGTGATTTCCTTGATCTTGCCGTTCTTAACAAGATTAGTAATATCATCCATGATCTGCTCGACGGTTGTCGGATAAGGTATTTCGGTGATCTCGATCATATTGCTCTTATGCTTGATCTCATAAACGGCACGCATTTTAAACGTACCGCGCCCGCTTTTCAGAATCTGTCTGGCATGAGCTTCGTCATATATCAAAACCCCGCCACCGGGAAAATCCGGAGCCGGCATGATCTTCTGCAGATCCGCTCCCGGATCATCGATATATTGTTTGGTCGCGGCACAAACCTCACGAAGATTAAACGGTGCGATGTTACTGGCCATACCGACCGCGATACCCTGGTTTTGATTCACGAGAACAGACGGGAAGGTCGCCGGGAGCAAAGAAGGCTCCTGCATCGTACCATCATAGTTATCTACAAATTCGACTGTATCGTGATCGATGTTGCGAAAGAGTTCTTCGCAGATCTTGGCGAGTCTGGCTTCGGTATAACGAGCTGCCGCATACTGCATATCCCTGGAATATTGCTTTCCGAAGTTACCCTTGGAATCGACATAAGGATGTAATAGCGAAGCGTTACCGCTAGTCAGGCGAACCATCGTTTCATAAATCGCCTGGTCGCCGTGCGGGTTTAGTTTCATGGTCTGACCCACGATGTTCGCCGACTTCGTACGAGGGCCCGTCAAGAGCCCCATCTTATACATGGTATATAAAAGCTTTCGATGGGAAGGCTTGAAACCATCGATTTCCGGAATAGCACGCGATACAATAACGCTCATCGCGTAGGGCATGAAGTTGGTTTGGAGCGTATCCGTAATAACCTGCTGTACAATTTCCGCGTGTGGAGCTTCGATCTCCAGACGCTCTTTTTTATCGCTTAATTTCTTCGAAGCTTTACTATCTTTACCGCTGGCAGAAGAGTTGCTTTTTCGTTTCGCCATTCGTTTATCATTCCCTCACTAATTACTAAATACTAAAAACAAGATAATCGTCTCTGCTTCTGCTCGTTAACCGACATCAAGCTTGTCCAGATACAGATGACCCGCCTCTTCAATGTGAAGCTTACGACCGGCCAGATTGTCTCCCAGCAGAATATCAAAGGTTTCTTCTGTCAGTTTATTATCATCACCCGGATTGACACGAATTAAACGCCTGGTTGCCGGATTCATGGTGGTATGCCACATCATCTCGGGATCGTTTTCGCCAAGACCTTTCGAGCGTTGCAGTTTCACGTTTCCGGGACCTAGCTTGGAGAGAATCTGAATTTTCTCACTCTCATCATAGGCAAAGTATTCCTGTTCGTTTGCTTTACCCGGATTATGCGTAATCTCGTATAAAGGAGATTCGGCGATATAAACCTTACCTTCCTGCAACAGCGTGGGCATCAGGCGATAGAACATTGCCAGGAGCATGGTGCGAATATGGAAGCCGTCAACATCGGCATCGGTACAGATAATGACCTTACTCCAGCGCAATTGATTCAAATCGAAAGCGGCAATATCCTTGTTATGCTTGGATTTGATCTCGACTCCGCAACCCAAGACCTTTATCAAGTCGGTAATGATCTCGCTCTTAAAGATCTGTACGAAATCCGCTTTCAGACAGTTTAATATCTTTCCTCGAATCGCGATAATCGCCTGGAACTCGGCATCCCGGCCCAGTTTCGTCGAACCTAAAGCCGATTTACCCTCAACGATATAAAGCTCGCGTTTTGTCACGTCTTTCGAACGACATTCAACCAATGATTGAACACGATTCATGAGGTCCATCTTACCCATCAGGTTTTTCTTCATATTCAAACGCTGACGCTCCGCACTCTCGCGGCTGCGTTTGTTTACCATGATTTGTTCGATGACTTTATCGGCCAGCTGATAGTTTTCGATGGCCCAAACTTCCAGTTGCTGCTTGAGCAGATCGGTTATGAACTGCTGGATGAATTTATTGCTGATAGCCTTTTTCGTCTGGTTCTCATAGCTTGTTTGAGTCGAAGCCGAGTTGATCACCAGCAACAAGCTGTCTTCGATATCAGAGAAGACAATCTTGCTTTCATTGGCTTTATACTTGTTTCGCTCCTTGGCCAGCTTGTCGAAAGACGAGACAAAAGCCGAGCGAACCGCTTTATCGGGCGATCCGCCGTACTCCAGATAACTTGAGTTGTGATAATACTCGAGACGATTGACTTCGTTATTAAACGATAATGCCACCGCAACCTTAACCTTGTAGTCCGCTTTATCGCTGCGATCGCGACCGCGGCCTTCCGAGGAAAATTGAAACGGCTCGATCATGCCCTTACCGTCGTCGATCTCCTTGACATAACCAAGTATCCCCTCAGGATAATAGAAGGTCTCATGTGTTCCGCTTACTTCATCCGTGAACTCAAACACGATGCCGGCATTAACTACAGCCTGTCTCTTCAAAGTATCTCTGAAGAACTCAAGCGGAATTTCGATATCAGTGAAAACCTCGCGATCGGGCAGCCAGCTCTGCTTGCTCCCGGTACGTTTTTCCTTCGTAGGCTTCTTATCCAGACCGCCTACGTTATTACCTCTTTCGAAGGACAGGTTATATTCGAAACCGTCTCGTATAACAGTCGCCTTAAACCAGCGCGAAGCGTACTGCGTCGCACAAGCGCCTAAACCGTTCAGGCCCAGGCTGAATTCATAGTTTTCGCTGTTTGTATTCTTATATTTACCGCCGGCATAAAGCTCGCAGTAAACAAGCTCCCAGTTGTAGCGTTTCTCGTTCTGGTTATAATCCAGCGGTATGCCTCGTCCGTTATCTTCGACCTCGAGGGAATGATCCTTGAAGCGGCGGACATGGATCTTGTCGCCATATCCTTCACGAGCTTCGTCTATCGAGTTAGATAGAATCTCAAAGAACGAATGTTGGCAGCCTTCTATACCATCCGAACCGAAAATAACCCCCGGTCTTAGACGGACTCTATCCGCCCCCTTCAGGGATGAAATGCTCTCATTATCATAACGTTGTGTGACTGCCATGCTCTCTCCTATATATTCTATATTCTTTTCGTAAACCGATTCGTCTTCATGAAATGAAAAAGAGACCGGTGCACAGTGCTTTAATTATATCACAGGCCATCTTACGCTTAATCTAGCGGGCCTTGGAATCAGTCTTTTGACGCGGTTTTATCTCTACAAACCAGCGGCCGTCTTCATACCAAAGCGACAACTGCCTGCCCAGCACACGACAAATATACCGCATGCCAAATGCACCCGCAATTATACTGGCCTCCGGCCGGACCTCCAGGAGCCGATCCACCTCAAACTCTTGATCCTGCCACTTAAACGATTTAGGAATCATCTCCCCGTCCTCGCGAAAATAAACCGTCACTTCCACATAGCGTTTACCGGCGTGTTCATATGTTCTTGGTATCATCGTTTCCATCTTCAGCCCTCCAAGCTCCGTAATCTTCGAGATAAGTTTATTATAGAACATTTGTTCGATTATTCAAGATCAAACGAACATAAAGTAAAAGAGCCTCGCTGGAATTAAGCTGCAATATCGAGTGAAGAACAGAAATAAACTGTTAAGTCGCTTTCTGTTCTTCCAAAGAAAAAAGATCACCATCTCATAATGGTGATATGGAATGAAGAACAGATATTACTGGGTTAAAACACTTATCTGTTCTTCCAAAGTAAAAGAGCCTCACTGGAATTAAGCTGCAATATCGAGTGAAGAACAGAAATAAATTGTTAAGTCGCTTTCTGTTCTTCCAAAGTAAAAAGATCACCATCTCATAATGGTGATATGGAATGAAGAACAGATATTACTGGGTTAAAACCCTTATCTGTTCTTCCAAAGTAAAAAGATCACCATCTCATAATGGTGATCTTTTTACGATGGTGAGCCTAGCAGGATTCGAACCTGCGACCCACAGCTTAGAAGGCTGTTGCTCTATCCAGCTGAGCTATAGACCCTTAAAAGATATAGTGGCATTCAGCTAGTAAATGCCACTGAATCTTAAATATGGAGCAGGTGAAGGGAATCGAACCCTCACGGTCAGCTTGGAAGGCTGAAGTTCTACCACTAAACTACACCTGCGAATGTCTTTCAACACTGACAAATATTATACCAAAACAAGTTTAAAAGCAAGCCTGAAATAAATACAAAGGGCAAAATCAGCTAAATCGGTCACTCTGGCATAATTTGCTAAATATGAATCGTTGCGGCTCGGTAAATCAGCCGAATAACTGCCGGCCTCAGGCTGTCGACAGAAGCGATGAGACAGCCTGAAGCCTGGCAATTCTATTTATGTATCTTTAATCGTTGACTTATCCGGCCAAAATGGCATCGATTCTCGCAAGCTCTTCTGCCGTGAAATCCAAATTTTTAAGCATACCGCAGTTCTCCGTGATCTGAGCCAGCCTGCTGGCACCGATCAGCACACTCGTGACAGGCTCGGCATCATCGCGCTCGCGAAGGATCCAGGCCAGGGCCAATTGAGCCAGGCTCTGACCGCGTTCCTGCGCAATCTCGTTTAGCTTACGGGCTTTGACTATCGCTTCTTCCGTGATGTTTCTTTCGCTAAGACTCGTGCTACGACCGGCTGCGCGCGAATCCTCCGGTACGCCATCCAGATAACGACCGGCCAGCAAGCCTTGAGCCAGAGGCGAATAAGCGATGCTGCCCATGCCGCATTCGCCGGCCGCCACGATAGCGGGATCGGCTGCCTGGTCCAGCATGGAGTAACGAGGTTGCAGAATCAAGAGCTTCACACCCATGCTTTCGATCAATTGCGATGCTTCTCTAAGTGTCTCGGCGTTATAGTTACTGACACCGACGTAAAGCGCTTTACCGCTCTTTACGATGCCGGCCAGGGCGTCCATCGTTTCTTCCAGCGGAGTATTCGGATCTTGTCTGTGGTGATAGAAGATATCGACATAATCGAGCCCCATGCGTTTCAGGCTCTGATCCAAACTGGATACCAGGTATTTCTTACTGCCACCGTCGCCGTAGGGACCCGCCCACATGTAATAGCCGGCTTTCGTTGAAATAACCAGTTCGTCGCGATACGGACGAAGTTCATTGGCCAAAACTTTTCCGAAGGTCTCCTCGGCACTTCCCGGACGAGGTCCGTAGTTGTTCGCCAGATCGAAATGCGTGATACCAAGGTCAAAAGCACCCAGGATCATTTCTTTACTGTTGCTAAAAGATGCTTCGTCACCGAAATTCTGCCATAAACCCAGGCTCAAGGCCGGTAATTTCAAGCCGCTCTTCCCTGTTCGATTGTACTTCATATGATCGTAGCGATCTTCTTTGGCACGATAGGTCATAATAAGTTTCCTCCCGCTTTATCAGCAAATTGCATGCCCGGCTTACCGGGAATCAAGTAACTTAATTATCTCAGATAATTGGTCTCGATGTGAGATAAAATCGCTTTATTAAGCGCCTTTGAATCGCGTATAATATTTCTATTCAAAATAAGTCCATAAAGGGGTTTCACATGATCATCGACCATATTAAGAATGCCGATACCTACACGGCTCTTCATCCGGAATTTCGGCGGGCTTTTGATTTTCTGCGCACAAGCGACCTCGATTCTTTAACCGAAGGTCGATTTGATTTCGGAGCGAAAGGCAATTATGTCATCGTCGAAAATTATACGAGCAAACATTGGGAAGATTGCCGCTGGGAAAGCCACATCAAATATCTGGACATCCAATATATCGTTAAAGGTCGGGAGCAGATCGCCTGGCGTGGTACAGAAGGTCTCGAAATCACGGAAAATCGTTTTTCTGAAAGCGATATCGCTTTCTATACATCAGACGAAGCGCTCGTAACCACGACAATTATGAATGAGGGAAACTTCGCCGTTTTCTATCCCGGTGACGTGCACAGACCCGGAGCTTGTATTGACACGCCGCAAGCCGTTAAGAAAATCATCTTCAAGCTCAGAATCGATCACACTGGCCTTTGACAGCATAGACTTTTACGGAATCAAGCAGCCCGCGAACTCTTTGGAATTCACGGGCTGTTCATTTTAATCCTTATTAAGCATTCGTTATTTAGGTCTGCCGTCGTGCATGACCTCGGCTGCAGCATCGGCCCTGGCGGCTTCCTTTGCCACTCTTTTATGATAAACGGCTATCAGAAAACCACTCAACCAGCCTACGCTTAAAGTAACGAAAGTCACAAGTACGGCACTGCTGGCCGGCCAGCCGAAACGGGCATGAATGTCTCTTAGCAGAATAATCGGGTTACGTGCAGGACCCATAAAGAACATATTGATATAAGCACCGGTCGCAAACTTCACCGTGATATTGATTATCAGGGCTAAAGCGGCAAAACAGAGAAAAAGCCTCCGGACCGGAGCAAACGAGCCGAAGTCGTGACTTCTGTTTTTTAAGATATGGACTCCTATGAAAATCAAAACCAGATGCCAAATAAATGAATGCAAGGTCAAAGTCCAGTATTCATGGATCATGCCGCTGGGTTCGATATAAGAAGCTAGACCTCCGAAAATGCCAAATGCCAGACAGTAATATAAGATCAGCTCCCTGCGCTCCGCTTTCTTGACGAAGGGTAAGGCCAGGAGTAAATACATCGGCGTGCTGCAGATTTGAAAAGGAAAAATCCACCAGGAATACTCGCCGGGCGTCACGACTAGATAATAGAAAAGCTGTTTATAGACTTCGATGATAAAAAGAAAAACACCACAGAAAAAAAGAATCCGATCGCTCGTTTTATCCGAGCAGCGCTTTAGTCTTTCGCTGATCCGGTGAATCAATAACAATCCGAGTATGAAAAAACCGAGATGAAAGGCATCATAAGGCTTGACCGGAAACATTTTCCAATCACTCATCTGAACCAATCTTGTTATTGCATCCATGACCCTTTCCCGCCTTAAACAAAAATATATTACATAGTATACCAATCTATCGGGTCAAGGGAGTTAAAAATATATTAAGTTTACTTGACCGTCATTGATGATGAACGGCTTAATTGAAAAGATGATGGCAAAAGGTTATATTCTAAATGTTATTAATCGCAAAAGAAGAATCTAATACGGAGCACAACATGAACGAAAAAATAGAACAGTTAAGAGGGAAATTAATCGTCTCCTGCCAGGCACTCGAACATGAACCGCTGCACTCCTCCTTTATCATGGGTAGAATGGCAAAAGCCGCACTTGAAGGCGGAGCTTCCGGCATACGCGCCAACTCGGTGGTTGATATTACGGAAATCAAGCAAGTTGTTGATCTTCCCCTCATCGGAATCATCAAACGCGACTATGACGACAGTGATGTCTTCATTACCGCTACAATGAGCGAGATCGATGATCTGGTCAAGACCGCTTGCGAAATCATCGCCCTGGATGCAACGAACCGTCTGCGCCCCGGCAAGATCACGCTGGATGACTTTTACAAAGAGATCCGCTCGAAATACCCCGATCAGCTTCTGATGGCAGACTGTTCGACCGTGGAAGAAGCGCTTCATGCCGATCAACTCGGTTTTGATTTCGTCGGCACCACACTCTTCGGCTATACAGATTACAGCAAGGTCGAGAGCGAAGAACACTATCTGGATATGATTCGCACCATCGTTTCGAACGTAAAAGCCAAAGTCATCGCCGAAGGAAACATCTCCTCTCCGGCCATGGCACGCAAGGTCCTGGATCTGGGTTGCTTTGCCGTGGTGGTGGGCAGCGCGATAACAAGACCGCAGTTAATCACGAAGAAGTATGCCGATGCCATCCTGGGTCAAGAAAGCGGGAAATAAGTCATGGACACGTTAATCGACAAAAAAGATATATTACCGCAGGCCTATGTTGCAGTCGATATCGGCGGCACCATGATCAAGCATGGCATCATCACACCCGAAGGAAAGATCGCCGTTAGCGGGGAAAGCGCGACCGAAGCCCAAAAAGGCGCGTCTGCCGTCCTTAAGAACGTCGAAACAATCATCTCGTCTTATCAGACGAAATACAAACTTCTGGGCATCTGCATTTCTACCGCCGGCGTCGTCGACCCGGATCAAGGTGTCATTATTCATGCCAACGAAAACCTTCCCGCTTATAAAGGGACAAGAGTCAAAGAGCATTTCGAGAAGATCTTTTCAATCCCGACCGAAGTGGAAAACGATGCTCGCGCAGCAGGTATGTCCGAGGCCATGGTCGGCGCGGCCAGGGACAGTCGCGTCGCCGTTTGTCTGACCATCGGTACCGGTGTCGGCGGCTCGGTCGTCATCGATAAGAAAGTCTTTCACGGCGGAGGGAACTTTGCCGGGGAGGTCGGTTATATGGGGCTGTCTGATTCCATTTTCGAAAAGTCGGGTTCCACGACGTCGCTGGTCGAGGAAGTAGCGGCTGCAAAGAACATGGACCCTTCGGCTTTAAACGGAGTCGAGATTTTCAAGATAGCCCGTGAAGGAGACGAAGATGCCGCACATGCGATCGAAGCATTATGCGAGCGGATCGCTTATGGCATAGCGAATATTTGTTATGTTATCAATCCCGATATCGTCGTTCTGGGCGGAGGCATCGTTCACCAGTGGGACTACCTCTACCCTCTTCTGGATAAGAGCCTCGAACGTTACCTGGTACCCGGCATCTACCAAATGACTCGCCTGGCAGCAGCCGAAAACGGCAACATGGCCGGTATGCTCGGTGCCTACTATCATTTCAGAGCCAAACACGTCTGATTAAACACAATAGCAAATATTACGAGAAAGAAAATGCCGCTTGCAGTGAAACCGCAGGCGGCATTACTTCGTTATCTCAATAAATCCGGGAAAAACTTATGACCAATTGGCGACGAACTCGTCGACCTCGGCCAGATAGGCTTTCTTCTCCTCATCGCTGATCCAAGCGATCTCGAATGTATTTTTCACCAGACGAACGATATCGTCTTGGGTCAGATCGGCTGCTTCGGCCACGGCGATCAAATCATCGGCGACATAACTGCGGAAATAAGCCGGATCATCGGAATTGATGGTAACCTTGACACCTTTATGTAAAAGTTCCTTGATCTCCTTTTCCTTCATGTCTCCCGTGACGAACTTGTTCGAAACAGGACAGCAGGTAAATCCGATCTGATGCTCTTTGGCATATTGAACCAGTTCTTCGTCTTCAACGATATTCGTGCCGTGATCGATGCGATCAACCTTGATCTCTGTCAGGACCCGGCGGATATTGCCGATGGATCCGATCTGATCGATGTCACAGTGCATGGTTATCTTGAAACCATCGGCCTTGGCACGGGCAAACACACGGGCGAACTTGGAAGGCGGATTGTCTCTTTCGTCCGAATCCAGTCCGATCCCAATCAGCTTGTCACGATATGGCAGAGCCATTTCATAATGCTCGATTGCCGATTCCTCGCTCAAATCACGCAGGAAACACATAATTAATCGGGCCTTGATACCGTACTTATCTTTCGCATCTGATATCGCCTGATAGTAACCTTCGATCACATCGGAAAAGGCAATTCCGCGACTCGTATGTGCCTGAGGATCAAAGAACAACTCGACATACCTAAGATTCTGCTTCTTCGCCCGTTTGAGGTAAGCATCGGCCAGTCGGTAGAAATCATCTCTTGTCTGTAAGACATTCATAGCCGGATAATAAACAGCCAGAAACGAGGTGAGATCATCGAACTGATAGCTTGCCTGAACATCCTCGATCGTATCCTGACCGATATCAATCTCATTTTTTCGAGCGAGTTCGAGTTTGAGATCGGGCTCCAGACTGCCTTCGAGATGAAGATGAAGCTCGGCTTTCGGAATCTGATAGATGAAATCCTTGTCAACCATAGAAAAAACTCCTTTAACTTGGAATTGCCAAATTCAGGAGGAAACAAAAGTTTCCGCCAACATTGTTGATGCCTTTACGGTGCATCAGTAGATACTAGCCGACCATATCTCGGCTATTAAATTCGGCGTCTGATAGAACGTATTCAGTGTAGCACTACATAAGTGTAAAAGGCTAGTATACAGCCCTTAATGTCTCGATTTTTTACTTAACCACAGCATCAGCCGCTCGGCTGCCAGAGAATCGTTATGGTCGATACTTCGAATCAAGTCGCATAGTACTTTCTTCAATTCCGGATCCTCAAAACGGAGGTAAGCCGATTGATCTCCGAAGGCAGGCAGTAAAGCATATATTTTACGAGCCAGCTCCGATATCTCCTCATATAACTTCGCGATCTGCAGGAGTTCGGAATCTTCATTCCCCTGATAACGAATGAATGTAGCCAGTGCTTCTTTCGCCTCGGCTTGCATCAGCACGAGCTGCTTCAGAAAGTCCAGATATGTCCTTTGCTCGTTTATCGAAGAGTTACTTAAATTCAAATGCTTAACAAAGTTAATCCAGGCATCGTAAGCTGCCGGACCCGCGAAATAGCCATCCAGTAAGGTTGATCGTGCAATTTTCGAACCCTGTTTCAGAATCGTCTCAAACTCATCCGTATGGCTCTTCTTTTCGCCCACGATCACGATCTTCCAGATATTTTCATACCAGTCGCGACTGACAAATCTACCCTCGGTATCACAGTCTTCGGCGGCGTGGCTTTGAAAATGACTCCAGCCGTATAGAATTTGACCGTCTTCGTTATATCCTGTGACCAGCGAACATTCAGGCGGTCCGATGATGCCGAAGGCAAGAACACCTTTTCCTTCGTTGATACTGCGAAGCACTTTATCCCACATCAAAGATTTATTATCGGTGACTGAACTTTTCTCGATTATTTCGAAATCATATGCGACATAATTAAAAGCTCTGCGGATCGTTTCGTCGTGATCCGCCACCTGCATCAGATCCAGGCTGCTCGTACAAAAATCGGGAGACCACAAGAGACCGAAAGCCATCCCGGACGAAGCGAGAATTCGCTTGTACATCGATCGAGCGGCTTCATCGCTGCCCGTATCACCGGATTTCGCTAAACCGGGATCTTCGTCTAAGCCCTCCAGCACGGAAGTTAGAGCCGACGGGAAAGAAAAACGTTCGACTAAAGCCGCCTTGTCTGAAGTAAGACTTCTTTGACCGATGGGTCTTAACTCGATCTTTCGCTCCATATTGATACCTCCGCAGCGTAGCGCTATGCTTTATTTACTATGAACATGATAACTCAGAAAGAAATCATCCGACACATCAAACAACAAATAACCGGGCCGTTTTCGACCCGGTCTTCTGATATTAGTTAAGGAGTGATCAGGAAAGGCCGACGGACGCTTCGGCTTCTTTCATCAAACGAAGAGCTTCACGGACTCTGGCTTCATCCCCGTCCTGAAGCGGCATCAAAGGAGCGCGAACCGAGCCGAGCTTCATCCCTGTCTTCAGTTCTATAACGAGTTTTAAAGCTGCATAAAGGTTACCGCGACAGCCGGCCAGCAAGATAATAATATCGTTTACTTTCGACTGCAGAGCCGTCGCTTCGGTAAGCTTTCCTTCTTTAAGCAATTGATTCATGGCGAGGAACAAGTTAACCATGGAGGCATATGTGCCGCCGATACCCGCCGCGGCTCCCATCATTAATCCCGCAACAAACTGCTCGTCTGGACCGTTGAAGATCACACGAGTGGGATCAAGAGCCTTAAAACGCTCGATATCCAGGGCAGGCATCGAAGAGTTCTTGACACCGACAACCAGCGGATTTTTAAGCATCTCTTTATATAAAGGTATCGTCAAAGCAACCCCGGCTAATTGAGGGATGTTGTAAATAATGAAATCTGTATTCGGAGCAGCATGGGAAATGTCGTTCCAGTACTTGGCGATGGCGTCTTCCGGCAAACGAAAATAAATCGGAGGAATTGCCGCAATCGCGTGGACTCCGAGTTTTTCGGCATGAGCAGCGAGCCTCATGCTGTCTTTGGTATTGTTGCAAGCGACATGGGCGATCACGATCAGTTCGTCACCGACTTCTTCCATCACCGCTTCAAGCGTCAACTCGCGTTCCTCGGGCGACAAGTAAATGCACTCGCCGGATGAACCTCCGACATATAAGCCATGTACGCCTTGATCCGCCAGATAGCGGGCCAGCTGCTTCGTACGCTCGACGCTGACTTGGCCTTCATCGTCATAGCAGGCATAAAATGCCGGAAATACACCTTGATAGGTTTCACTTGGATTCATTTTTCATTTCCTTACTATAAGTTCATTAGATATTTCTTGCCTGATAACAGACAAGGCTATTCTACCCTTCTTCCGGCTTAATTACAGCCGTAATTCCGGAAGAATCTGTTATGATGATTTTACTTACAGGAGGGCGCTAAATGAAATACTTAACGAAGGAATGGTATCGTCTCTGTCAACTGACGGATCTGCATGGTGATCTTTCCATCCATCCTCTGGCTAGTGAAAAGAGCGAGTCATTTTTCGAAATAACATATGCAAAAAAAGAAGCTGCTTATGTCGAAACGGAGCAAGCGGTATATAACACGGATCCTCGTTTCCTGCTGGAAGAAGCCAACAGTTCTCACCTTTCGCTAAAAGCACTCCTGCTGGATCTGGCACTCGATTCAGGCGACCGGGTAATCCTTGAAACATCAGATAAAGAACGCCGGGAAATCGAAAAACAGATTGAGGCCTTCGACCGACGCATGCCGTTCGATCCCGAAGCTGTCAGGGAAAGTTTTCGCGAACAGTACGAACGAAAACTAGAAGAGCTGCCGGATCTTATACCTCCCGAAATTCTAGCTCTCATCCCTGACAGGCGTATCTTTGCCTTGGGTGTTTGCAGCCGCGAAATTTACGACCGGGTCAAGTCCTTTAGCACAGATAACGAAGATACCGTTGAACAGCGCTTGAAGGATTTCGAAGAAGCCCAAATGAAAGAAGATCTCCCGGACGATTTGGCGGTAAACTTCGGTGCACATGATGCCTTGGTCCTGAATATCGAAATTTCGGACGATGTGGTTTTAACACTCGATCCGGAAGGAAGCTTTACAACATATAAAGAAATTCGCTTCAAAAATGCCACTGTCAAAAAAGCCGATGCTCGCATCATCGGCAGCTATTGGGTTTATAACGAACTCTACCGTGACGACGACCGTTATGAAGCACATATCCTCTTTTCCGGCAGCGAAGTATCTGACTTAATCCTCTGCTGTGACGAGATCCTCATGAAGTAAGGAGCCATAGTGATGAGCGTTTTAATTCGCCCGTTAAAATCTGATGAGTATATCTACCTGGATGACTATCTCTATTTATCCATCTTTCAAAAAGAGGGCAAAGAACTCATACCGAGATCCGTTTTAAACGATCCTGTTGTCAGACTGTATACGAAGGATTTTGGTAAAGCGGCGGACGATCACGCCCTCTGTGCCGTTTCTGAAGGCTCAATCGTCGGTATCATCTGGGCACGTATCATCAACGGTTATGGCAGTATCGACAAGATGACACCGGAACTGGCCTTATCTGTCCTCCCTTCGTATCGAGGGCAGGGCATCGGAACGAAACTGATGGAAGAAATGCTTTTGCTTTTGGAAAATGCCGGATACGAGCGATGTTCACTATCCGTTCAGAAACGAAACCGGGCTCATTTACTGTATTTAAGGTTGGGCTTTGAAGTTTATCGGGAAGATGAAGACGAGTACATTCTATTCAAGAGTCTGGGGGGACATGGTAAAGATAAACTCCCGGTCTGTTAACAGATTCAAAAGCCGCCGCTTCGATGCGATTGCGACGGCTTTACCCCGGGCGAGTATAGAAATCTGCATCTTTAGGATGAGCGAAATCACTCGTCTTTCATGAGTTCTGCAATGATCTTCATCGCCGTATCCATATCATGGTTGAACCATCCGCTATCCAGGATCCGCTTTATTTTATCTTCGGAGAAGCGGTAGCATATGACCTTCGCGGGTACGCCAACAGCTATCGCATAGGGCGGAATATCTTTGGTCACGACCGCGTTGGCACCGATAACGGCACCGTCACCAATCTTCACACCCTGAAGGATAACGGCATGTTTGATCATCGTATACTGTCCGAAGTAGTTATTGTTTCCGATTGTGGCCAATTCGATCATATCAGATCTTACCGGCTAAGATATTCTTACCGTTATCTTTCTCTTCTTTCTTGTTTGTGTAAACCATTCTAAGGTCTCCGACTTGCCAGGTTTCGCCGGTATGAATGACTTTATTGCTCAGGATTCGCTCGCCAAACTGGAGAAAGCCCGGAGCTTCGGCACGAACGATCAAATCGCTGTGCTCTTCCGTTTTACTGAAAAGTGCTGCCCAGCCGGAGCTGATACGGTTCTTAACGGGGAGCGACACTTGCTCGAAATGAACGGTAATTTTATAGCGAGACTCCGGGATCGACAGGTCGGCATCCTTGGATTCCTCGCCGAGAACGATCCTTGCCTGTGATGAGCGAAGCCGGTTCAACGGATAGAATATTTCAGGTCCGGCTACACTGTCTTTCTTTTCCTTCGTCTTAGTCTTCTTCCCCTTTTGGACAATACGAGGCGCGGTATCCCGCTTACGATCCTGCCAACTAATTTCCAGAACGCCGTTTATCAAGGTTTGGGGACGGATACGAAGATAATACCCGATTAAGCCGATAAGCATAATCAGCAGAGCAAGTGCCAGAGCTATGAACAAGACAGGCAAATAAGGTTTGAGTTTGTTGATTGCATTCGAGATCATCCAGGCACGTTTATTCAGCTGCTGTACCGATACCTCAAGTGTATCCCGACTTAAGCTGACATCCGGATCCTCTACCGATACGGCGAGTTCAAGAGACGACATATCCGATGTCGCCCCTTCTAACGCATTGATATGCAGAGAGATCGTTTTACTCTCGTTCGCGGCAAGAATGTGTTCGGGATTTGAAATGTCATAGTGTTCGTCCATTAAAGAGAAGCTGACTTTTTGACGATATGGTGACTGATTGTCTACCTTCACCTGGATAGCGTGTGCTTCTCCGGTAAACCAGGTGGCGTCGTTCGCTTCGACATGGATACTTCCCGGTTCGGCGATAGCGACCGGCCCCAGTTCCTGAGTCGTGGTGAATTCCACATCGGAAAATCGGCCTTCCAGAAAAACAACGGCTTCATAGTTACCGGTAGACGAATAATGAAGATTCCCCGTCCAGTGTTCGTCGCCGGCTTTGGCATCTCCGTTATTACCGTCGTTTTCGAACATGGCAGAAAGAATCTCGCCTTCGGCTTCGTTCGACGGAATGAGTTGCAGCTCGAAGCGACTTACCTCAAGATTGTTTCCCGGCTTGAGCAATATATCGTTGGAACGAATTTGTGCCGTTACCAGCTGTTTCTTCCCGAAACGATGCGGTTGTGATCCGGTGTAAAAATCTATATTGATTTGAGGCAGATTCTTGATCCTGAAATTCGAGGTGACGTTCGAGATGATTTGACCGTCCAGTTCGAGCGAAACATCAAGTTTATAATCGCCCAGTACCGTTAAGGGTTCAATCTCTCCGGTAAAGCTATCCTTCTCTGCAATCAACTCGACAGGCGTGCTAGTGATACCGTCCGGGTGCAAGAGCCTGGCTCTAAGGATATAACCTTCGGATTCGCTAATAGCCGTGCCGGAGTCGTTTTGAATCTCAACTTCGACTTTTACGGCTTCGTTACTTCCGTGCTGCGTATTCGTCAGCGGCGACAGGATGACGGGCTTCGTATGCAAGTCCTTATCCGCGTAAATACCGAGTTCCCCCTCGCCTTCGATTGTTACCGTCCATTCGCCGCGAGCGGCAATATCCGATGTCGGTTCGATGACGATCAGGGAATAATCTTCTTGATCCGAGATATAACTCTGCCGGGTCTGATTGACGCCTTCGGGCGGATTGATGGTGATTTTTCTCTTCGTCATACCGGGATGTGCGAGGAATAGCTTTATCTGGCTGGTATGTTCGTCTACCTGCAGCGTCAAACTGTGTTCCGGCCGAGCCGTGCTTAAACTATGGTTTTCTTCAAGAATCAAGGTGCG
The DNA here is from genome assembly GCA_050309435.1 of Fastidiosipilaceae bacterium. Lineage (GTDB taxonomy): Bacteria > Bacillota > Clostridia > Saccharofermentanales > Fastidiosipilaceae > CAYXVJ01. Next base: position 57,930 of record JBNRMJ010000005.1, read on the forward strand.
ATGCTTGATCTCGCGAAGCATATGATATAAACCCAATTCAAGGCGCAAAGGAGAATCCAGCAAGACGACTTGTCCCTTGGTCATCATGGCCATATCATCAAGCACTTCCCGGCTCACATCCGGACTGAAACCTACCGAATACAAGGGGTAAGAACGATTTGCAAAGATTTTGGTTTCTTCTCTCAGCTCTTCCATATAAGCACGCATGATGACAGGATCTTCATAGTCCTGCCAATCCGGCGACGGTTCACCGTCAGTTACAATAACGACCAGAGGTCTGGTTCCGGCCGGTCGGCGGTCCAGCTCCTCGCGCGCCAGTCTAAAGGCTGCCAGATAATCGGAATCTCCGCCTGCGACAAGAGCCGTCTCAAGCCGGTTCTTCAGATTCATTCTGGAATTTGTGTTCCCGAGTTTAGTTAAAGGCCATATCTTCTCTGCACCGGTATCGAAGGTAATCAGGCTTAGATAATCATTCGCACCGAGTAAATCAATAAAGGAGCGTAAAGCCGTATAGCGTAGCATATCCGGATCGGATTCAAGCATGCTGGTCGAGGTGTCGGCGAGTAAGACAACCGATAAAGGTGCATGATCGTCATAAGAATTATCTTCGGCTGCAATTAGATCCGTACATGAGAAAGTGAGCCCCCATACTAAACAGAGACTCAATATAATCAATAAAGCAAAGAAGCGACCAATCAGAAGAGTTTGATCATTTCTCCGTTGATTCTTTTTCACTCTCATAAAGCTGCCACGGATCATAGACTGCCTCCTCTTCCATATTATACGTTATTCCCTGCTCTCCAGATGAAGCAATCAATAACATAATTATGAAGGAGGCAAGATTATCAAAATCAAATTTTCTAGAACACACCCGACAGGGTCTCGATGAGCTTCATGAGCATCGGTCCCATGATGATGATAAGAATCGTCGGGAAAATAAAGAATACAATCGGGAAGAGCATCTTCGTAGACAGTTTCGCTGCCTGTTCTTCGGCTCGCTGTTTACGTTTTTCCCGCATAACGCTTGATTGAATTCGAAGCGTATTGGCGATGTTACTGCCGAGCTGTTCGGCCTGAATAATCGATGTGATCAGCGTAGATAAATCCGCGGACTGTGTACGGGCGACCATACCTCGAAGAGCATCTTCTCGTGATCTGCCTTTACTCATCTCATTGATGGCAAACAAAAACTCATCCGCCAGAGGTCCTTTCATCTTGTCGGCCGTACGTTTCATCGCCATATCGAAACCCAATCCGGCTTCTACACTGACATAAAGCAGATCCAGCATATCGGGCAAGTTACGATTGATTAGGCCAAGGCGTCTACTAGCCGCTTTCGTTAAACTGAAATACGGCAGTATCAGGGCTACCGCTACCATAACCAAAATAAGCAAGGCACGATTCGCTGATTGCCGAGGAATAAGTATATATGCACCTCCGGCTAAAAGAACTGCCAGGAGGACCTGTTGTCCGATCAACCTGATCGCTGTCGTTTTTCCTTGTCTGCCTGCTTGTATAATCAGCGTTTCATAACGTTTCATCACAGAGGCAGGCGTGAGTCTTCTAACTCCGTCTAAAAAGGCTCGATAAAACGGAATCAGGACACGTTGCGTAAACGGAAGACGATAATCATCCGATTCGTCTTCGACATAGGACATTTCCTGAATCTCATGCAGACGATTTTGAGTTTGCACCCGTGATCCGGTCAAAATATCGAAAGCAAGAAAGACCAGTCCGCTTAGTGATAAACCGAAGAGTAACATGACAAATGGCAATGGCATTCGGACATCTCCTTTTCTCTAGACATTCAACTTAACGATTCTTGAGAGCACAATAATTCCCAAGGTGATCATAAAGGCAGATACGCCAAGCATAATTCTACCCAACAATGTATTAAACATCGGATCCATGTAACCGGGCGAAATAGTAGACATTAATACCCCCATGGCAAAGGGCATGATACTGACGATGGTAGCCGACATCTTACCTTGTGCGGTCATGGTGCGTATATCGCCTTTTAGTTTGACTCGTTCCCGGATGGTATGGGCTATGGTGTCAAGAACATCGGCCAGCGATCCTCCAACCTGTCGTTGTATAAGAAGCGCGGTGATAACAATATCCAGATCCTCGTCTCCGGTACGCTGCGACAAGGCTTCCAATGCCTCATCCATTGGCTTACCCATGGCATTTTCCCTAAGCATTTTTCCGAGTTCATCACTGATAGGCGCTTCCATGTCTTTCACAACCAGAGCCACCGCCTGGTTGAAACTAAATCCTGCCCGTATACCGCTGGCAATAATGCTAAGCGCATCCGGCAACTGACTATTGAGTTTCTTCGCTCTCGAGCGAACCTTCATTCTTATAACCAGGGACGGAAGCATAAATCCGATCAGGGCGCCGATCAATGCGAATAAGAGATTCGCGCTTAATGCATAAAAAACGAAAGCGGTTATAATAACTGATAAAATCGTCAAGCCGGTCAGCTCTTCTGCTTTCATTAAGATACCGGCTCGCATCAGCATCAACTGTTTCTTCGATCTGCTCTTTTGACCTAGTCTGAGTTTGCGACTGATTTCGCCCGAGGCTTTAATGAGCCGCTTCCCCAACGGTTGCGGTTCTTCATTGACATAAGCTGGTACGGTTTCGCTTTCAACGGACATCTGACGAATACTGTTCATTCTTGATTCGGTGCGAATTTTTGATGAAAAGATGAACGAGAAAATCGTATACACAAGCAATGCTACGGCAATCGAACTTGCCGAAAAGATGAATAATATTTGTTGCCAGGTCATAACAGTCCCTCCCTCTTCTGTTTATTCGGTACGGGCAAAGAGATTCGCAGGTACCTTGGCTCCGGCGCGCTCCAGTTTATCCAGGAAAGAAGGTAAAATCCCTGTCGCAACATGCTTGCCGATGACTCGTTTCTGCTCATCCAAGCGGTCCTGCCGGAAGACAAAAATATCCTGCATGGTAATCGTATCTCCTTCCATGCCGGTTATTTCAGAAATACGACTGACTTTACGCGTACCGTCGATCATACGTGCTACCTGAACAACAAGATGAATAGCGGATGCGACCTGTTCGCGAATCGCCCTGGAAGGCAGTTCCATGCCCGACATCATAACAAGCGTTTCCAGACGGGCAAGCGAGTCTCTCGGCGAGTTGGCATGAATCGTCGTCAGAGACCCGTCGTGACCGGTATTCATGGCCTGAAGCATGTCCAGTGCTTCTCCTCCGCGACACTCGCCGACAACAATACGATCGGGACGCATGCGAAGCGAGTTAACCACGAGGTCCTGAATCGTAATTCGACCTCGTCCTTCTGTGTTGGCGGGTCTGCTTTCCAGTGTTACCACATGTTCCTGCTGCAGCTGCAATTCCGCGGCGTCTTCGATTGTCACGATACGTTCATCATGAGGAATAAAGCTCGACAAAACGTTCAGGAAAGTGGTTTTACCGCTACCGGTTCCTCCCGAAACCAGAATATTCATTCGTCCGATTACGCTGGCTCTAAGGAAAGTAGCCATATCCTGATTCAAAGTGCCGAACGAAATCAAATCATTCAGCATGAAGGGATCACTCGAGAATTTTCGAATCGTGATCGTCGGACCTTTGATAGCAAGCGGCGGGATAATCACGTTCACACGAGAACCATCCGGTAAACGGGCGTCAACAAGCGGCGATGATTCATCTACATGCCGACCCAATGGCGAAACGATCTTATCGATGATATGAAGGATATGCCTGTCATCTCGGAAGCGTGCGTCTGTCAACTCCAGTTTACCCCCTCTTTCGACATAGACCTTGCTCCTGCTGTTCACCATAATCTCGGTGACGGTTTCGTCTTTCAGAAGATTGGTAATCGGACCAAAGCCATAAATTTCATCGATGACGGCTTCGGCAACTTTCTGTTTTTCCAGCAGGGTAAGGTGCTGCTTCTTTTCATTGAGAACATCACCTAAAACCGTCAATATCTGATCCATGGTGCGTCGCCTGGCTACCGGATCTTCTATCGAACTCTCGATCTGCATGGTATCGATCACAATATTCAGCGTCTGTTCGATCAGCTCATGCATCGAAGCAATTCGCTTTTCATTCACTTCCTCGATCTTCTTATCATCTCTCGCTTGATAACCTGATGATGTGTTGTTATTTGGGTATTGTGAAACAAGAGCCATAATGATCTCCTTTACTAGTCGATGTTAAGTTGCTTTTTTCTTTTTCTTCGCCAGTTCCTGGCCAAACTCCTGAAGCACCTTATTCGACAAACGCAAATAATCAGCACTAAGGCCACGTTTCTTCCCGATTGTAACCAGCGGCTTTCCTTCATTCTGCGATTGGATGATTAGCTTGACGTCATCCCGAAGAGTACAGTAAATATCCTTCTCCAGGGTTTTGGTGACGTCGCGTGCGTTGATACTCTTATTAATGTTGGCGCGATTGAGCACCACGGATATTTTTTCTTTCGGATAGTTAGTCTCGTCAAGAGCTATCATGGCAGCTTTGGCATTCCGAAGCGAACTGAGTTCGGGAGTTGTAACGAAAATCAACTTGTCAGCCAAGAATAAGGCCGGGTTTACAGGCTCATAAAAACGGCTTGGCATATCAATCACAATATAGTCACATGTATCTCGTAATGTCTCGATAACCGTCTTGACATGCTTCTCCGTAATAAAAGCCTCCAGTTGCGGTCTCGGACTTACGGGGAGTATTTGAACACCGGAATCATGAGGCGTAAGATAGCTCATGATTGTTTCCGTGCTGATGTTATGAATATCATTGACAATATCGGTCAAGGTATAACGCGGCGTAACCCCCATCGCAAGAGCCACATTACCGAAGTCTAAATCGAGATCGAGAAGAACAACTTCCGCTTTAGTTTGTTTATGAATGGAAACTGCGATATTTACGGCAGTGGATGTTTTACCGACTCCGCCTTTCGGGCTGAATACGGTTATGACAAAGGCTTTTTGATTTCGGGGCAGTTGACGTTTGGAAGCCCCGGCCTGGCTTAACTGTTGCTGCTTAATATGCAGGGTCGATCTGACGATTGATTCATTTAGTAAAGTAGCGTCAAAGGGATAGATCAGGAGATCGCTTGCTCCGGCAACCATCGCCTTATGAAAGGTGTCTTCGCGAACTGCTTCTTCGATGATAATGATGGCAAGCTGCGGATATCTCTTCAGTAAAGCCTCGGTTACCTTAAAACCGTCACCGTTAAGAGATGAATCTAGTAACACCACATCTGCAGGAAAGTCGTTCAGCGCTTGTTCCAATTCTTCCAAATTCTTAGCCGGTTCATAGAGTAAAATATGCTCGATTTGTGCCAGGGTGTCTTTAATATTCGATTGCAGTTCGTATATCCCGGTTGCTAAAATTACCTGAATTTTATCCATTATTCCATCTCCCTCTCTGCGCGGAAAACATCCGCGTTGTAAAACTCGAGCTCGGCGACAGTATCGTCAGCAGGATTACGCAAGAGTAAAGTGATGCTGCCTGTGTTGAGTACATAAACCAGTTCTTCGGCTTGTTCCGGGGTTACCAATAGAACCATGGTACTGGCCAAAGACCCGCCTTCGCCGGTAAATCCGGGGGTACCGATATAAAGCACTTCGAGCATTTGAAACTGGGTATAAACCGTTGTAATCGTACGTTCTTCGGCCTCTGTTTCGGAAGCCTCGGGCTCGCTTGTCTCTTCCGGTTCCGTAGATGTTTCTTCTGCTTCTTCGCTACTTTCTCCGGGTTCCAAATCGTCATCGTCTCCGCGATCTTCATAATCTGGATAGAAATCAGGTAGAGTGTAAGTAACTAAAATATCAATCTTATCCCCTTTAACAATGTGACCGGAAACAGCATTTAACTCATTAACGGGTATGGAAATAGCCCGCATATTCTCGGGTATGCGATAAGATAACTTCTGCGGATCATCCGGCAGGTTCGAGACAAGACGACTCTTTAGAATCTGTTCGTCCTTAACAATAAGATCTGTCGTCATGTTTCCGACAGCATCTTCAACGGTTGTCACTGCTTCGGCATGCAGCGCTTCGGCAGGAACATCGACCAGTGTTACCATATCAGCCGTTATGACCGTATTCTCGGGAATGGTATTGATGGCAACCAGTACTTTTCGGTACTCAATAGTAACCTCCGGCGTGGTATCCATTCTCTCAACAATTCGATAAATGCCAACAGCGGCGATAAGGCCGATCAGAATCGATAGTATCAAAATGCCTCGTTTTGCTTTCATATATGCTCCTTACTATTACTGCGAATCGATGATGCAAGCAGATCATCGGATAAGCTGAGCGTACATTGCGGCGATATCCTCGCCTCCGCTGTCCGGTGCAGGATTGATTTGATCACCTGCCTCAACAATAGTTCTGGCTTTAACAATCTCGCCGGTAAATCTTCCATAAAGTAAGCCCGAGTCGGGTTTGGATCCGACAAGGTCGACATAATTAATCGGGGCAGAAACTTTTTTATACTCGTTATTCGGATCTAACGCATAAGAAGAACCATATGGCGAGTTTTTCTTTACGATGTCAATAATTTCAAAATAAGCAAAATACTCGATCGGCAGTTTGAGATGAGCGGCATAATCACCGTGCTTGTTCTTGAAATTTTCCGGAATGGCATTAAAGCGCTCCCAGCTGATAACCGGGACGAGTCCCATCATATGTCCTCTTCGTTCTTCGGGAGTTGCTAACTTAGCGGCATCTTGCATACGTGTTTCGATCGGATTAATCAAACTTTCGCCTGCACCTGATTTACCATCCAGAATATTCTGGCTGATATAAAGGCCATCTACATACTTACCGGCCAGTGCTTCTTTGATCGCATTCATACCGGATCCGATATCGATGTAGCCATAGTTATTGTTTCCGTCTTGAATTTTCTCGTGAAGGAGCACATCCTCCATGACCGAGTAGTCTTTATCGAAGGTAAAGATTGGCAGGAACTTTCCTACAGTGGCTGCGTAAACATAGCCCCATGTTGCCGTGGCCGAAGCTACTACATCTGATTCGGGGTCTCCAAGAAAGTTGGCGAAAATATTGCTTTGCGTTGTACCAACATCGACATCAACAACATAGCGCATATCTGTCTCGCCATTGTTAAGCTCTACGGATCGCTGACCAACGAAGACGGCGACCTCATCAGGATTTGAACCGTTTGCTATGGCAAACTTCCTGGCTTCTTCAATAGCCTTGTTCTTCACGGAAGCAGAACTAGGATCCAGTCCTTTCGCCACTTCTTCTCGCATGACAGTAGCACCGGCTAATGCCGCGGCATCGGCAGCAGTCACCATCTCTGCGCGTTTGGCATAGAGCATGCTTGTGTCGATAACCAGAGCGGCTAAACCAAATCCGACTAATCCCAGAAATATGACAGCCATAATGCTGGCTGCAGCTCGTTCACTAATGAAACGCTTATAGAATCGATAGAATACATGCTTCATAGTTTTCCCCCCCTATGAACTTTGATTCATCAGATGTTTATTATCATTTATTCTAGTCTCATTTCAGCTCTCGCATGCAGTTCCATATCTCCGGTGACGAATAAACCGATGATCGGTGTGATATCGGCTGTGACATCTACAACTGCTTTACTTTCTTCTATGAATTCGGTTGTGGTAACGACATTCTTCAAACTGGATGAATTCGCGGCATTAGCTACGGCAGACTGAACAGCCGAATGAGCTAATGTAGCATTTTCATATACTATTGCGGTTCTGGCACCTTCTCTGGCTGCCGCGGTGATTGTGATTTCGCCGTTTAGAATCCAGCCGAACTCAACCATACCTAAAATTAACAGCAGTAAGAACGGTAGCACAAAGGCCATTTCCACAAGTGCCTGTCCGCTTTCTTCGCAATGAAGTTTTAACTTTTTCATCTGCCACCTCTTTATTCGTGCTGTCTCTCATAATTAGTTTAGAGTAAATTCATCAAGGGTAAAGCAGCTATGTTTCGCCCTGTCAGCACTATAAAAACCCCTATGGCAATGCTCAGTCCATACGGGATCATTGTTTTCTCTTTTTTTGTGTTAACGGAAGCGTTGTCCAAATTAGTTTCGGCTCGATTATCTTGAGCTTTCATTAAAAGGATTTTAGCCAATAGAACTGACAAATTATGAGGTAGATAAGAGATCGGCTTAGTCAGCCAATTCTTTTTTCTGATTATGATATATAGGGCAATAAAAAGACCCGCGATCGAAGCATAAACGGCTGTAACTAAAATAAAGCGCCAACCCATAAGAGCACCTAACGCTGCCATTAACTTAACATCACCGGCACCCATCGCACCAATAATAAAGGGGAAAATAAACACCAATACGCCGGCCAACCAGCCAAGAGCGAAGAAAGCTAATCCTTCGAAGCCATCTTGCAAGCCATGCCATAATAAAGCAAGAAACATAACCGGAAAGACCAGACGATTTGGAATTCGCTGCTCTTTTAAGTCTGTAGTAGCCGCAGAAGCCGCGGTTGCCATCGCTAAATAAGCTATCGCCGTCATCCTATTCCCCCCATATGATGTATTGCAGATATACACTCTAATTTACCTGATTGACAAACTGCCTTCTCCTAACGAGAAGGCAGTTTGGATTATGCGAAATTTTCAGATTATCTTTACCATAAGTAAAAATCATGGACCTGGAGTTACAGCGGCATCAACATCTTTTTTAACATCTCCGAGCTTATTTTTTACTGTATCCCAAATCCCGCTAATTGAAGTGCCGGCAAGGCCTATAGCACCCACAGCAATCAATGCAATCAAGCCAACAATCAAGACATACTCGATAAGACCTTGACCGTTCTCTTCCTTAAAAAGACGTTTGATAAGGTTCATAACACACCCTCCTTAAGATGTTTTATCTGAACGTCTGATAGCCCCTCCATCAGAATCGTTCCAGAACCGAGTGATGCGGAGTGATACTCCGCTTATCGATCATCCCCTACTTCAAATGCTAGATAAAAAAATACTACATTATTTGATGATCTTAGATACTGTATAGCATATAAGGATTTCATAATCAAGTAACATTTGATGTATTTCCCAATAAACTATGGCTAAAAAGCAGGAAGCGTAACATATTCCACCTATTATACGCTACAAAAAGTTCATAAGATAAAAACACCTGTTTTTTTACATACACGAATCACTGAAGAGTGTCTATCACTAAACATTTCAGAAATCGTTGCTTATCAGTTTTTGCTAAAGATAAACTGGTCACCTGTTTGTATATCCAAGAAATCCAGCGTTCCCGAGTTAACTTCAAGAATTTGCCAAGTACTTTTTACTACAGGACCAATCTTCCAGGGTTTCAGCTGTCTAGTAATTGATAAAACTCTTCCTGTCTTATCCAGATGAATCAAATCCAAGGGAAAACGCATGAAAAACGTATGTACGCTACTGCATGGACGAAGCAGTAATCCTTCTTGACTTGAAAGTTTTTTTTGTAATTGAAGACCTTTAAACCGAGACCATATGTTATCGGCAAGCTTGACATCAGAGAATAGGATTTCTCGGGTTCTATCATTAATTACTTTAACTGATCTCATACTTAGCCTCGCTTATGTTTATTGATAAAGTCAGCTATAGTTTAGAATACTCCGCCCAAGCTATCAATCAGGCTCATTATCATAGGCCCCATAATAACCAGTAATATTGTGGGAAAAATGAAGAAGACAATCGGAAAAAGCATCTTAGTTGATAATTTCGCAGCTTGTTCTTCTGCACGCTGCTTTCGTTTTTGTCGCATGACAACGGATTGAACCTGCAGGGTTCTGGCTATGTTGCTTCCCAGTTGCTCCGCCTGAATAATGGATGTGATTAATGTAGAAAGATCCGGAGACTGAGTTCTGGCTACAACTCCTCGAAGTGCATCTTCATGCGTACGTCCCCTGCTCATTTCTGTAATCGCATGCAGGAATTCGTCCGCCAGAGGACCTTTCATTTTATCTGCCGTTCTTTTCATCGCCATATCGAAGCCTAATCCGGCCTCCACACTGACATATAAGAGATCCAGCATATCCGGTAAATTCTGATTGATCAGAGCCAACCGTTTACCCGCCGCCCGGGCAAGCGAAAAGTATGGTAAAACAAGAGCCATTGCACAAGCCACTAAGATGATCAAATTACGCTTATCATTACTCTTAGGAAGAAGAACATACGCGGTTCCCGATAATAAGATCGCCAGTAAGAGCTGTTGTCCGATCAGTCGTACAGCCGTTGTTTTTCCTTGTCTTCCTGCTTGAATAATCAAAGTTTCATATCTCTTCATAATGGATGCAGGAGTTGCTTTTTTAATGGTATTCCAAAAACTCTGATAAAAGGGCTTCAGAATTCTCTCGGCAAAAGGTTTTCTGTACTCGTCTTCTTCAGCTGTTACGGTCTGTATTTCTTTAATATCATCTAAGCGACTCATAGTTCTTAATCGACTGTCACTGATAAACGTAAGGATGAAGTAGAAGAGACTGGAAGCCGTCAGAACAGTTAAGATAAGAATTACCGGTAGATTCATTTTTCCTTCCCTTACTATACTTTGATTTTAACGATCTTTGATAAAACGATGATACCGAGTGTAATCATAAAAACACATGCACCAAGCATAATTCTTCCCAAGGTAGTGCTGATCATTGGATCCATATACCCGGGTGATATTGTTGACATCATAACTGCCATCACGAAAGGCATTAAACTAACGATAGTCGCTGACATTTTTCCTTGGGCAGTCATGGTTCTGATATCACCTTTTAGTTTGACACGTTCACGAATAGTTTCCGCAATGGTATCAAGTATATCGGCCAGGGAACCTCCGACTTGTCTCTGAATCAATAATGCGGTAATTACGATATCAAGATCTTCGTCTCCTGTTCGAAGCGACAAGGATTCGAGAGCTTTATCCATCGGTTTACCCATGGAGTTTTCACGTAGTAATCGACCGAATTCCTCGCTGATCGGAGCATCCATTTCTTTTACCACCAGGGATACCGCCTGATTAAAACTAAAGCCTGCTCTGATTCCGTTTGCTATCACGCTCAAGGCATCCGGCAATTGATTGTTTAATGCTTTGGCCCGTTTACTCATCAATAAATGAATCACGATATCAGGCAGCAGATAACCCGGCAACATCGCTACTAAAGAAATCGCAAGATTTCCACTAACTAAGAGGGTTAAGACTCCGGTAAGAAAAGCGGATAATACTGTCAATCCGCTTAACTCTTCTGCTTTCATCAAGATGCCCGCGCGCATGAGCTTCAACTGCTTTTTGGCACGACTTTTGGATCCGATTTTCAGTTTCTGACTGATACTTCCGCCGGCACGTACGATTCGCTTACCAAGCGGCAGGTTCTCACGTTTCTCTTGATGCAAAGACAGCTTATCTTCAGCATTTATTTTCTTGATATCATGTAAACGCTTATCCGTTCGTATTTTCGAAGAAAAGATCATCGTATAAATCGTATAGATAAAAAGTGCGACGGAAGAAATCGTACCTCCAAAAATAAACAGTGTTTGCTGCCAGGTCATAATATACTCCTAATTTTGATTACTGAACAAACTCGCAGGCAAGCGCGCTCCCGCTCGTTCGAGTTTATCCAGAAATGACGGTTGGATACCGGTGGCTACATGCTTTCCCACAACATGACGTTGCTCGTCCAAACGATCCTGTCGGAAAACAAAAATGTCCTGCATGGTGATGGTATCTCCTTCCATACTCATGATTTCCGAAATTTTTGTTATCTTTCTTGAACCATCAACCAGACGTACTACCTGCACGACCAGATGAATCGCTGAAGCAACTTGTTCGCGAATTGCTCTTGACGGAAGCTCCATACCGGACATCATGACAAGTGTTTCCAAACGAGACAGGGAATCACGCGGCGAGTTGGCATGAACGGTTGTCAGGGAACCGTCATGACCGGTATTCATCGCCTGTAGCATATCGAGCGCTTCGCCCCCTCGACACTCACCGACAACAATTCGATCCGGTCTCATACGAAGCGAGTTCACAACCAGGTCTTGAATCGTGATTCGTCCTTTTCCTTCGGTATTAGCCGGACGACTTTCCAAAGTAACGACGTGATCCTGTTGGAGTTGAAGTTCCGCAGCGTCCTCTATGGTCACGATACGTTCGTTATGAGGTATAAAGCTTGAAAGAACATTCAGCAATGTCGTTTTACCACTGCCGGTACCTCCCGACACCAGAATATTCATACGTCCGATTACGCTGGCTCGAAGGAACATAGCCATGTCTCTGCTGAGAGTACCGAATGAAATCAAATCATTCAGTGTTAAAGGATCCGTCGCGAACTTACGAATTGTTATGGTAGGCCCTTTCAGTGCTAAGGGTGGAATGATGACATTGACACGGGATCCGTCGGGTAAACGAGCATCAACCAGAGGTGATGATTCATCTACATGACGACCCAAGGGCGATACAATCTTGTCAATGATATGCAGAATATGCTTGTCATCTCTGAAGCGTACTTCGGATAATTCCAGCTTGCCGTTTCGCTCTACATATACACTGTCTTTGGCATTTACCATAACTTCACTGACAGAATCATCTTTTAACAAAGAAGAAAGAGGACCAAAACCATAAATCTCATCCAAAACTGCTTCTGCAACTTTTTGTCTCTCCATGAGAGTCAAGTGTTGCTTTGTTTCCGATAAGATTTCGGATAGAGTTGCCAAAATCTGTTCCATGGTTTGGCGTCTTGACACAGTATCATCGATATCATTTTCGATTTGAAGCGTGTCGATAACAATATTCAGAGTTTGCTCGGTTAATTCATGAAATGTATTCAAGCGTTTTTCGCTGGCATTATGGCGATTGTTATTCTGCTCACTTTTCTGTAACGGTTCTTGTCCCTCGAAACGCTGCGGATTTATGGATGCTAAGGCCATCTGATACTCCTAATCTACTTATTGATCATCAATCTGCTACATCGCGGATTTTTCTCTTATTTCTTTTTGTCCTTTTTCTTTTTTACTTGACCAAACTCCCGAAGTATTTTATGAGTTAAGCGCATATAATCGGTTACCAGGCCCCGCTTGCCTCGCTTCGATAATACCGGCCGCCCTTCGTTTAGCGACTTCATCATCGACTTCGAATCCTCGCGAAGGGTGGCATATAACTCCCGTTCAAGAGTTTTCGAAACATCCTTCGCACTGATGTATTTATTGAAATTCGCTCGATTTAAGACGATGTTAATTTTCTCTTTGGGATAATTTTGCTCTTCTAGCGAGACCAGAGCCGCTTTCGTATTACGAAGTGTTGCCAGCTCGGCTGTCGCTAAAAGTATCAACTTATCAGCCTTTATGATGGCCGGTTTGGTGGCATCGGTTAAGCGGGCAGGCATATCGATCACAATATAGTCGCAGGTATCGCGCAGGGTGTCGATTATGGTTTGAACATGTTTAGCTGACAGATAGTTATCCGATTGAAGATTCGTACTAACCGGTAAAACTTTAACCCCCGAGTCATGCGGTGTCAGGTAGCCCATGATCGTTTCAGGATTGATGTTATGAATATCATTGATAATATCAGTCAACGTATATCGAGGCGTTAAACTCATCGCCAAGGCGACATTACCGATATCTTGATCCAAATCGATAACGACCACTTCAGCCTTGGTTTGCCGTTCTAGTGCGAGGGCTAAATTGATAGTGGTGGATGTTTTACCGACACCGCCCTTCGGACTAAAGACTGTGAGAACAAAAGCTTTCTGATTCTTTGGCAGTTGGCGGCTGATCACAGCTGCTTCTACAGGCTTCGTTTTCTTCGATAATTCATAGGTACGAACGATTGCTTCATTCAGCAAGTTTGGCCCGAAAGGATAAAGCAGAACATCCTTAGCTCCTGCTACGATAGCCTTATGAAAGGTATCTTCGCCAACCATCTCCTCAATGATAATGATCGACAACTGCGGATATGAAGCCAGCAAGTTTTCCGTCGCTTTAAAACCGTCGCCATCCAAAGTCGTATCTACCAGAATAATATCGGCAGGAAATTCGCTCATTGCCTGCTCTACCTCAGCTAATGATGACACAGGCTCCAGCAGTAAGATGTGTTCGATTTGTGCCAATGTATTACTGATACTGCTTTGAAGCTCATATATTTGACTGGCCAGGATGACTCGAATCGTATCCATCTATCTGATCCCTCTTTCTTCGCGGAAACTGTCAGCATTATAGAATTCCAACTCATGAATGGTATCGTCGGCAGGATTTCTAAGTAATAAAGTAATGCTGCCGGTATTAAGGACATATACAAGCTCTTCTGCTTGTTCCGGAGATACCAATAAGACAATACTTCCTGCCGTGGATGAATCTTCGCCTGCATGCGAAGGCGTACCGATTCTTAACACTTCGAGAAGCTGAAACTGTGTATATACAGTTGCTTTTAAGCGTTCTTCATCTTCAACGGCTGGTCTTGGCTTCCCCGGATAAAAGTCTGACGAATTATAGGTCACGAGAATATCAATTTTATCCCCTTCGGCAATATGCCCCGAAACGGCAGAAAGTTCATTGACGGGAATAGAAATCGCTCGCATATGTTCAGGGATCCGGTAAGAAAGTTTCTTTGTATTTTCTCCGGATTGTGATATCAATCGACTCGATAAGACCTGTTCGTCTTTAACGATAATGGACGATGTCATGCTGCCGATCGCCTCTTCAATCGATCGAAAAGCTTCGGCATGTACTGCTTCTTCGGGGATTTCTGCCAGTCGCAGCATGTCAGCTGATAATACAGTGTGTTCGGGAATGGTATTCAAAGCGACAACTACGTTTCGATATATGATGGTTTCTTCCGGTACGGTTTCGTAACTCTTTACCAGTCTATATACAGCGAATGCGGTAACAATTCCAAGTAGTAACGATATAAGGAGTATTCCTCGTTTTGCTTTCATACGATATCTTTCTATTCTTCCTGATGCTACTAAATAATGATGAAGTAATTTATCCGATCAGCTGGGCATACATCGCTGCGATTTCGGAACCACCGCTTTCAGGTGCGGGGTTTACTTGATCACCTGCTTCTGCCAAGGTACGAGCTTTAACAACTTCACCGGTAAACTCGCCGTAGAGTAAGCCTTCTGTCGGATTACCTCCAAGCATATCTTGATAGTCTCTTGCCGATAGTACAGTTTGATATCCGTTATTCGGATCGAGTGCATACTGAGAGCCAACTGTACGGTTCTTCTTGATTACATCCTTGATCTCGAAATAAGCGAAGTACTCGATCGGAAGTTTCAAGTGAGGCGAGTAATCTCCGGCATCATTCTTAAAGTTTGATTCAATCGCGTTGAAACGCTCCCAACTAATAACAGGAACCAGGCCCATCATATGAGCACGTCTTTCCTGCGGCGTATTTTTCTTCACAGCTTCTTTCATGCGAGCTTCGACGGGATTCGGAAAACTTTCGCCTGCACCCGGCTTACCGTCAAGGATGTTTTGTTGAATATATACACCGTTTACATAGCGACCGGCTAGTGCTTCCTTGATTGCATTCATTCCGTTTCCCAAATCGATATAACCGTAGTTGTTATTACCGTCTTGAATCTTTTCATGCAGAAGTACCGGAGTATTTACTCCGTAATCTTTATCGAAAGTGAATATCGGAAGTATGCTACCGATAGTTGACGCATAAACATAGCCCCATGTGGCGATCGCCGTCGCTCTTACTTCTGATTCCGGATCGTTAAGAAAATTGGCGAATATGTTTTTCTGCTCAACGCCTGTCGATACTTCAACGATATAGCGATTATCTGTTTTACCGTTTCTGACTTCGACATTACGTTTTCCGACGTAGACAGAGGTTAAGTCAGGATCTGATCCATTGGCTACCGCATATCGTAATGCTTCTTCTTTGGCTTTCTCGATAACTGCTTCGTTTCCCGGATCCATGCCTTTCGCGACTTCTTCGCGGACAACTCCGGCAGCAGCCAATGCGGCTGCATCGGCAGCCGTTACCATCTCGGCACGTTTGGCATAAAGAATGCTGGTATCGATCACTAAAGCAGCGAGACCAAATCCTACAAAAGCCAGGAATATCACAGCCATTATGCTGGCGGCTCCGGCTTCACTCATGATTTTCTGACGAAGTATCTGAAGTATTCGCTTCATCCTTATACCTCTGCTTTCACTCTAAACGCATCTCTGCTTTCGCATGTAAATCCATGTCCTCAGACACAAAAAGGCCAATAATCGGCGTGATTTGGGCATACACGTTGATTACCGCCTTCGAATCCGCTAAAAATTCTGTTGTGGTGTTGACGTTCTTTAAGCTCGACGATATCGTAGCATTCGACACAGCGGACTGTACGGCTGCTTCGGCCAGGGAATCATTTTCATATATGATTGCGGTTCTGGCGCCTTCTCTCGCCGCGGCAGTGATCGTGATTTCACCGTTTAAGATCCAACCAAACTCTATCATGCCCATGATCAATAAAAGCAAAAAAGGCAGGACAAATACCATTTCTACAACGGCTTGTCCTCCCTCGTCTATCATTAGCTTCCTAATAAACATGTCATACCTCGCTAGATAAAATCGTCGGTCACTGCTAAGTTAAGAAATTCATCAAAGGCACGGCATTCATATCTCTACAGACCAAAACGATATAAACTCCTATGGCTATACAGAGGCCGTAAGGAATCATGGTTTTGGTTTTCGTTGATTTTTCATTGTTGGAATAAGTTTCTGATTTCGATACCGAACCACTGTCCTCATTTTTACTTAATAAGGCTTTTGCCATTACTTTTGCTATTCGATGCGGTAGATATGAAATTGGTTTGCTTAAGCAGTTTCTCTGTTTGATTATTATGGCTATTGCGATGAAGAAACCTGCCATTGCCGTATATACAGCAGTAACTAAAATAAAGCGCCAGCCCATCAATGAACCTATAGCTGCCATAAGTTTCACATCTCCCGCGCCCATTGCACCAAAGATAAAAGGAAGCATAAAAACTAATAATCCGACTATCCAACCAAGAAATGAAAATGTTATGCCGCTTATTCCGTTTTGGATGGCATGCCAAGAGAAAGCAATTAACATTACCGGAAAAACAAGTTTATTTGAGATTCGTTTTTCCTTAATGTCAGTCGTAGCGGCAGAAGCTGCTATCGCCATTACAAAATATGAAATTGCAGTCATTCGTAATTCCTTATCCAAAATCGACATATGTTGAATATACTAAATACGAACTGCCTTCCCCTAACGAGAAGGCAGTTTGGATTATGCGAAATTTTCAGATTATCTTTACCATAAGTAAAAATCATGCACCTGGAGTTACAGCTGGAGTTACAGCGGCATCAACATCGGTTTTAACATCTCCGAGCTTATTTTTTACTGTTTCCCAAATCCCGCTAATTGAAGTGCCAGCAGCACTGATAGCTACGACAGCAATCAATGCAATCAAGCCAACAATCAAGACATACTCGATAAGGCCCTGGCCCTCTTCTTCTTTAATCAAACGTTTGATCAAATTCATTCCTTAATCCTCCTCATGTTTTATCATCTAACGAATGACAGCCCTCCATCATTTCGTTTAAGATCATATTGCGATATTTTACTACTAAATCTGAGAGCTGATCACTAAACCGGGAGCCAAATTTCGCACAACAAATGATAAAACATCTCACGAATAAAATACAGTGAGTTTATACAACTGTATGCAAATAATAACAATTAGCATTTAGCGACCAAGTGGCATCAGTTCTCATCGAAATATTTCCCTAAATCAGCGCATACCACTGGTATAAGCCAATCTTACTGGGATCAATTATCAATTACCATATCTGTATATCTTGTCTTTTCAAATAGCTACATAATGTATACCACATTAAATTCTTAAACTCAACCTGTATATATATACAAACACGCTTAACAATGAAATTTTAGATAGAATTAACTGTTTGTTAACAAATCAGGCTAATTTGACAAAGATAATTAAAGAAATCTGATATTAATCCTTACAATCTTAGAGATAAAACCGCTCGCGTCTAAATCATTCAGACACGAGCGGTAATCCAGCTTTTATAAAGTGTTCTACACTCTTAATCTTTCAAAGTCACTTCCACAACGGTATCTCTGTCATCGGGCAGAGGATAATTGTCAAAACTGTTCTGATTCAGAAAAAAGAAGGCATGCTGCCGGTATTCGGCGAGATTCCAGTAATCACTGAGCCGCAACTCGCTTTTGTCAGCCAATCGGCGCAGCTTCACGACTCGTTGTGCCATATCCGGCAAGCAGATCCCCCCTGCCTGAGCCTCAAATATATGAGCATAGAGTTTATTACCCTTTTGAGTAAAACGGCCCCACTCGGGTTTCGGGAACTCCGAGATACCGCAACCATAAATGCTCTCATGATTTTCGGCCATCCACTCTCCGACTTCCTCGAGTATCTTGACCGATTCCTTCGGAATGCGACCGGTGGCATCGGGGCCTACATTCAAGAGCAGGTTGCCGTTTTTCGATACGCACTCGACCAGCATGCGAATGACGAGCCTGGCATCTTTATAGTGTTTGTCTTCGGCTGCGTAGCCCCAATTGTTATTAAGCGTGATGCAAGCTTCCCAAGGCACATAATCGCCCAATTCGTTAGTAATACCCTGCGGCGGGATCATCTGCTCGGGACAAGCGAAATCACCGGCATAGTTCGACGGATTGGCCGTCAGAATCGTTCCGGAATGCTCGCCGGATCCTTCCAGACGGTTATCGACGATCAAGTGAGGTTGTAAGCTGCGGACCATAGCCATCAACTCTTCAGCCTTCCAGGTTTCTCCTGCCATATGCTCATAGGAGAAGTCATACCACATGATGTCGAGGTGACCGTAATCCGTCAGCAGTTCACGCACCTGACCGTGCATGAAATCCAGGTAACGATTAAAATCACGGTGATCGTTCTTCTCCTTCTCGTCATCGCGATGCGGATGCTGTCTGTCCCCGTAATGCGGGAAGTCTTCGTGCTTCCAGTCGATAATCGAAAAGTACAGTCCTACCTTGATTCCTTCCGCTCTGAAAGCATCCAGAAACTCTCGAACCAGATCGCGACCGGCAGGAGTATTGGTTGACTTGAAATCGCTGAGTTTCGTATCCCAAAGAGCAAAACCGTCATGATGCTTGGCGGTCAATACGGCGTAACGCATGCCGGCTTTCTTTGCCAGTTTGGCCCACTCTCTCGGATCGTAATTCTCGGCGGTAAACTCATCGAAGTATGTCATGTATTGTTCCTGTGACATACGTTCACGGCTTCTTACCCACTCGCCTCTGGCGGGAATGGCATACAGTCCCCAGTGAATGAACATGCCGAATCTGGCTTCATTAAACCATGCGGTCCTCTTCGTGCGTTCCAGAATATTCTTGTTAGTCATATACTGTCCTTTTACTCATTGATGATTTTCAGCATATCAGGCGAAGCTTGTGTGTTTTACTTTCCACTGTTTAAGCTTGATACCCAGCCAAAATCCGTAAATGCCGAATGTGATAATCGTTAGTACCCACCACTTAATCCAGTTGCCGAATAAGCCAAGTCCGGTCCCGTCAAATCTAAGTCGACGTCCGTCAATCACCGTGTGCCTGGCTTCCCAACGATAGATCAGGCAGATCGCCCATGGATAACAAATGCCCAACGTTAAGATGCTCACCAAAGTACCCAGTAAAGTGTATCCGATTAGCTGCAACAAGCCCCCGTCAAAGTGTGAATTCATGTCTCTCTCCTAGATTTGTATTTAGCCATATTAGCTTACTACATTAAACGAAAAGGGCAAAGGGCCATAACCGGGATTATAGTTCAGATGTTCTGCTTATTACGGACGGATCGGAAGCGCCGATCTGATCGGGCTTTAGGCAAACATGTATCGTTTTTAAAAGGCATTTAAAATCCATCAGCAAACCGATCTTCTTCACGTAATCGCCGTCCAGTTTAGCCTTCTCGACAACGTTCAACTCGTCCCGGCCGTTGATCTGTGCCCAGCCGGTTAAACCGACCGGAACCTGATTCGCACCGTACTTATCACGCTCGAGTATCAAATCATACTCTTTCAAGATGACGGGGCGCGGACCGATAAAACTCATGTCCCCTTTAATAATATTGATGATCTGCGGAAGTTCGTCGAGACTGCTCTTTCGAAGGAATCTGCCCGAGCGCGTAATCCAGCGCTCCGGATCTTCCAGAAGCCTGGTTGGCATCTCGTTGGGTGCATCTTTACGCATAGTACGAAACTTTATGATCTGAAAATGTTCTCGCCCCTTTTTGTAGCGCAACTGACGGAAGAACACCGGACCCGGCGAATCGATCTTTATGACCAAAGCGAGCACAAGAAATAAAGGCAGCAGTATGATCAGCCCGATAACGGAAGCAAGCAGGTCCAGGAAACGCTTCAAGCGTAAATATTTCGTCATGTTCCCCCTAAAAGATCGACATATTGTACGAACGATATACGAATACATTCTAGCTACTATATTGTTTTAGGGCAAGCGTTTACCATTACCGGCTTAGTCGCAGCTCCATTCTCCGCCGCTTAATGTTTAGAAAATAATAGATCCCGCCGAAGCAGGATCCATTAGTTGAAAAATCAGAATCACAGGTGATTTAGAGTCTCCAGTAGCTGTAGCCTCTCTTGTCGAGTTCCGTGCGATCCAGGATGCTCTTCACGTCGATCAGAATCTTCTCATCGGCCGGTAGCGGCGCATAGAGCTGATCGATCTCATCCCAGCTCAGCGCTTTGAAGGAGTCGTGAGCGACGGCCAGAATCAAACAGTCGGCATCTTTGACATCCTTCAGGTCGACCAGATCGATACCGTACTCGTGTCTGGCTTCGGCCGCATCCGCTTCCGGATCCACCACGATCGCTTCGATGCCGTATTCCTTCAAACTCGTGATGATATCGACCACCTTCGAATTTCGGGTATCCGGCGTATTCTCTTTGAAGGTCAGGCCCAGGATGACGACCTTGGACTTGCGGACGACTTTATTGGCCAGGATCAGTTTTTTGATCACGGCATCCGCCACAAACTCGCCCATGCCGTCGTTAATCTTCCGGCCGGCGAGAATGATCTGGCTGTGGTAGCCCAGCTTCTCGGCTTCGTAAACGAAGTAATAGGGATCGACGCCGATACAGTGGCCGCCGACCAGACCGGGGGTAAAGCGAAGGGCATTCCACTTCGTGTTCATGGCCTCGACGACTTCCTGCGTATCGATACCCATCCGGTCGAAGACCATGGCCAGTTCGTTCATGAACGCAATATTGATATCGCGCTGGCTGTTCTCCACCACTTTGGCAGCTTCGGCGACTTTGATCGAGCCGGCGCGATGCACGCCGACCTCGACGACCATTTCGTAGACCCTGGCAATTTCTTCGAGGCTATCTTGGTCTACGCCGGAGACGATCTTGACAATGTTCTCCAGGCGATGAACCTTATCGCCGGGGTTGATGCGTTCCGGCGAATAGCCGACCTTGAAGTCCCGGCCGCAGCGCAGGCCCGACTCGGCTTCCAGAATCGGGATGCAGACATCTTCCGTCACGCCCGGATACACGGTGGATTCGAAAACCACGATCGAGCCCGGGGTCAGATTGCGACCGACGATCCGGCTGGCGCCTTCGACCGGCGACAGGTCAGGTGTCTTGTCCAGGTTGATCGGCGTGGGAACGGCCACGATATGGAATTTGGCTTCTTTCAAGCGCGTTTCATCCGATGTGAAATCTACGCTGGTCTCTTTAATGACATCGTCGCCCACTTCGTTCGTCGGATCGATACCCGCTTTATATAAGTCGATTTTCTTCTTGTTCAGGTCGAAACCGATAACCTCCGCCTTCCGGGCGAAAGCGACGGCGATCGGCATGCCCACGTAGCCCAATCCGATTAAGGCGATCTTCTCTTCTCTGTTAACTATTTTCTCGTATAAACTCATCTGCACACTCCAATGCGATTTCCCGAATCAATAAACTATTCTCTATTATAACGCTTTAGTAATAATTATGCCGAATGATTGACCGGTCGCATGATTAAAAGCTCTGTGCTCTTACAACACCATTTCCATGACGATCTCGCCTTCTTCGATTTCGCCGGTTGGACGAAGACCGACTTTTCGATAAACATGCTCTCCGACCACGTTTTCGGGCACATAGTTCAAAGCGAGACGTTCGAATCTCCCGCTTTTTCTCGCCTCGTCGATCACGAGCTGCAGAGCTGCGGTGCCATAACCTTTTCCCTGATGCTCGACTGCGATCATTAAACGCCAGATCGACAGGACTTTTTCTTCCTCGTCATGTTGCACCATAATAAATCCGACCAGTTCCTCCTCGTCATAAATGGCAAAGGGAAACAAATCATTATTTTCTCTGTACAGCCAGGCCTCTGCCAAAGAGTACATGTTCGGAGCGACAAAGTGTTGATCCTCCGGTTGTTTCATTCTAATGATTGCTCTAAAGTTGTCTTCGTTGATCTCTTTGAATTGAACCATATAATACAATCTCCCGATAATAAAATAATTATTGCCTTGTTTACTCGATTAAAGCTTCGGCCACGCGAACGACCGTATCCACGCCATAGGGGTAACCCGTAGCGATGAAGCTAAAGATACCGCTTTCCGGATCACTGACAAAAGTCAGCGTTTCATCGTTATCCATCCAGCGAAGCGATTTCAAGCGATCACGAACACCTGCGAAGGAACGAAGTCCCAACTGACCGGAGCTTGTGGTGACATGTTCGTCTCCTTTGACCGAAAGATTCGAGATGAAGAAGTAATACTTATCCTCGGTCTTCAGGACAAAGTCTTCACCCGCACCATAAGCGCCAAAAGGTCTGGCCTTGTAAATGGCATCGCCGAAGATCCGGATCCATTCGCCTATCTCTCTTAGGGTTGCTTGTTGAATATCCGTGATTTCTCCGTCGCCGGTCGGGCCCACGTTTAAGAGCAGATTGGCGCCGACTTTTCTGCACTTCGTTAGAGTCTTGATCAAATCTGCCGTGGATTTGTTGTTAAAATCTCTTTTGCCATAGCCCCAGTGAGAATTGATCGTATAACACATTTCGGCTGCGATGTACTTTTCAAAGCCCCTTTGATCCCGCATTTGAGGATGGCCTTGTTCGAAGGTCACGGAATCAATCTCGATGTGACCCGCCTGACCGCGAGCGCTAAGGCCGGTGTTGTTCACGATGATGGCGTCGGGCTGGTATTTCCGAATCGTGGCGTAAAGTCTGTCTTCCTGCCAGTCCGCATCGGGTCTGCTCCAGTTGCCGTCAAACCATAAACCGCCGATTTTTCCGTAATTCTTACAGAGAATTTCCACGGAGGCGTTCAGATACTCCAGATAGCGCGGAAAGTCGTTTTCGAAGTCCGGGTTATACCAGTCCAGAGTCGTATGATAAAAAAACGGCACGATCCCGTGTCGCTGACAGGCATCGACAAACTCCCGGATCAGATCCCGACCGGCTGCCGAATGCGGTGCATCGTAGTCGTTTAATCCACAAGTGTCATAGAGCGAGAAACCGTCATGGTGACGCGAAGTAAGAACAATGTACTTCATGCCCGAGTTTGCGGCCAAGCAGGCGATCGCCTCGGCATCGAAGGCCTCGGCGGTAAACGTCTCTGCCAGCTTTTGATACTCCTCTTTGGGGATATGGCCGATGTTTTGGATCCATTCGCCCTGACCTAGCTGCGAATAAAGACCCCAGTGAATGAACATGCCGAAGCCCAGTTCTTCGAATGCCTTAACCCGGGGTAAAGCTTTTGGTACGCTTAAGTTTATTTCACTCATACATTATCCTCGCTGTCGCTTTTTACTCGTTTTCAGGAATAATCGCTTCGAAACGACGCTCTGCTATCACATCCAGATCAACAGGAGCTCGTTTGATCGCCAGTTCCATCAGTTTCTCCTGGCTGTCCAGAATCATCTTGCCTCGACGATCCTTTCGTTTATAGCTTCCGTCTGCTTGTCCCACATGCGCGCCTTCCGTGTCGTTTAATTCCAAATCGATGATCTCACCGATTCGTTCCCGGCACAAGGGGTCTTCGACCGGAATCAAAAGCTCGACCCGCCGATCCAGGTTACGAGGCATCCAGTCCGCCGAGGAAATATAGGTTTCCTCGGCACCGTCGTTGGCATAAATGAAGATGCGGGAATGTTCCAGATAACGGCCGATCACGGAGACAACCTGAATGTTATCGGACAGACCCGGAACTCCGGGACGCAGACAGCAGATGCCGCGCACGACCAGATCCACTTTAACGCCTGCTCTGCTTGCTTCGTAGAGCTTTAGGATCATAATCTCGTCTACCAGTGAGTTCATTTTCGCCTTGATATACGCTCGGCGGCCGGCCTTGCTGTTTCTGATTTCCCGATCGATCAGGGCAATCGACCGGTCCCTGAGCCAATAAGGAGCAGGTACCAGTTTATTCCAATCCTGTGGCTGTGCATAGCCTGAAATCATGTTAAAAAACTCCGTGGCATCCGAAGCGTAACTTTCGCGGCACAAGAAAAGTCCCAGATCCGTGTATAACTTGGCCGTTTGATCGTTGTAATTCCCCGTACTGAGATGAAGATAGCGTTTGATACCGTCTTCTTCCATTCGCACGACCAGCGTGATTTTACTGTGCACTTTCAAGCCGACCAGGCCGTAAATGACGTGACAGCCGGCCTTTTCCAGGCGTCTGGCCCAGTGAATGTTATTTTCTTCGTCGAAGCGGGCCTTTAGTTCGACAAGGACCATAACCTGCTTGCCGTTTCGGGCGGCTTCTTCGAGATATCCGACCAGAGGCGAATCACCCGAGACGCGGTAAAGAGTCTGCTTAATCGCAAGCACGTCGGGATCTCGCGCAGCCTGTCGCAGGAATTCGAGTACCGGATGAAACTGCTCGTAAGGATGGTGCAGGAGAATATCCCTTTGCTTAATTAATGAAAAGATATCATGCTCTGTGTTCCCCGCTGCGATACGTTCTGCTCTGGCAAGTTCCAGAAACGATGATTTTTGGGCTGTGAAGTTTTTATAGTAATACTCACGCTCAGACTTTATCAGACGATGTTTGCGAAGTTTCGACAGGAAAGCCAGATCCAGCGGCCCCCGGATCATATATATATCTTCTACTGACACATTCATCGCCGCGACCAGATACTGTAAAACGCGTGGATCGGTATTTTCGGAGGCTTCGAGGCGGATAATTTCGCCCCACTCACGCATCTGAACCTGATACTCAATCTCCGTGAGCAGGTCTGCCGCATCTTCTTCGTCAATATCGAAGTCGGCGTTGCGAAGGATACGATATATGCCGTGCGCCGCGATCTTTCGTCCGAAAAACAGATCCCGAAGATTCAGTTCGATGATATCTTCAAGAAGAACCGCCGCAAGCTTTACCGGACCGCTTGCTTTCCCCGCTATTTCGGGCCGGCATGGTTTTTCCAGAACTGCAATGCGAGGCAAAACATCCGGCACCTGCATCGTGGCGAAGTCGAATGCCTCTTCGGATCCTTCCTCTTCCTCGCCGGAATCACTGACTTCCAGGAGACAGGCAATGTTCAGGCTGCCGTTGTTAATCAGAGGAAACGGACGGCCGCTGTCTACTGCCAGAGGAGTCAGGATGGGAAAAACCGTGTCGCGAAAATAAGCGTTGACTTCTTTACGCTGCGCATGAGATAACTCATCCGGACGCAGTATAAAGATACCTTCTTTTTGCAAAGCGGGATTTAAGGAACGCCTGAACGTCGAAGACATGCGGGCCGTCATAAAAGCCATCTGCTCGGCCAGTGCCGTAAGTTGCTCGGAAACCGTGAGGCCGGCGGCATCGGTTCCTTCGTAATTGGCATGAACCATGTCTTTTAACGAGGCGACCCGGACCTGGATAAACTCGTCCAGGTTTCGCTGTGTAATCGCGAGGAAGTTCACTCGCTCCATAAGAGGCAGTTCTCGGTCTCTGGCTTCGTCCAAAACCCTGCTGTTGAACTCTAGCCAGGAAAGTTCCCTGTTAACTAAATCGGGATTCCTCGAATAAGCAACGGGACTCAGACGCTTCCCGGAGCTTTTCTTCCCTCCGGGCAATAGTTTGGAACCTCGCTTCGTCCAGCGAATGCCGGGATCTGCTTCTTCGATCACAGGTGTTTTGCTTTTATCCGATTTATCGTTTGTGTGGGGCATTCTTTATCCTCCCGTTACAAAATACTCATGAGCTTGATATTTAAATTCAAGTACAACACCATAGACTTCCAGAAGCAAGTATGACTTCTCCGCTGCCGACGATGTTTCCAATGTGGTGTCGATGCTGTTATCGATTTCGATGATCAGACGATGATCTTTCAGACGCACGAACAGCTTGTCCATCTTCTGGCGATGCGAAGCATCAAGCCCGTCCGACAATCGGAGCAAAGCCGCCAGCTGCAGTACCGTTTGCCGTTCAAAAGAGCTTAGTTCAGGCATATCGTCTTGTGTCGGCAGCCAGGATGCAGAATGAAAGCGGGCAATATAGGCGATCAGAAGTCGTTCGCGATCCGATACGCCGAAAAGATCCAGGCTGTTGATGATATGAAAGGATTGCCTGCTGTGACGATTGATCTGAATGAACTTACCCGTATCGTGCAGGATGCCGGCTAGCTCCAGATATAAGCGCTGGCGAGACGTTAATCCGAAAGCTTTCTTCAAGACATCAAACAACTGTAAAGCATGTTCCGTGACAACTTCCGTATGTTTATAGTCATAACGGAAGCGCTCGGCGATATGCCGGGCCGCCGTCAGAATATCTTTATGATGATCGTAGCGTTCGAGTTCTTTTCCTTTACTCATGGCCAGATCCATCAGGAGGCTGTCGGAAAGATCCGATTCCGGCATATAGATCAACTTGCCTTTACTGTCTCCGGTGTATTTGTCAAGAATGGTTGCCGCGGGTAAAAGCAACTCTGCCTCATGCGCGGGAATCCCGTGATTGATGGTCAGTTCGATTGCCTTTTGAGTACGCAGGAGTTCCAGCACGCTCGAGAAAGTCTTCAGCGACATGGTCTCTTCGCTGCTTTTCACGCCCGCCAGCTGTTTTAGATAAGACAACTGCGGTCCCAAAGCGATGATATGTGTCGGCTTGCTTGTCGCTCCCTCCAGAATATAGAAATCATTGAGTTCCGAGCTGATATATTCGTTTAAGAGCTCCGTGTAGTTCTTCGTTTTATCTTTCAGCCTATCCATCATTTCATGCACGCGAAGCGCACCAAGCAGCAGATTATGGCTGTAAGCCAGGCCGCCTTCGTCATAACTCGATATCTGTACGGACCCTGCGCCGATATCAATTACCGTGACGCCTTCTTTGATCAGATCCGAAAAGTTGCTGATCCGTTCGGTCATCGCGATCTGGTGGTAAAAGCGCTCCATATTGTTGTCGAGCACTTCCACATCAAATCCGGTCTGTTGCATGATCCGAGTACAAACATAGTCGCGATTTCGTGCTTCTCTGATGGCACTGGTCGCGACTATCTTCACCTGAGTAATCTTATATTCTTTTAGCTTTTGTTTGAATTCCAGGAGAATTTCGCAGCAGCGCCGGATATTCTCTTCCCGAATCCGCTGTGTCGTGTAGGTATCCTCGCCCAAAGCAAGGCTACCTCTGACTTGTTCGATCACGCGCGGTATCGAAGACCGGCCAAGCTCTGCGATTTTCATCGTCAGGCGATTGGAACCGACATCGATTACCGCGGTCAACTCCTGCTTACTTGCCATCTTTAGCCTCTTTCGTCTTCTCTTTTGTCTTGGCTCCGGGAGAACTGCTTCCGTCATCTTCCATGAATCGAATCACATTGGCCAGGAGACGAGAACTTTTCCCCGGAGAGAGTTTAAACGTTTGAAATTCGATATCGGCATAGCGCTTGTACAGTCCTTTACGCTCATGATAGATATCCCCGATCGTCTGACCCGGCTTCAAAATGACTCCGCGCTTTTGTGTTGTATCGCCGATCCTTCGAATCAGCATCCATAATGGTAAATCAAGATAAATAATCGTACCGATCTGTTTCAGGTGGTGCATGGCCCGTTTGCCATATACAACGGAACCGCCGGTGGCGATGATCTTCTTGCCGCGCGGAATCGACAGCACGGATTCTTCTTCCAGTCGTTTGAACTCTTCGTTTGAAACCGAGGCGCTCAGTTCGCCGACC
Source organism: Fastidiosipilaceae bacterium (assembly GCA_050309435.1). Classification (GTDB taxonomy): domain Bacteria; phylum Bacillota; class Clostridia; order Saccharofermentanales; family Fastidiosipilaceae; genus CAYXVJ01. The sequence continues at coordinate 86,061 of JBNRMJ010000005.1, forward strand.
GTCATGCCTGCTCGACTCGCCAGAACATCATCCGTATCGATGAAATCCCATCCGAGTAAACGGGCCACTCTTCTGCCTAACGCGCTTTTTCCGCTGCCCGGCATGCCGATCAGGACGTACGCTCTTGGCAAGCCGGCTCTTTGTTTTGGCTTCCGGCGACGTCTGCGACGTCTTCTGCCGTCCGTCTCTGCCATAACCTGCCCCCTTTGCTTTTCTTGCCTCTATTATACCAAGTAAATGCTATTCCTTCGCTCGATTCCAGAGCTCGAGTTTGCGTCCGGCCATTTCGATGATGCGTTCCCGATACTCGGCTATATTCTTGACATTGGGGCTTCTTTCCAGCCGTGAGCCAAGAATGCGTTTGCTGATGCTACCGGCACCGAAACTGAGAATCGAACGGGTATCGGCCATCATTGCGACGTTGTAGAGACAGGCTTTTCCCAAACGGGCAAAGGCGGTGTTCTCCAAGCTGCCCATGCCGTCTTTCGAGCGATAAAGATAATAAGGCAGGTAGCCCTTATCCTCCAGAATCGTTCTTCCGTCCCGAAGCATCCCGGCCACTTCTTCGTCCGGGCGGTAAAGATCGTCGTCTGACTTATCAGTATGACCCGATCGTTTTCGTATCAGACGATCTTCGACCAGCCGGCGATGCATGCGCGAACTTCGTTTCACAGCGAGGTTATGTATCGTAACGCTGTCCGGCTCCAAGGAAAGAATCCGTTCCAGACTGTAGTTGAAATCATCGATTGTCTCGCCGCTTAATCCGGCAATAAGATCCATATTGATATTGTCAAAGCCCAGCGCTCTCGCGAGAGAAAAACTATCTAAAATATCTTTACTCTGATGCGAACGACCAATTTTTCGAAGTGTCTCGTCTTTCATGCTCTGAGGGTTGATGGATATTCTGCGAAAGCCCGCCAGGCGAATCACTTCGAGTTTCTCCCGATCGATCGTGTCCGGACGGCCTGCTTCCAGTGTTCGTTCGCAAGCCTCTGCCCAGGGGATATCAAGGGAATCCAGCGCCGTAAACAAACGCTGGAGCTGTGTTGCAGAAAGGGCCGTCGGCGTACCTCCGCCCACATAGAGCGCCCTGACAGATCCCTTCAATTTTTGTCTGAAAGCAACGTTGGTCCAAACCAGTCGAAGTTCTTCGATTAAAGTGTCGACATACAGGTCTTTTTCTGCATCAGGTCTCCCGATACCTTCGTTCGTGCTAAAAGAGCAGTAACTGCAGCGCGTCGGGCAAAAAGGGATTCCGATATAGATCGCCAGGTCTTCTTCCGGAAAGCTGTCGAGCAGCTTCTCCTCGGCCAAATACGTTTGCACGGCCAGATCTGCTTTCTCCTGTGAAACGAAATAAAACTCTTCCAGATAAGATTTCGCTTGGGTTTCACCCAGTTTTTCGATGGCTTGTCCGGCGACATAAGTCGGACGAATACCGGTCAAAGAACCCCAGGGATAGCTCATTTTGTTTATAGTGGCAAGGACATAGTACAGCTGACGCTTTATCTCCCGTTTCAGCATGTTGTCGTCACAGACCGAATCATCGGACAAGATGGAAATGTTCTTGCCTTCGACGGATGTTTCGATGCGGCCGTCCGCTCTGCGTTCGCTCCGGATGTGCGTGGAATCTTCATGGCCTGTTATGATGAAATTGTCTTTGACTTCTTGTTCGGGGCCGTAAAACAGCCGCAGAACATCCCGGATTCCGAATATATAGTCGTGATTATGGAGTGAGACGATTGGCATTGATAACCTCATGTTCGTAATAAGCCAGGACAAGGTCGACCATGCGTCCGTAACTCCGGATGCCGTCATCTTCGCCGTTGGCGACGAGGAAAGAGTTGTTGACTTGTCCGGCTTTATCTTTCGCGGGTCCTTCGAAAGCATCCCAGTATTCGTTTCTGGCCGCGATATCGCGCTTGATGCCTTCATCCATGCCGTCCCAGAATTTACCCCAGAGGTCTATGTCGGTCCGGTAGAGTTGATTCGAAGCATGTATCATGGCCGAAAACCAGGCGGCATAACGATAATCTGCTTTCTGATGGCGTATCCCCGTATAGAAAGCCATAAAATTGGCTTCGTCCTCGCGAGCTATACCTTTTGCATGGGCGATTTCATGCATAGCGGCCGATAAGATTTCATCCGGTCTCATGTCGGTATTGACATTTGCTTCGCCCAGCAGCGGCATGAACATGCCGGCGGTTCCGGTGTAAGACCAGTAATGCGACATCGGTACGATCTTGGGACGCACCTTTTGACCTGAAAAGCGGGCCATTTCGCCTGAAAGATCTTCGTATCCCTCGTAGGCGGCGGCGAGCATCGATGATCTGCTCTCACCTGCGGGCCACATGTAAAGACCGTCGCTGTCTTCTTCCAGTGTTTTGCGTATAGCGCTTGTTTCGTCCCGTAACCATACAGCGGCGTCGTAGAGCTCTTCGGCACTGTGACGGCGAAGCTCTACGCCCATGTGATAAGCCAGCGGGCGACGAGCGAAGTTCAGTCCGTGAAAGAGCATGTAAAGCAGAAATGATATCGCCAGTAAGGACGCTATAAAACGAATATGCTTGAAAAGGTAAATAAGCCGCTTGCCTCTTTCTTGTTTCCCGGTCAAGAGCAAACGAACGAGAATGAGCAGTAGCAGAACTATAAAGCCGATCAAGGCAATGAAACTCAGCGAAATCGGCAGTAAATTCGTCAGGGCCGTTAACGGCCACATCAGGACAGGCCGGATCCTGCTTGAATAAGCTTCGGCCAGCTCAACTCGTGTAAACAAGAAACGGCGCAGAATCAAGGCCAAAGCAAATAAAGTCAGCCACCAGCCGTAACCGAAGACTTGCGACAGATAAAGCTGCCACTTCGCCCTGCTAAAGTACTTTGCTTTTATACTCGACTGCACCGGGATATCAGTTCTCATGCGCTCGTTTTCTTGTTTTTCCATCTTTCACCTGCGTTTATGGTACTGCTGCCAGTATATCCTCTAGCTCCGACGGCTTGTCGACGATCACGGCTGCTCCGTTATCCAGCAGTTCTTCGACCGAGCGAAAACCCCAGCTGACACCGATGGCAGTCATGCCGGCAGCCACCGCCGTACGCATGTCCGTCATCGCATCGCCGACAAAAAAGATTTCTTCGGGCTTAACATCGAGTTTTCCCGCCAAATACAATGCTCCTGCCGGATCCGGTTTCGGCTTGATATCATCGCGCATACCCAGTACGGCTTCGAACTGTTCGTTGCCGAAGTAATGCCGGACGATTCGGCGGGTCATTTCATCCGCCTTGTTGGACATAACGGCCAGCTTTTTGCCTTTATGCTTTAAAGCCTGCAATAACTCCATTATACCCGGATAGGGCCTGGTTTCATCCATGCTGTGTTGAGCATAGTACTCCATGAAGTCGGCATAAACCGCATCCGCCAGTTCCAGAGGAATCTCGGCAGAAGATGTCTCTTTATAGGCCGTCGCATACTCGACCGTGATCAATTCGCTTGTGTATGCCTCGTTTTCGCCGGCAGCCGATGCCGCAAGTTTCAGATAATGTTCTCGCTGCTCCCCGCTCCACTTTTTCCAGGCAATCGCAACGGCGCGATCGCTTAGAAGACGCACACCGTTACCGACGAGAAGTTTCATGCTTTCCTCGGGCAGTTCCGGCAGGCGATTGCTTCTTAAAGCGAAATTAACGGCGATCGCCAGGTCCGTCAGCGTATTTAATAAGGTTCCGTCTAAATCGAAAATAATGCACATAGTGTTTCCTTTGCCAAATATAAATAAAAATATACCCTTAAGTTTACCATGATCCGCCGGAGCCGTCACAGATCTAGAAACCGTCGGTCGTTCCGCTATAGCGCGGTCCGGAAAAACGCTTGCCCAGCCAGAGTAAAATGCCTGCCAGAAGCATACCGCCAAGCGAGCCGGTCACAATTCGCTTCACCAGGGTGTTAAAGAAATAAGATGGAACCATCAGAATCATGCGATCGGTCTCGGGGTTTAAAATCCATAAGTCGTTACGAAAAAAGACATGATGAAACAGGGTCCAGAAACGGTCAAAATCAATCAGGACAAAAGCTCCCAGCGCAAGAACAAAAATACCGAAAACGATCAAGCTGAACCGGTACCCGCGAAAGAGATGAGTGACGGCCCTTTTGAAATCAAAACGACGGAACATGACGAGCAAACCAAGCAGAACGATTCCAAGGCAGATCCACTTGATCAGCATCGCGCCCTGATACAGAGCTTTGACATCGATCATATGAAGCACTTCCCGTTCGTTGAACATCTGCTCCTGCTGTCCCGGAGCCACCGTCACGACAACATCCAGATCGTCTCTCTTATCCTGAATGTAATCCAGTAAAACGATGGTGGCGTGTTCAAGATCATCTTCCGAGATCCCGATTGTCGATGCGGTATCTAGTTCGGTGTAGATTCTCTTGTAAAAAGCACCGTCAAAGCAGTAATTATCTACAGCTTGAAGGATTATGAAAAGAATTAAGGAAAAGCCGATCAGTATCGGAAGCGGTTTTTTGATTCGGGTATTCAGCGGGATTGTTTGTGATTTACTCATGAGTCCTGCCTCCTGGATACTTGAATCGCAGCACCCAACGCTGTTGCAAACTCCGCATTTTCCGGAATGATATAGGTTAAGCCGTAAAGTTTAGCCACTTCTTTCAGAATATGGCAGCCAAATTCGGATTGTGACAGGTTACCTGTGATAACCACGGACGACAAATCTTCTTTCCAGGCCGTTAACGCTGCCAGCGTACCGATGGTTTGATAGACCAGATTCATGATGCCGGCCGCAAGATCCTCAGCCCTGACATCATTCTTCACGTCGCCGAAGTTGGACGCCGTTACGTCGCTGTGCAGGTTGGCAATTTTGTCAGCCGATATATCGCCGATCGTCAGATCGATTTCATGGAGATCTCCTTTTCCCGCCAATTCCTCGATTTTCGAAAAATCACGAGTGCCCAGCAAGCTTCGCCCGAGACCCAGCACCGTACCGCCGCCGACGCCCGAGCCGATAATGCGTGTTGTTTTCTCTTTTGTCGCCCGAACCAGCGATGTACCGGTACCCATGCTCACGACTACAGCTTCGTCCAGAGAAGAGAGAAAAAGACCGCCGGCTCCGACCGCTTGCATTTCGTCAACTTTCTCGGTCTTGATACCTAGAATATCATTTTGGATAAAAGTGCGGCCGACACCGGTCATCATGATTCGCTTCACATCATTCAGAGACAGTTGATAAGTATTCAAAAACTTACCGACGGCACCGTAAGCAGAAGCTACCGGATCATCTGCCCGTACGGATAGCCTGCCCAGGACTTTATCGCCTTGTAAACCGACGATCTTCGTCGTACTGCCTCCAATATCCAAACCGATCACTATCGACATCGCTTTATCATCCTTAATCTTGTTTACTATATTGTAGGGCTATTATAGAGAAGTCCCGACGCGGCGTAAAGAATTCAAGGCCCCGGCCAAAATCCGTAAATAAAAATCGAAGATAAACAAGTCTCCCCGTCATCTTCGATTCGTAATTACTAACTCGGTTTTTTCCTTCTGCAGGCGTTTGATTATCTTCCGATCGTTCCCGTATTCAAATAGTCTTTATTCTCATACACGTCGAGACCGTCCATCAAGGTCACGGCACGCGGTACGATCACGAAAATAAGATTGGACACCGGGCGAACCTGACCGTCCAGAGCATAGGCCGATCCGGTAATAAAATCGACGATACGCTGGGCAATCTTCTGATCCACCTGCTCGAAATTACAGATGACCGTACGTCCCGCACGCAGATGGTTACATAACTCATGTGCCGCTTCCATGTTCTGAGGCTTAACGACGATGACCTGGTTGCCGTTTCCCGACTTAAAATCAACGAGCTTCGGTTGAGTCCGTCTGTTTGTCTGAGGTCTGGCAATTGCTTCCATGGCCGGCTCGTCGTCATTGATCTGGCTGTCTGAATCTACGTAGTCGAAATCATCATCATAATCATCTTCTTCGTAGTTCGAAAATTTGTTAATGAATTTATCAAAAAAGGCTGCCATGCAGTGTCCTCCGCTTTCGTTTCTCGAGTCGTTTCGAGATCTAGCCTACCATAAAAATGATTATAGGTCCTAAAATTTTTCATCACAAGGCGCGGCAGAAAGACTTAACTCGAATGTAATACCGCTGTAACCTCGTAGCCGATCCGTCACTTGCGAAGATACCGAAGTTACCGCAAATCGTATTCGCGAGGGCCGAAAATTGCCGTACCCAGACGCACCAACGTCGAACCGGCTTCCATCGCTTCCCTGTAATCGCCGCTCATACCCATGGATAAAATATCGAAACAATCACTGCCTGATCTATTTCTTAAGTCATCATAAAAAGCCTTAAAGTCCTTAAAGTAGGCAAGCTTTTCGGCACTGTCCATTCCCATGGCGGACATCGTCATCAAACCACGTACACGTACGCCTTCTAAGCCTGCCGCCTCTTCCAGAACAGACCAAAGCTCATTCGGAGGCAAGCCGTGTTTCGTTTCCTCGCCCGAAAAGTTCACTTGAAGAAGGACATCCTGAGTGATTCCTCGAATTACAGCGCGTTTTGAAATCTCTTTTAGCAGACTCAAACTGTCGACAGAATGGATCAGATCCGCCTTACCAACGATATGCCTGACTTTATTTTTTTGTAATGTTCCGATCAGATGCCAGATAATCTCCGGGCAGCTTCGGGCAAGCTCGTTTTGTTTGGCGAGCAACTCCTGAACACGGTTTTCGCCGAAGTCTCTTTGCCCTTGTTTATATATTTCGCTTATTTCTCCGGCGCTTCTGGTCTTGGAAACAGCTATCAGCTTCACACCGGGCTTGATTGTTTCCCTTACGCTTTCGTATCTAGTCATTTACCGGAGATCCTTCGCTTACGGCATCGGGATTCAGCACGATCAGCGACCCCTGACGCAAGACGACATCCTCGTCAATCGCCTTCACAATGGCAAAGTCATCGTCCGCAGCCAGCACATCGACATTGATGCTTCTATAATAACCGTTTTGGACAATCACGAGTTTTACCGATGCACTTAATTCATCGCCGGTTCTCAGCGCCGCCCTAGGCACTTTCAAACCGCTGACTTCATTCGTAATTACTTCGACCCTGGCAGTACGCTGATCCAGCAGCCTGCCCACTTCTTTATCCGTTCTCAGGACCAGGAAAACCGCACCGACCTTCGGTTCGGCACGCACGACTTCGACATCGCTGATCCGAACATCCTCGCCGGGCAGATATAGCTCGACAAGCTTACGATCCGTAAAATAGCTGTAAGGCAGATTTTCTACCGTCATGGCCAGATACTGATCGACACCGGTAATCTGACGCAAAACCTGCTGACCGCTGATAATATTTCGCGGCAGCCGGCTCATATTCTGACTGTTATCGATATAAGCCGCCACGGCATCGGGCGATATACTCCTCATATGCCTGATACCCAGTTCTTCTTCCAGTCCGTCGGAGGAAAAGGAAACCAGACCGGCTTCCTTTGCTTTCAGAACCTGTGAATTAACGGCAAGACGCTGTTCCAGTACGGCAAGTTCTGACTTCAGGGTATCTAGAATCGCATTGTCAAAAAGGACCTCGCCGAGATGCATGTTGCGCTCTTGTAAGACGAGATCGATCGAGGTCATAGAAGTTGCCAGCGTATCAAGACGGCCGCCGGCAGCCGTGCGTCTCAAATCGTTGATCAAAGGCTTTAACTGTATATCCGTTTCCTGATAAACAACCGCGGCACCGACAACCTGACCGTTGGCGATCATTTCGAGTTGTACATCGGAAATCTGACGGCGGTAGCTCTCGAGTTCCACCAGCGTGTCATTCATGTCGTCGCCGATAATCATGGCCATATCCTGACCCACACGGGTGTAATAGCCTTCCGCGACCAGAGGCGAGACCGTGCCCCCTGCTTCGGCCGTGACAGGGATCTCGTCGCGAACGATAAGGGCGGTTGCGGGATATGATTCCAGGAGCGAGTTCTCGTAAATAAACTGAAGGTTGGCATTCTTATCTTTTTGATTTAAAAGCAAATAAATCAAAGTGGTCGTCACAAGCAGGACCAACGCCACCACAACCGCGAGCATAATAGCGCGCGAACGGTCGCGGCGTTGTTGTAAACGACGCATCTGTTCGTTAATTTGGGCTTTCTCGTATGCGGTCTTCGGC
>JBNRMJ010000006.1:0-4384 GCA_050309435.1 Fastidiosipilaceae bacterium
CAGGAAATCAACCGCCTCGAGCAATGGCTCAATGTCTACCCCCGAAAGATTTTGAACTACCTGACCCCGGCCGAAGCCTGGGCCATGAGCACTTAACAGACGCGACACTTCATGTTGCAATTAATATTGTTCCGGAAAAACGATAAAAATCCTTGACCTTTGGGGCTTATCGGTGGTATGATGTTTCGGTGACCGCACGACACGGGCTATTTTGAATGCCTAAAGACCGGTTCGCTGGTGAATCGGCGGGCAGCCTGGACTGTCGGCGAGGCTTTTAGGAGGAGACACATTATGTACGCAATTATTGCAACAGGTGGCAAACAGTATAAGGTTGCCGTAGGAGACGAGATTTTCGTCGAAAAGTTAAATGCCGAAGAGGGCGCCGAAATCAAATTCGATCAGGTTCTCGCTTATTCAGATGACGAAGGCATGAAGGTCGGCGATGCTTTGAAGGATCTGGTTGTTACCGGTGAAGTCGTTAAGCATGGCAAAGGCAAGAAGATCATTGTCTTTAAGATGAAGCCCAAGAAGGGTTATCGTCGTAAGAACGGTCATCGCCAGCCTTACACTCGTGTTTCAATCAAGTCGATCGGCTAATTGAAATCCGGAAGGCACGATAAGGGAAGAGATCATGATTAATATCGAGGTCACACGTGACTCGAACAATCAGGTCACGGCGCTAAGAGCCTCGGGACATGCCGACTACGCAGACTACGGCGAAGACATCATATGTGCAGCCGTCACGGCCGTCATCACGACAGCGATGGCAGGACTCGAAGATCTGCTTGGCGTGAAGCATAAGAGAACATTGCAAGAAGGCGATGTGGCACTGGAGCTTGATAGCGAAGAGCGTTTAACAACCGATGTGGCGGAGAAGACAGCCTTGATGCTCGAAACCTGCGTGCTGGGCTTGAAACAGATTGAATATAGTTACGGAAACGAGTATTTAGTGGTAAACGATCCGAAGTAGGATTTGAGAAACACTAAATCGCATGAGTCAATTGATTTGAACTTGATACAGGAGGCATTTAAAATGTTTAAAGTAAATCTACAACTTCTGGCTTCTAAGAAGGGTGTCGGTAGCACAAAGAACGGTCGCGATTCCGAGGCGAAGCGTCTTGGCACGAAGCGCGGTGACGGTCAGTTCGTTCTGGCCGGAAACATCCTCGTTCGTCAGCGCGGCACGAAGATCCACCCCGGTAACAACGTCGGTAAGGGCAAGGACGATACTCTCTTTGCTTTGATTGCCGGTAACGTGAAGTTTGAGCGCATGGACAAGAAGCGCACCAAGGTTAGTGTTTATCCGGAAGGCAACTAAGTATTGCTTTTCCTTAAACCAATGAACGTGAGATTGTGTTGAAGGGGTTTGGCCGGCCGGTCGAGCCCTTTCATTTTTCGAAAATGCGCATAGCGCAAAAGAGGTGCAGCGATGTTTATCGATCACGCGAAAATCTATGTACGTGCCGGAAACGGCGGTAACGGCATGGTCAGTTTCCGCAGAGAAAAATATATTCCCAACGGGGGCCCCGATGGCGGCGACGGCGGAAAAGGCGGCGACGTTATCTTCGTTGCGGTAGAAAATATTTCCACCCTCCAGGACTTCCGATTCAAGCATAAGTTTGTCGCAGAGGACGGCGAAGGCGGCGGCAAGCGCAAGCGTTTTGGCAAAGACGGTCAGGATCTCGAGATCCGCGTTCCCGTCGGCACGATTATTAAGGATGCCGACAGCGGAGACGTGCTCGCGGACTTCACCGAAAAGGACCAGCGCGTTATCATTGCCCGCGGCGGTCGCGGCGGCTTTGGCAATACGCATTTTTCGAACTCGGTCCGTCAGGCTCCTAACTTCGCGAAAGCAGGCAAGCCCGGCGACGAGCTGAACCTGTCGATCGAGCTTAAACTTCTCGCCGATGTGGGATTACTCGGTATGCCGAACGTGGGCAAGTCCACGCTCCTTTCGGTTATCTCGTCTGCGAAACCCAAGATCGCAGATTACCATTTTACGACGATCGAACCTGTTTTGGGCATCGTGACACTCGATGACAAGAGCTATGTCGTGGCAGATATTCCCGGTCTCATCGAAGGAGCGGCGGAAGGGCAGGGCCTGGGCCATGACTTCCTGCGCCATGTCGAGCGAACCCGTCTTTTAATCCATGTTATTGATGTGTCGGGCAGCGAAGGCAGAGATCCGATCGAGGATTACGATCTGATCAACAACGAACTGGCCAATTACGACAATGCGGTCGCAAACCGCCGTCAGATCGTGGCTGCTTCCAAGATCGACCAGGCCGAAGACGAGCAGATCGAACGTTTCCGTCAGGCTATGGCCGAGCGCGGCGTCGATGCGATCTATCCGATATCGGCTCCCCTCCATCTGGGTGTAGACGAGCTCGTGCAGGCGATGTTCCGCGAAATGGACAAGCTTCCGGTCACCGAGCTGGCCAGGCCCGTTTCCGCCGAAGCAAGAATATATCATTATGAACCCAATACCTTCGAGGTCGTTCGCGATTCCGAAGGCTTCCACGTCAGCGGACGCTGGGTCGAGGAGCTGGTTATGTCGACCAACTTCGACGATGCCGAATCCCTGCATTTCTTCCAGAGGCAGCTTCGCCGCCGCGGCGTCATCGAGGAACTCGAGAAGGCCGGCGTTCAGGAAGGCGATCTTGTTATCATGGAAGACTTCCAGTTCGAATACATTCCATAAAGGAGAGCTATAAAAAGTCAAGACTAAAATGAAGTATAAACAGAAGCAGCAACGTAGACGTTGGAACACACTGTACTTTGGCAATTGAAGAGGAAACGTGCAAGACAAAGAGAGCATCCGGGATGCTCTCGACCGGCAGTCGTGGTTGGTATCGGATGTTAACGTCGTTCGTAGGGTCTGTCTTCGGACAAGACCGCAAAGATGATGTAACACAGTTTTCTGGCGACGGCACCGACTGCCACCTGGTGGTGTTTACCCCGAGCGCGCAGACGCTGATAGTAAGCCGAGAGCTCCGGATCGGCCCATGAGGCAATAAAAGCAGCACCATAAATGGCTCGTCTGAGATAAGCCGACCCTCGTTTGGACATATGCATCTGCGAGCCGTTGAACGCCCCGGACTGGTGGACGGTAGGATCGATGCCGGCATAAGAGACCAGCTGTTTGCCACTGGGAAAGCGGCGGATATCGCCCAGTTCAGAAAGAATCACCGCGCCATAGACGGGGCCGATGCCCGGGATGGTGGTCACGGGGGAATCAAGCTTAGCCATATAGGCTTTGATTCCCAGCTCCAGGGCTTCCATTTGTTTTTCGATAAACAGCAGCTGTTCCAAGATCTGCTGCATTTGGAAGACAAAAGCGTCCGTCGCCCACGTAATACCAATGGATTGCTTGGCAACGGCTTTGATCTCTAAGGCTTTTTCTTTACCAAACCGGCCTCTCGACGCGCGTTACAGGAGATTGCTCAACTTCGTCGTATGGACACCGGCCATTTCTTCGGGAGACGCGTAGGTCAAGAGTAAGGTCTTGGAAGTCATACCGAAGGTATCGGAAAAGAGCTGACTGTATTCGGGAAAAACCTGATCGAGAATGGCAATGCACTTGCGCTTCAGGTCACTGCAGGTCTGGACTTGAGACAAGCGGAAACGACACAACTGCCGCAAGGCAAGCGTAGCTTCTTCTGCTACGGCTGTCTCTTGGTACGCGCCTAAGATCAAGACCCTGGCTACGACTTCCGCGTCAATCCGGTCATTTTTCGTTTGGCGAATGTGCATGCTGCGGTACGCATCCGTGACAATGGGATTGATGACTTTGACATCAAACCGTTGCTCGACAAGCCAGGCATACAGCACCAACCAATAGTGCCCCGTTGCTTCCATGCCGACCAGGGTATTCTCGGCAGACAGTCCATACTTGCTGAGCATGCTTTGAAGTTTGTCCAGGCCGGAAAGGGTATTGGGAATCTTAAACGAGTTTCCATCGAGTACGTGGCCCTGTGCATCCATCAAACAGACTTCATGTGCTTGCTTAGCGATATCGATACCCATGTAAAACATTGTTGGCACCAACCTTTCAATCGAGTTACAGCGAGGCAATCCTCAGGTCTTCACGAGACTTCTACCTTGTGAGACATACGGGACTGTCTCCCATCCAGCTCATTCGAAGCAACCCGTAAAGCTGAGGTGTCACTCTTAAGTACGAGACTCACTCTCAAGGAGAGAAGACGACACCCTCAACGGCACGGTTCCATTATCCCATGTGGCTCATGGGAAGAACAGAAGTCAAGTCCAAAAAGTTAGTGTAAATTGCCTTCCGGTATCTGCATGAATTAGGTGACAACATGCAGGTGTGCTGCTCGTTCTGCTAACGCTTCTTTTCTTGCTGTTTCTCTCTCATCAAAGTAGC
>JBNRMJ010000007.1:0-28665 GCA_050309435.1 Fastidiosipilaceae bacterium
GGCGCTTCCTCCGTGTTCGTTTAGTCACTTAACATTGTAGGGGAATCCGTTCTGGCGGGACACTTTTTATGTGCCGCTTGGGAGATCTTTTTTTACCCTTCGCGACACTTCATTTTACAATTCACCAAAATCGCGATTGTTTTCATCGATCCGATCCCCCGGTCTCCGGCTTAGAGAAAACCCCGTCTTCAAAGGTCAGTTCGATATTGGAGAGATACCAGGACATGCCTTTGTCGTTATTCCCCTGATAAAAGAGGTAGATACGACCGTCGTCATCTTCAAAAATAAAGGGATGTCCGGACTCGCTCTCGTTCCAACTGCCATTCTCTCCGTTAGGCAGGAACGGCTCATCGGAAACCCGCCTGAAATTCACGCCGTCCTCGCTGACGGCCAGGCCGATTTGCTGCGGGGAATTGTTATAGGCACCGGCATAAAACATAAAGACTTTATTGTCCTTCACGATCGCGGCAGGCGCTTCGATACATTCTTGTTCCCAGGGCAGTTGCGGATATAAAATCGGTCCCGAAGAGCACTGTACCCAGGTATCGCGGCCAAAATCCGAATGACGAGGCGCCCGGTGCACGCCCGCCATTTGAATTTTATGTTCCGGGTCGCGAGTGGCGTAATATAAGTAAAGGAAGTCACCGAAGAAACAGACATCCGCATCGATGGCTCTGCCGTTCGTCCACTCCCCTTCCGGTCTGACGATCGGATTCGAGGCGTTTCGCTTGAAATGAATGCCGTCATCCGAAACCGCGTGACAGATGGCATCTTTTTCAAAATTGCCGTAAGTCTGATAAAAGAGGTGAACCTTATTATCGATGACAAGCGCTCCCGGTGCACATATACCGTTGGCTTCGTGCCGGCCTTCGCGATTCAACTCCCCTGTCTTGACCCAGTTCTCCAGGTCGACACTGTGCGCGATACCGATATCCCAGCCGGTCATACCGTCGCCGCCGATCGAATAATACATTAAATAATGACCGTTGAAACGGACCACGGCCGGATCCTTTGCTATCTTTTTACCTCTTGATGGATCGGTGAACATCATCATCTGCAAGCCCTCCGTAAACTAAAATTAATATAACATATTTGAGGATACGAAATTAGCTTGGATTGCTATAATGATCGTAAAAGAACGGCCGAACGGATTTTGGATTAAGGAGAACGATATGTCATCCATTACGCACGATCTTTTCGATACGAAAGCCCTTAGACTAGCCGAAACAAATCGTCCGGGCACGAACGAGTCAGATATCATCCTGCCCTGTCAGGTACACGCGGCTTATTTGATCGGCAACGAGCGGCTGGCCGAATCGCTTTCGGATCTGATCGCCCGGAGAGCAGCTGATACGAGCGTTGGAGGGCGCGAAGCCTTACCCGAAGCGATCACGAAATTCACTCAGACGATTTATGAAGTCAACGGCAATTATAAGCATGTCCTGCACCAATGCTGCGATCGTATCCGAAATCTGGACTTCGATTACATCTCGGGTGGCGAAGAAGGTTCTTTTTTCTTCTCCAATCAGGTGGCCTGGATCCTTGGTATTCCCCATATCAGCATTTTCAAGAACGGCGATATGGTCATAACGCATGAGGATCGCAGCCGCAGTCGTTTGATCGAACGAGGCTCGGGCGAATCCAACGAAATCAGCGAATTCGCGCTATCGTTTCGAGACGAAATCCGAGGAAAGAAACTGCTTCATATCACGGATCAGCTGGCAGATGCCTCGGACTTTATTGATTCGTGGATACCGGCGATCGAAAAGCTCGGTGCGAAAATAACACATGCTCTGGCGCTTGTTGATCTCAACATGGGGGGCGAAGACAAGCTGGCCGCTGCCGGCATAAAACTTCATAGTCTTGCGACCATTGATGAAGCGTTTTTTCTTGATGCCTTGAATCTGAAACTGATCACTCAAAAGGAGTCGGAGTTGATTTACCGCTATCCGGCTGATCCGGAAAGCTACGGATTTTCATGAACCAGGAAAAGATCCAGTGTATTTTCAGTAAGCGTAAAAGCGTGAGCCTGCAGTTACAACCCGACGGCAGTCTCCTGGTTCGGGCACCGCACGGGACCAGCCGCGCTTTTATTCTGACGTTCGTCGAAAATCAAAGCGACTGGATAGATAAACAACGCATGAAACTGGAAGATATCATTACCATCCCTGAAATCGATCTCGAAACCGAAGCTGTTTTGCGCGAATATACGAAACGAAAAGTCACCGCCCTACTGGCCGGCTGGACCGGACCGCAACCGAAGAATCTTTATATCAAAAACCAAAAAAGCCGTTGGGGCAGTTGTTCTCAACTCGGCAACATCAACCTGAATTTACGTCTGGGCCTGCTCCCGGACGAACTCTTCGAGTATGTTCTGGTCCACGAGCTCTGCCATCTGATCGAGCTGAATCATTCCGATCGTTTCTGGGCCGAAGTTGAAAAACATCTGCCCGACTACAGAAAACGCCGCGCCGGGTTAAGAAAAATTCGTTTCAGCTAGGCAAACGAATGCCTGATAGCTATTAGTCTATATCTGCCGAATCCTTCCAGGGTAAAAATGCCGATAAAGCAGATGAAAAGGGTAAGCGACCGGCTTCTTCGCTGCTAAGCCAGGCCCGGTTATCAAGGAGCGGCGCCGCCAGATACGGCTCGATCGAATCGCTCAACAAGAGCTCCTCATTCTCGCCCGGATCAAGTATATCGATCACGGTCAGACTAGCGAGAGCCGGATCCTGGCTGTCCTGATTTAAAACGGCATGCCAGACCTCCATATCCCAGACAAGGTGACTGAAGATGTGACGACACTCGCCTTGGTAACGCAGTTCCGAAACATCAAGGCCTGCCATATCCAACCGTAAATCGAGCTCTTCTTCTGTATAGTGACCGTCCAAAGCCAGGTGCTGCCACAAACCGTGGAGCAGTCCTTCGGGGCGACGTCCCAGAAGGAAGCGCCTGTCTCTGCTTTCCAGAATCAGATAAGTCACTGCTTCGACCGGTGTTTTCTTCGCGATTTTCTTATAAGGTAAAAGCGTTGCGCGACCCGACTTCAAGGCCAGACAACGATCATTCACGGGACAGTTCTCGCATTTGGGCGTTCGGGGAATACAGATCATTGCTCCAAGCGTCATAAAGGACTCGTTGATGTCAGCCGGACTTTCCTCCGGGTGCGAGCTCATATAATTTTTTAGAATTTGATACGTTTCGTTTCTGTCTTTAATATCGCCCTGAGAAAAATCAAGATCCAGCAATCTGCAGGTGATACGAACAACATTCCCGTCGACCGCAGGCTCGGCCTCCCCGAAGCAAAAACTCGCAATTGCTCCGGCCGTATAAGCTCCGATACCCGGCAGCTTGCGAAGAAGCTCTGCACTTTCGGGAAATCGTCCGCCGTACTCTTCAACGATGATTTTGGCGCTTTTATGAAGGTTTCTGGCTCTTGAATAATATCCAAGGCCTTCCCACATTTTTAAGACAAGCACTTCCGGAGCCATAGCCAGATCTTCGACCGTCGGAAACTGCTCCATGAAACGCGAAAAATAAGCTCCGATGGTATCGGCTCTTGTCTGCTGACTCATTACTTCCGAGACCCAGACCTTGTACGGTTCGTTCGATTCCCTCCAGTTGTAACTGCGTCGGTTGATCAGAAACCAATCGGTTAAAGGTCTTAAATCCGGCAGCATCGGCCGCTGGTCTTCTCTTTTACTCTTATTTGTTTTTTTCTCACTCATAGATATTTTTATCGTCTGCAGAAAGGCTCAGGCGATCTTCAAGAATGACTTCGTCGATTCCGTCGAATTCCCGAACGCGTACTTCGATTTGCTCGTCGCGACTGGTGGGGATGTTTTTACCGATATAGTCCGGCCGGATCGGCAATTCGCGATGACCGCGGTCGATCAGGACTGCCAGTTGAATGACATCGGGTCTGCCTCTGTCGAAAACTGCTTCGATAGCGGCGCGGATCGTACGGCCGGTGTAAATGACATCGTCCACGAGAACAATGCGGGTAGCGGTCACGGGCTGATCGAGTTTCGTGGAGTTGACCACCGGATTTTCGTTTAGGAGGCTTAGGTCATCGCGGTAGAAGGTAATATCCAGAATTCCCACTTCAGGCCTTAAGCCTTCGAACGTTTCGATTTTATCTGCGATTCTCTCTGCGATAGGCACGCCGCGGCGATGAATACCGATAAGATAAAGATTCCCCGCGCCCTTGTTTCGTTCCAGTATTTCGTGTGCGATGCGGGTCAAAGCCCGATCCATCGCTTTCTCGTCCATTAAAGTTGCTTTAGCCGCCATCTTATCCTCCCAAAAATAAAACCCTCTGCCCGGGCAGAAGGTCAAACACAGTATCAGGAGTAGTATCCGGCATTCAATTAATACCGGATCATCCTTCGTTAACTGTCCTGATCCTTTCAGCCTCTCGGGACTCGATTAAAAGGTCAGCTCATCCATTTCCTCGTCATATATGGATCAAAACCGAGATCAGTGTAGCGAAGGAAAAGTAATAATTCAAGTCAAACGGACTCCATGCCGAACTTTCAAAAAATGACGGCCGGATGGTTGACTTTAATTCCTGCTTCATGTTAATATTGCCTAGCGTTCAGTTGGTGTGGCGGAATGGCAGACGCAGTGGACTCAAAATCCACCGAGGTTAAACTCGTGCCGGTTCAAGTCCGGCCACCAGCACCATATTAAAATAATCCGAACCGATTGCGACAGCTGTAACCTGTCGCTGAGAGGTTCGGATTTTTTGTATTAGCCCCTGACCTGCCGATATCAAGAAACTCTGCTGCTTATTGTTATTTCATTGACACTCTTGCTGATTCGGGTTGTAATTTGCTTAAGTTATTATGCTTAGATGCCATACTAAATTTTGGTGATGACAGGTGGTGATTATTCGTGGATGAAATATATCTCCTGGAGCACACTCATCAGTTTTACGAGTTTTCTGATGTATATACGCCGATTAAGAACTATAACAGCTACCAAAATGATTGGTTGTCACAGAAAATGAATACTTCCATTGAAACTTACCTTCGTTTTATTGATAGCGCCAAGAATAATCATTATCCGATCAAAATAAAGTTCGGCCTGGAAGTATGCTACATTCTCGAGCAATGCGATTTTGATTTTCTCACCGGCTCTGTCCATTGGATTGACGGGTGGGGATTTGATCATCCGATACAAAAAGAACTCTGGCAAGAGGTCAATGTTTATGAGGCCTATCGCCGTTACTACGATATCATGTTTGAGTTATGCGAAAGCGCTTTGTTTAGCGGGGTCGCCCATCCCGATAGTATTAAGTGTTTCGGATATGTGCCTGACTTTGACTTATCTGAAGCTTATGAGAAACTAGCTTCTTTGCTGAGCAAAAATAACATGTATGCGGAAAACAGCGGTGGCTTACGTCTGAATTACGGATCGGATTTAGAACTGGGCCTGAATAAACATCTGCTTAAGATGCTAAAAACGCATCACACGGAAATTCTTAGTGCGTCAGACGCACATAGGCAAAGTGATCTTGGTGCGAATATAAAAGAATTACAAGCTATGATTGATGGTGAGGCAGAATGATAGAAACAGGAATAAAACTCTGAACACGATGACTGCCGCCGTGTTCCGCTATGCCGGTAATCGATTATTTCAGGTCTTTTGTTACTGAGACTTAATCGCTCTTATGCTATGGTAGGGCTAAGAACATAAGTATAAGGATACGGAGGTAAGCACATGTCCAAGAAGATCGGTATTATTACCGGAAGCATTCGCAAGGATTCGTTTAGCGGCGGTGTCGCTAAAGCTCTAGCAGGCCTTTTTCCATCCGATTACGAAGTAACATTCCTTAAGATTGATCACCTGCCCCTGTATAACCAGGATTCCGACGCGAATCCGCCGGAAGTCTATACGGAATTCCGTAAACTGGCTGGCGAGCAGGACGGATTTGTTTTAGTCACGCCCGAGCACAATCGCTCGATTCCCGCGGCATTGAAAAATGCCATCGATATTGCCTCCCGCCCCTATGGCGAGAATAAATTCGACGGTAAGCCCGTCTTAATCGCTTCCAACTCGCCCGGTGCCATTTCCGGTTTCGGCGCCAATCACCACCTGCGTCAGGTCGGAACCTTCCTCAACATGGATGTCGTGGCACAGCCGGAAGTCTACCTGGCACATGTCGACAAACTGATCGGTACGGACGGCAGTTTCCTGACCGACGGAACCAGAGGTTTCCTGCAGTCGGCCGTTGATGTCTTCCTGGCGAAATTTAAGTAAAGATCTCGGCTAAACTCTTTTAGCACGAAGCCGTAATAATGATCAAGGATGCATGAACCAACGAAACTGTTCATGCATCCTTTTCCTTTGCTGTTGATATGCAGAGCCGAAGACGTTAAAAGGTCTCTTCTTCCTGATTCTCAGTACCTGTATCATCGCTTGGAAGCAGCTCGAGATAGCCGTCCTTCAAGACCAGACGAACTTTATTGTCTTTAAAACCTGCCTGATTCAAGACCTCGCGGGGAATCTGAACACGGCCGACACGATCCATAATCAAAAACTCCTCATGACTGTCCTCTCCCGGTTCGTCGAAGTCCTGATCGCCGCCCAGTGCACCTACATGAGCCAGCTGCTCGGCATAACTGATGCGGACCAGGCGCTCGCTGCTGATCTTGCCGTCCTGGATATTGATCACGCGAGACACTTTATGAGATAAAGCCTGATCATGCGTAACCATAACGATGGTTAAGCCAAACTCCTGATTTAATCTGCGGAATAAATCGAAAATCAAGT
Source organism: Fastidiosipilaceae bacterium (assembly GCA_050309435.1). Taxonomy (GTDB): domain Bacteria; phylum Bacillota; class Clostridia; order Saccharofermentanales; family Fastidiosipilaceae; genus CAYXVJ01. The sequence continues at coordinate 6,778 of JBNRMJ010000007.1, forward strand.
TGGATGTAGCCACGTCGACCGAACCGGTCGGCTCGTCGGCCAGCAGTAATCTTGGTTCATTGGCCAGCGCAATCGCTATCGCGATGCGCTGCTGTTCTCCTCCCGATAACTGACCGAGCCGGCTGTGCTTCTTACTTTCCAGCCCGACAAGACTTAGAAGAAAATCCGCTCTCTGGGCTTTTGTTTTATGGGGCGGAAACATCGGCTTTTGATTCGCTTTATCCTTACGGCCTAAAAACTGCATCGGCAATTCGATGTTCTGGCGAGCTGTCAAATAAGGAAGCAGATTTCTGGCATTGTTCTGCCAGACAAATCCGACCGTACGGCTCTTATACGATACCAGCTGATCTTCGTCGAGTTTGAAGAGATCCAGACCGTCCACGTGCAGTCTGCCGGCAGACGGACGATCCAGGCCGCCCACCATGTTCAGGAAGGTCGATTTACCCGAACCACTGCGACCGATGATGGCTACGAACTCTCCTTCGTGAATCGTCATATCCATGCCCTGAAGCGCGAGCACTTCGGTGTCTTTGGTTTTATAGATTTTGACCAGATTGTCGCAGATGATCATGGGCTTCTCTGGTACATGCTTATTCGTGTCCATTTATCTCACCATCTTTAATTTCGTAGATTGCATCTCCGACTTCCATAATTTCGACGTTATGCGTCGTCATCAGAATCGTGATACCTTCGGAAAGAGTCAGATCCTTCAGGAGTTTGACCACCTGCAGACTGCTCTGCGTATCGAGTTCGCCGGTCGGTTCGTCTGCCAGAATGATTTCAGGCTGATGAACCATGGCCCGCGCGATGGCCACGCGCTGCTGTTCGCCGCCGGACATTTCGTTTGGGTAGTGAGAGAGACGCTTGCCGAGTCCCACGCTCTTAAGACTCGCGATGGCACGCTCACGTCTGTTTTTGTTCTCTCCGACCAGACGCAGCGCCAGTTCGACGTTCTCGAGCGCCGTCATCATAGGTACCAGCGCGACCGACTGGAAGATAAAGCCGTATTTCTTGCGTCTGAAATCGTCTAGTTCCCGTGAAGTAGCCTTTACCAGATCCGTGCCGTTCAAATACAGTTCGCCCGAATCGGGTCTGTCCAGGCAGCCAAGGATATTCAGAAAAGTGGTTTTACCCGAACCCGAACGACCTTTTAAGATGGTCAAACCGCCCCGGGGAACTTCGATCGAAACACCTTTTAGCACCGATATGTGCTCTCCGCCGTCGAGCGGAAAACTGCGTTTTATATCGGTCGCACGAAGTAAAATATCTTTCCCTGCAGTCTCTTCTGCTTTTTGAAATTCTTCTCGCTGCATTTAGTCTTCTCCCAACTTCAAAGCCTGAGCGATATTGATCTGCCGGATCTGCCAGGCCAGTACAAACAGACACAAGACAATAGTCATGCCCACGATCAGAAATGTACGGATAAAATCATCGCCCGCATATTCGATCTTGAGCGGAATGATCTGCTCGGTGCTGCCATAAGCCAGTAAAATCAGCGGAACGAAAAGTCGGGCAGCCAGATAACCGATGCCCGTACCGGCCAGGAGTGCCGGCAGAGTAACCGAGAGCTGCTCGTTGATCAGCATCAGAATCAATTCCTTAAAGCGCAGACCCATCGCCCGGAAAATACCGAAAAGCAGAGTACGCGAACGAATAGAAAGGATCCAGTAAATCAGGAAACCCACCGCACATAAAATCAAGACAACCAGATAGCTGATGGTCAAAAGACCGTTGGTCCCCTGAAGAATCGGATCTCGATTCAAATCGACCAGCTGAGCATTCGTGTCGATGAATTTCGTATAGCTGCGACCGGAGGCGGACTGAGTGTTGCGGTTTTCAGCGGCAAAGTCATAAATAAACTGACTCTCGCCATTGGTTTTCAACCACAGATCGTAAGGCACAATGCCGAAAGCAGATTGTGTTTCGGATAAGTGCGTGATCGCCAGATAATTATCCGTCACGATTGTACTGCCGTCGCTATGCTTCTTGCTGCTGGTCGGCTGATAACCCGGCCAGTATGGAACGAAACCGGCGATCACACCATAGATGGACTCGTCTTTTCCACCCGAAATATAGACATAATCCCCGACTGCCAGACCTTGTTTGCTGCGGAAATTCTCCGACAAGAGCACCGCCCGTCCGTCTCCGGCCAGAGCATTCAAGTAATTGTTGATATGCTCGGGCAGCAGGCCCCGATCCATCTTCACGGCTTCGCCGAACTCTTTTGTGTGGATACCCATCAGCGTGGCAATCTTGATATCGACATTTCGACCGCGAATGCTAACATCGTTATTTGTATAGACACGAGCTACGGCTTCGACCTCTTCCATCTGCTCGTAAACGGCATAGTCGGGTTCCTGATAAACCAGCTCCAGATCCGGATTATCGGCCACTGCCTCGGCATTGTTGGGCCAGAATTCGCGAATCACGATATCCGTACCATTCAGGTAGCGAATCTGAGCCCTGGCGTTCTCGTTGATGGTGCGGGCGGTAATCGCGCTGAACAGTCCGATCGACATGGTCAGCATCAGGAAGACCGAAATAAAGGTTTGTCTGTTTCTGGAACGGATCGTCTGCAGGAAAGATAAATACAGAGCAGGCCCCCAGAGGTTCTCCGTGATCTTATAGAAAACCCGTACGATAAACGGTACAATACGCCAGACAACCAGCGCGGCACCGACCATGAAGAGCGAACTGCTCAGGAAAAGCAGGCCGTCCGTCCCCTGCCCCGCGGCGACACGTTCCGCGATGCTGTCTTTTTGCTGATTGAAGGAATAAAGCGCATATATCGAAATCCCCAGAAGGATGAGATCCAGCCAGGCCTTCTGCCACCAGGGCGTCTTTTGGTCAAGTGCCTGAAGCTGCTGTTTTTGTTCGACGATGGTGGTTTTCGACTGACGGAAAGCAGGGATGATCATAGTGCCGATACTCACGGCAAAGGCAGATCCCGCCGAGGCCAAAAAGGCCGGACGGATACGAAGCGGCAGGGCTTCTCTCGAGACAAAGCTCAGGAAGGCATCGGCCGAACCGATCATATTCGTCAGGAAAAAGCTCAGCGGCATCCCCGCGACTAGCGCCAACAGACCGATGATCAGGCTCTGTCCGATATATATTCTTAGTACCTGCCATCTGGACGCGCCGCGGCTCTTGAAGACGGCGATCTCGTTTAACTCCATGCGCAGGAGCTGCTTGCTGACCATGAAGATGAAGGCAAGCAGCAGCAAGTAAATCGGGACCTGTAAGAGCAGGAGGGTCACCCGGGTTTTCAGCGCCTGTAGTTCAAATGCTTTCAATGTGCTTTCAAAGTTGTTGGTAATTACGCTTCGTTTCCCGTTCAGTTGCCGGACATAGCTCTCGCTTTGATCCAGGAAGTGTTTAACGTGTTCAGGTTTCATTTGGGTATAGTCAAAGGCTACATTCCAGATACCGGACACGCTCACCAGCGAACGGACATCCTCGCCTGTCCCGAAGCTCTCGACGTAGCCCGGACGGAGCAGATCGTTGAAGATATCCTCTGACATAAAGAGATGATTACCGTAAAAAGAATCGGGACGAATCCAATATGGATCCGTGTTGTCCGCCGCGCCGAAGACACCTGTCACCCGAAAGGCAAGCGCTCCTTGTTCCTCGAGCAGGATCTCCGAGGAATTAGTCTTGTCCAGCGTTAGGAGGTCGCCGAGCAGGATATTTTGATTGACCATGGTACGTTGGGGAATGATGACATCGATGATGCGCGTCCCGTCGGCGGTCTCTTCGATATCATCCGAGAATAGATCGCCGCTGAGAAGCTTAATATGGTCTTCGAGCTCGTTTAAGGTCGCAAGCTGAACATCCGCTTTCTTAACGTTGTCGCGGATTACATCCGGCACGAAACTAAGCCGGCCGCTGGAAATGAAACGAACTGTGGACAAAGTATCCAGACCATAGGCCTCGGGAACTTCATCTGCCAGAAGATCATAGGGCCGAAGAGATATGGCCGTCAGACCCAGAGGCGTTGTCGAGCCGGAATCGATCGTAACCATCAGAGGATGTTTACTCGTGCTGTGGAGCTTTTCTTCCAGCGTCCGGGTAAGTAGACGGCCCAGGATGCCATCCATATACAATGGGCTGGCACAGGCAATCGCGATCAGGAGAATGTTGCCGATCAGAAGACTGGCAACCATCCACCTCTTATGCTTTATCTTATTCAGAATTATTGCAAACATACGCTGGAAACTTCCTATTCTATGACAATCTTATCGCCGACAGCCAAACCGTCCTGGATCCAGTAAAAATCCGGATTCCAGTTGACGACCTGTACATAACGCCGTTGTATACCGTTTTCGCTTTGGAGGTTGACGTAATAATTCTGGTTTTGTCTGGTTACGGCCCTGCGCGGTACGATCAAAACATCATGGACCTCGTGAGTATTGGCCGAGATACGCGGATTAATAACTCTGATAGCCTCGGAGGGGTCGATACCGGAGAGCTCCACCCACGACCGCTCGTTCAACAGCGAGGGTCCGAGTATGCTGTGGTCTGCCACAACGCGTGCCTGAAACCGCTCTCGTTCTTTGGCAGGGCCGTGTTCGATTGTCACCATACTCCCGTGGCGGTACTCGCCGTTGCCGTTATCCATTTCCAGAAGGAACGGTTCCTGTCCGATAATCCGGCACATGTACTCGTTATAGCCCAGACGGTCGCCTTCTTTTCTGCCCGTGATGTCCACAACCTGCCCGGAAAAGGGCGCGACCAGCATATCGACGGCCAGGTCCTCCGCCGCTTCTTCGATCTCCTCTGTGATCTCATTAATATGTCGTTGGCTGTCTTGCTTTTGCCAGCGAAGATTTTCTTCTGCTATTTTGATTTCAATACCGAGTCGCGAACGATCGAAGCTGTCTGTCGAGGCCGCAAGTTCCTTCTTCAAAGAAGCGATTGCTTCCTCCAGCTGCTTTCTTTCTTTATCACTTCGGCTGACGGCTTCTTCGAGACGCAGACGACGTGTTTCCGAAGCCACCTTGTCTTCTTCCCTGATAAAGGTCATCAACACATCGCCTTCCTCCACCTGGTCGCCGTGACGAACTTCGATGGATGCCAATGTCGCATTATCATGTTCGAAGAATAAGACTTCCTGATTCGGCAGATAATAGCCCGGGGTTTGCTCCTTTGTGATTACAAAATCACCCATCCGTACTTCAACGACATCCCCCGGCTGATAACGTTCGACATCATCCTCGCCCGCAGCCCGTGACGGAAGCGACGGTTGCAGAAAAGCTGCCGTCAGCAACACACAACAAAAGCCCTTAACGAAACGATAGCCGGATATTTTTCGTCCCTTTACCAATGATCTCTTAATCATGAATGTACACCCGCTCTCCTTCTTCAAGGCCTGCCTTAATCTCGATCCATGTGGCATTCGAGAGACCGACTTCGACATCTTGCCTTACACGCTCGTTGTCCACGATGAGATAGACATAACGTTGCTGCCCGTCCCGGTAGATGCAGTTACGGGGGATTCGAAGGGTGTCGACCGCTGCTTCGCCAGTCACCGTAACCGGCACATAAAGACCGGCCTCGAGCCCGGCAGGAATGGAGCCCTTGTCTAAATCCTTGATACTGTAATAGGTATAAGGAGTTTTATCATTCAAAACCAAGGTCATGTAAGTTTCCCAGTCCAGTTCGTGAGGGATTAAAGGAACATCTTCTCCGTTGATCAGTGCCGTGACCGAGACAGCAGAACTCAAGCTGTAATCGCTGACAAACCCGCTGCGCACAAGAAGAGAGTTCTCGTCGGCCAGAACCGTAACTGTATCATAAGCCCGGATCGAGTCCCCCTCGGCAAAGGCAGGCAGATAAGATATTCTGGCATCAATCGGCGAGACCAGCTGCAAACGTTCGGGATCGACCCGAAGATCCGTTAGCTTACGTTCGATTTGAGTCAAACGAAGGTCGTAGCGCTCCCGGGCCTGTTTGATGGCCAGTTTTCTTTCGCTGACCACAAGCGCCTGATTCTCGCGTTCGAAAGACGATGCGCCTGCAGATTCAAGGCGTCGCAATTCCAGCTCGGCAAGCTCTTGTTCCCAGTTCAGGATCTTTTCTTCATGTTCACGGGCGGCTTTTAGATTATCAAGTTCTTCTTCCAATGACTCGATCTGCTCTTGATGGACGCTTTCGATTTCGATAATGACATCTCCGGCTTTCACTTCGCGACCTATGAAACTGTTAACCTTCTTGATTCGTCCGTCGACGTCAAATGAAAGTTCCATCGTCTCGGGAATCACCGAGCCGTCGTAAACAGAAGTGATTGAAACCGTTCCCCGTTCCACTACGGCGGTCTCCAGTTTGGCGCCCACCGGTTCCAGCAGTTCCGGTACTGTAGATTCCCGGCCGTTATTACCGCTGCAGGCACTAAGACCGGTGACAAGTATGGCGGCAAGCAGATAAGCTGTGATTTTTCTGGCTTTATTCTTAATCAAGGATGATTCTCTCCCCTTCTTCCAGCCCGGACAGAACTTCGACTTCTTTTCCGTTTTCGAGACCAATCTCGATGTATTTTACTTCTCTGAGACCGTCGGCCGATTCGACATAAACAAAAGATTGATCCTCGGTAAAGTGCAGTGCCTCCTCGCTGATCAAGAGAGTTTCCCGGGACGCGTCCAGCAGTAAACTGATGTTGCCTTTCGTTCCTGATTCCAAAACCAGATGATCGGCATTGATGCGAAGATAAACTTCAGTCTCTCCGGCTTTACCGTTATTATCCTCATCATTGTTTTCTTCGCCGGCTTCGATCAAACCCTCGGTGACCGGATCCACGGCTACGACGGGAATTTCATCATCGTCAACACTTATGAACATTTCCATGCCCGCTTCGAAGAATTCCGGAGATTTGGTCTTTCCCACAAACATGGAACTCTCGCTGACGGCCAGACGAATCATGGTTTCGTGAGCCGTCGATCGGTCAGTCGATTTTTTCTCTCTGACATAGGCAACCGTGGCATCGAAAGGTGCGTAGATTCGCCTCTCGCCGGCGGTAATTTCCATCTGCTCGAGTGCCAGACGGCTGATGTATAGCTGATCCTCAATCTGCTTAAGTTCGGCTGCCCGTGACTCGTCGAAGGCTTTTAACTCTGCGGCAATCTCCGAAGCGGACATGCCTTGAGCTTCCAGGCTCAGTTTTAGGCGTTTACGCTCGAGCATCTGACGTTCGATCAATTGCGCTTTTTCCAGTTCGAGACGATCTATGCCGTCTTTGGCATCGGCGAACATCTGATCTACGTCTCCTGCCTCAAGTTCGGCGAGAATCTGACCGGCTTTAACCTGACTGCCCTGTTTGACGTAAATGCCCTGAAAAAGCAGGCCGCCGACCGGAAAAGAGAGAGCGGCCTCCTGCGTCGGGACGTATTCGAAGCGAACATTTTCGCGAATCTCGATATCGCCACGCCGGACAAGAGTATATTCGTAAGGACTTTGAGTGTAAGCTTGAATGACAGGTGCCTGCTCGTAAACCGGTTCTTCCGGCAATAAACCGCACGAAGCGGTCATAATCAGGGCCAGTACGCTTCCTGTAAGGGATAAAAATCGTGATCGTAGGCCATAACGGCGCTTCGCGCTTGGATTGATAACTTCGGACATCACTTTTTCCTAACTACTGATTACTCTAATTTTCGAATAAAGAAAGCATTTTTATGGTTAATAATTTACAAACCATCATAAGCCTATCTGGTTATAAATGCAATGAAAGCCTTTGATTTTATGCCTGCTTAACGGCGAAATGACAACGAAGAGTTTGCTTGAAAACGGAATAAATAAAACCTCATGCACGTAAAAACGTACATGAGGCGAGTTGCGATGGTGTGCATAGGCCAGTAAAACAGTGGTGTGCATAGGCCAGAAGTATATGGTGTGCATAGGCCAGAAGTATATGGTGTGCATAGGCCAGTAAAACAGTGGTGTGCATAGGCCAGAAGTATATGGTGTGCATAGGCCAGAAGTATATGGTGTGCCTAGGGGGATTCGAACCTCCGGCCTACCGCTTAGGAGGCGGTCGCTCTATCCTACTGAGCTATAGGCACAAGTCACTGCCTATTTTAGTGTTCGGCCGAGTGTTTTGTCAACCGAACATGGCAGTAAAAGGACGGGCTTCAGCTCTTTCTCTTCTTCAGAAAAGCTGCTCCATAAGAGACAACTTCCTTGACCGTATCAACCGGCGACGAGAAAAACATTCTCACCGCATGTCCCAAAGCATGAAAATACTGCTTGTTCCTGACATAGGTGACTGCCTGACCCGCATGGTGACGGAAATTTACATACATGCGCTCGCGAAGCGAAAGTCTGGAAAAATACTGTTTGCGAAGTTCGTGCAAGCGCTTCTCCCCTTCGATCTTGTTTTTTCCTTGAGAAATACCGCCGCTGGCATGAGCGTAGGCGACGACCTCGGACTTCGGCAGATAGGCGATCTTCAGACCGCGCTCGATGGTCTTGAGCATGGTGATATATTCCTGGCCGACCTTAATATCATCGAAACCGCCGATTGCTCTCAAGGATTCGGTCTTGTACATAAACGTAGGCGTACCGGTAATTTTCCTGGTCAGATGATACTTCAAGAGACTTTCCTGATCGAACTGTTTCAAGGTCGGGTGTTCCCGCTTATAGAGAAAAACACCGTCGGGATTCACCATATTCAAATCGGCAAAGGACATCTCCGCGCCTGTATCCAGCATGAATGCGACCTGATGTTCGATTTTTCCGGGCAGATACTCGTCGTCATCGTCGAGGAACGTCACAAACTCTCCGGTCGCCAGATCAATGCCGATATTTCTGGCCAGAGAGCCTCCGACATTCTTTTCGTTTAAGTGATAGACAATACGAGGCTCGTCTTCGTACCGTTTCATGAATGCTACGGTTTTAGCCCTGTACTCGGAATCCGGCGGATTATCGTCGACAACAACAATCTCGATGTTCTGATAGGTCTGTGCCAGAAGCGAAGCGAGCGCTCTGCCCAGGTAGGCCTGATCCCGTTTATAGGTCGGCATTACAATGCTGACTTTCGGTTCCGTAGTATTCGTCATACTCATTCTTCTCCACATTTCACTGACTTTTCATAAGAAATTTTAAGCTAAAACCTTCTCAAAAGCCAGACGAGGCTGCTTTCCCCGTACGTAAACCTGACCGCAGGCCGTGAAGCCCGAATTAAGCAGCGTACGCTGCATCGATTTGTTGCCATAATGTGTGTCGACCCGAAGCGATTGATGACCGCTCTCTGCAGCCAGCTCCATGACTCTGCGCATGATCTGACCGGCATAGCCTTCTCCCTGATAAGCCACGGCGACCGCCAGACGATGGGCTACTGCGTAATTTTCTCCCTCGGTCAACCACTTGCCGTCATCGATACGATCATAAAAGGGATCCGGTCCCGAGGATAAAGTCACGTAAGCTATCACGCCATTGAGTGTTTCGTTCGTCCGGATTTTTTCGCTGACATCCCATACATATGCATGCCCCAGCGCTATATCGTTTTCAATGACTCCCTCGTTCGGGTAGCCGTCTTGCCACTGATCGAGACCGTCGTTGGCCAACTTTACCTTCGCCTGATTAATAATCTCCATAATGGCGAAGATATCACCCGCATTAGCCTTTCTTAAACTCATACTTTGCACACCTTAATATCGTTAATTGGTTGAATTTCAAGATTCAACAAGGCTAAGTATACTGTTTTGCGAGAAAGAAACAATACGATTTGTTCTCCCGGCCCACGGGTAAAACCAGCAATAGCTTTAGTATACGCACCTTCCTCATCTTTATATGTTAAAATCTTCTGGATATAAATGTGACTTTTAGGAGGTCCTTCATGGCAACATTTAATTTAAAACGCAGCGCCCGCATGGTCGAGCGTATTGCTGAAATTCGCGCCCTCATGCCTCAAAACGAGAAGCTTGCCGATATGTTTGAAACTTGCTACGTCTCCACGCTGGAAACGACAACGGCCATTATGCCCGACGGCAGCAGCTACGTTATGACAGGCGATATTCCCGCGATGTGGCTGCGTGACTCCACATCTCAAGTCCGTCATTACATCCCCGAGGCGAAGGACGATCCCGAACTGGCGAATATTCTGGCCGGTCTGATCAAGCGTCAGATGGATATGGTCCTGCTCGACAACTACGCCAACGCCTTCAACGAAGAACCCAACGGAGCGAAGTGGGATCAGGATCGCACGGACTTCGATCATCCCCAGATCTGGGAGCGCAAGTACGAAGTCGACTCGCTCTGCGCGGCGATTCATCTGGCCCACGATTACTGGCAGGCTACCGGCGATACATCGGTTTTTACTGCCGAAGTAAAGAAGGCCCTCTCTGAAATTACGGATACCTTCTCACGGGAGCAATATCATTTCGAAAAGTCTTCTTACTTCTTCGAGCGTGATGTACCCCCGGAACTCGTCAAGACAGAGACACTGCCCAACGAAGGTCGCGGTGCGAAGGTCGCTTATACCGGCATGACCTGGTCGGGCTTTCGTCCCAGCGACGATGCCTGTGAATACGGCTATCTGATCCCCTCAAACATGTATGCGGTCGTGGCTCTCAAGGACTCGGCACATATCTTTACGGATGTTTACGGCGATGAAGCCGAGGCCGGGCGCGCACTGAAGCTGGCCGGCGAAATTGACGACGGCATTCAAAAGTACGGTATCGTGGAGATTGAAGGCTTCGGTCCCTGCTATGCCTACGAAACAGATGGCCTCGGAAATTATGTCTTCATGGATGATGCCAACGTCCCCAGTTTGCTGGCTGCTCCCTGGCTTGGTTATGTCAGCGCGGATGACGAAATTTATCAGAACACCAGACGCTTCGTCCTCTCCAAGGCCAACCCCTTCTATTATGAAGGAACACACGGTAAAGGAGTCGGCAGCCCGCACACACCGCCGGAGCATATCTGGCCGATCGCCCTGGTCATTCAAGGCTTGACGACAAACGACTTTACCGAGAAGGAAGAGCTCCTCAAGATGCTCTTGAACACCGATGCCGGCACCAGTCAGATGCACGAGAGCTTCCACGTCGAAGATCCCGCCAACTTCACTCGCGAATGGTTCGCCTGGGCCAACAGCATGTTTGCTCAGTACGTCCTTGATCTGGCGAAAACCGAAGAAGGCCGTGCCATTCTCGCCCGCGCCTGATCGCCTCCGAATGAACTGAAACAAAAGCAGTCGCTCCAATGGAACGACTGCTTTTTCATAAAACGATGTAATCAGCGGATGAATCAGAAACGATTGCCGTTTCCGGACCCGCCCACGGCTCGTTCGAGTTTTTCCGCCCAGGGGAAGAAACCCGGCATCTGCCAAACCGTCCATTTGGAAAAGCCCTGGTAAGCGGCGTAAGCCAAAAAGACCCAGACGGTTAAGTTGAAGAGAAAGCCGATCAGACCCATTAATATCGCCCCGATGCCAAAGGTCAGGATACCGATGACGACAGCCAAAAAGGACAAAATCAGATTCACGATGGCGACAATGACCGTCAGGACAAAGCTCTGGGCGGCCGAGTAACGCACCAGCAGACTTTGGCGCTCCATGAAAAGCAGAATCAAGGGTAAGATCCAACTGAGGATACCGCCGACCTCCGGTATCCAGCCGATTACGATCGGTCCCAGATAGGCGACCAGCACAAGGAAACGGGCATCGGAGTTTCCGATGGAGCTGTTGTGAGGCGAAAACTGCATCTTATTTCGATTATCCATAATTTCACTCCTTATTCTTGAATAAGTTAATTATATGCTCCTCTTCTTTCTCCAACTGTTTCACATAGGACAAAATTTCATCTTTTTCACCTTCCGAAAGCTGCTTTCGAGAAATCTCTTCCAGGATTTCCCGATGCCTGTGATGATCGCATAAAGCACCGAGTCGATCCTGAAGTTCCTTTAGTCTCACGATCTCCTTTTCTCTGATTCGCGGCAGAAGATAGTCCAGGAGTTCCAGCACATAACGGGTCTTTTTCGTCAGGATACGGAGCTGATGAAGCTCATCATAGTTTAAATTATGTATATGGCGGACACTGCGGTTGATCTGGCTTCGCCAGGCATCCAGGCGCTGAATATCGAACGCCTTGTCTTCTTTTAGCATCTGATCCGAAAGATAGCTTTCTACTGTTTTCCGACCGATTTTTAAACTACCGTCCCGGCGTTTCTTTAGAACGGCTTTGGCCTCTGCCCGGCGCTCTTCTTTCAGATACTTTAGTAATGAAGGCTCCTGTATACTCTTGCCGTTTTCCTGCTGAAGTTTATTCTGATAATCCCGGATTAATACATCGATCTCACGTAAACGAGCCAGAGCATTCGATGATTTTCTCAAGGCATCCTGTATCTCTTTGTAGTCCTTTTTCCTGATTGGCAGACAAGGCTGATAGAAACTAAGCAGCGAGCGTAGCATTCTTGTTTCCACTCGGAAACGATGCACCGTATCAGGATGATCGATTTCGTCTTCGAGTCGCGCTTCTGCCTTTTGGATCTGTGTCAATCGTTCCTTGATCGCTTTATGCTTCTGCCGTTTGATTTTCTTAATCTTCTTGGGTTTCAGGTACCAGAGCAATTCGCCGCGAAGCTGCCCGGCATCCAAGTCGACCTTCAAAGCGGCACATCCCCCCTTGGCAAAGGAGATTTCTTCCCCCGAGATTTTTTTCGTCCACTGACTCAAGTAAGGTTCATGACCGACGATAAAAACGATCGAGACGGTCTTCTTTGGCAGGAGAAGTTCATGAAGGTGATCAAGAGTGTCTCCCGCCAGGCAGTCATGCGTTTCGACCGGCGTCCATCCGCTAAGATCGGCCAGGATCCCGGCTGTCTGCAGAGATCGGCGTTTCGGACTCGATAGTATCTCGACAGTGCTGTTCGGCGACTTCTCCCAATCACGAATGCGATCAATCAATTGCAAGAAGAATGCCCTTAAAACCGGCTGCGCTTCTGCGGTCAGACTCCGGTCTCGATCCGCTATGCCTGAATCCCGCGCGACAGCTTCTCCGTGTCGCAAGAACAATAAATACATCATCCGCCTCTCCTCTACCCTTTATCGGCCCGGTTCTTCGGCTTGCGATGACATTTACTCTTATATCACTATCGTAGCAGATAGCCCGCTGCAGTCCGGTAAGAAAATATCCGAAATGCAAAAAAGACGCCGATCCGGCGTCATCTGCAGCAGAGTGAATGAATTTTATCTAAGAGGGGCGGTTCATGCCAAAAGGAGGAAAGGCATAAACCAAAGCAAAATCCCGAGCCACTACTCTCGGGATTTCCGCTTGGAGGAAGGAAATGAAAAAGAATCTTGCTAATTACTAGCACCTTCTGTCTCTGCTCTGAGTACATTATCGCAGGTAAATGTGATGAGACTTTCGCAAAAATGTGAAAAATTGTGTCATTTTTCCGTCATGATCGATCTCTTTTCAAAATAAACAGATGAATCGGATACCCGATCGGACAAATGCTACGATTTCGTATCGGCATCTTAGGCTACAATGAAATAAGTTAAGCCAGCCTGCACCGGCTTCGGGCACAGTGGAAAAAGTCCCGTGCCCGGCATGTACAGATAGAAAGGAATGACGACGTGAGACATTTAGAATTCTTTTTCGACTACGAGTGTCCTTACTGTAAAAGAGGATATGAAAATCTCCTCGAGCTGCTCAAGGAGCACGATGACATCAAGGTTACCTGGCGCCCTTGCGAATCGCATCCCCGTCCCGAGGACCATCCCCCGCATACGGATCTGGCACTTCAGGGTTTGTTTTTCGTGATGGATAAGGGCTATGACGTCCTCGCTTATCACGAGCGCCTGTTCAAGGCCTTACACGTAGATCGGATCGATGTCGAAGATGCGGCCGTACTGGCCGATTATGTCAGTGATCTTGTCGACCGCGACAGTTACTACACGGCTCTGGTCGACGGCACGTATAAGCAGATCCAGGAAGACGGTAACGACTACGCCTATGAAGAAAACGATGTCTGGTTCCTCCCTGCATTTCGTATGGACGGTAAGAAACTGGATGCTCAAGGCGGCATCGGTGTATCCAGAGACGAAATCGCCGATTTCCTGAAAGCATAAATCTTATCAAGCCAATAAGAAAAGCAGAAGCCACTTTAAGAGGGTTTCTGCTTTTTATTTGAAATCACAAATAAGGCGAAAATTAAGACCAGTTCTCGCCTGCCTCCTCTACCTGCTTCTTCAGCACTTCGGTCGTCAGGCGTTCGGTCACGCAATGTCTCGCGTACTCGTAATCGTCGTGATAGTATTCGTGCCCGCTGATGATCATGAAGCGAATGTCTCCGAGGCCGCAGATCAAGACGGCATCGCCCGGTGCGGCATGCATAATTGCGTAGCGCATCGCTTCCTGACGACTGTATATCACGTGGCATTTCTCTGGAGCGATATACTCTTTCAGGTCTTTGACTATGCTGACGATATTCTCCCCGAAGACCAGATCGCTTGTGAGGACAACTTCATCGGCCAGTTCGTTCATCAGCTGACTGATCCGGGGCCGTCTGGTCTTGTCGCGCTGACCGGCAGAGCTCATGACCATCCATACCCTCTTCGGATTCAGATCCCGGACCGAGCGAAGCGATTGCTCGATCGCCCGCGGCGTGACCGCGAAGTCCACGATCACGGCGAAATCCTGTCCTTCATGAACCGGCTGCATCCGTCCGTCGACGCCGACAAATTCCTGTAGCAGACGAACGCCGTTATCCAAATCCATACCCAGCCCTTCGACGCAGGCGGCAAGCGCAGCCGTCATGTTATAAGCCTGGAACTGTCCGTAGACCTTGGTCTGAAGCTTATAACTCTTATGCCCTGACGTTAAGGAAAAACTCAGTCCGTGCAAGCCGTTATGAACATCGGATATGCGGTAATCGGCTCCGGCCGCCTGTCCGTAGGAGACGACTCGTCCTTTACTATGTTGCTTATACTCTTCAAAACGCTCGTCATCTGCGTTCAAGACGGCGACGGCATCACGGTCCAGCTGTTCGAATAAACGGCGTTTGGCTCTGGCATACTCATCCATCGTGTGGTGGTAGTCCAGATGCTCGTGTGACAAATTGGTGAAGACGGCGGCTTTAAATGGAATGCCTCTGAGTCGATGCTGATCCAGAGCGTGAGACGATGCTTCCATACCGATCATATTACAGCCGGCGGCTTTCATCCTGGCAAAGGTCGCATGCAAGGCAGGGCTGTCCGGCGTGGTATGGCTGCCGTGTTCGCTCGTATAACCGGGATACGAGATGCCCGGCGTACCGATGCGGCCGACCGTCTTACCGCTTTTTTCCATCAGATAAGTTATCAGCTGATTGGTCGATGTCTTCCCGTCCGTACCGCTGACTGCCGTATAGACAACACCGTCTTCACGGCTCGTGCCGTAAAGCGTCGCACAAACGGGTCCCAGAGAGTAACGAACGCTTTCGACTTGAATCTGTATCAAGTCGACATCCTCCGAGATTCTCTCGACCAGGGCGGCAGCGGCACCTGCCTCCTTTACTTGAGCGAGGTAATCATGGCCGTCGTTTTTCAAACCTGGAATCGCGGCAAAAAGATAACCCTTCTTAATATCGCGGGAATCCAGAGAAATTCCCGTGATCTCGACATCACCCCAAGCAGCGCTGTCCTTAGCCGGATGAATGATTCTTTTTATCTCTATGCTTTTGATAAGTTCTGCCAAACGCATAATCTCAGATGACTCCTTTGGCTTTTATGAGATCCAGCACAACCGTCTCGATCTCTTCGGGTGTACAACTCTCTTCATGAATGACCGGGAGTGCGGTCAACTTCTGCAGGCCAGAAGGAATTTCCAGGTCGCTTTCGTTGGATAAAAGCGGCCATAAGTCCATCTCGTTACGATCTTCCATATCCTCGTTGAAGAGAGCGCTGCAAACCGTTCCCGCGAACTTAAACGGACTTGCTGTGGCGACGTAGACAACCGGCGAGTAATCTCTGGCGCGTCTGCGATAACGGGAATAAACATTAAAGGCCACGGCTGTATGTGGATCCACCACGTGATCCGTATCGTCATAAGTTTGGAGGATCGTCCGGATGACACCCTTATCATCGGCGAAGCCTCCGACAAAGACGCTTTGAATGCTTTTTCTCAGGTTATGCCCGATGAAGTATTCACCGTTCAAGGTCAAATCCTTCATCATATTCCGGATAAAGCCGGCATCCTGGCCGCTCATTTCGAAGAGCAGACGCTCGAGATTGCTGGATATCAAAATATCCATAGACGGCGTATTGGTTTTGAACAGCTGGCGTTTGATGCTGTAGCTTCCCGTCCGCAGAAAATCCGACAAGACATTGTTCCTGTTGGAAGCGCAGATCAGCATGTTCACCGGCAGACCCATTTCGCGGGCATACCAGGCCGCCAGGATATTGCCGAAGTTACCGGTGGGAACGGCGAAGTTCAGTTTCGTATCCCACTCGATCTTTTCGCGTTTCACCAGATCCAGATATGCGGACCAGTAATAGGCGATCTGCGTGACCAGACGACCCCAGTTTATCGAATTGGCCGAGGTCAGAAGAATGCCTCTTGCGGCAAGTTCCTCTCGAAGCTCCGCATTGGCCATACAAGACTTGATACCGGCTTGCGCTTCGTCGAAATTACCTTCGACAGCCATCACGTGCAGATTATCCGCAGTGCTGGTCGTCATCTGTAATTCCTGGATACGCGAAACACCGCCTTTCGGGTAGAAGCAAATCAGCTTCGTTCCGGGCACGTCGCGAAAGCCTTCCAGAGCCGCTTTACCGGTATCGCCGCTGGTTGCCGTTAAGATAAGCACTTCCTTACCCGGAGCAACTTTCTCCACTGCCATCGACATTAAATGCGGCAGAAGCTGTAGCGCCATATCCTTGAAGGCTGAGGTTGGTCCGTGCCATAACTCGAGCATATACTCGAAATCGTTATAAGGATTGATTTGAACCAGCTTGGCGGCCTCTCCGGAAAACTTCTCTTCGTCATAAGCAAGTAAAGCCGCGTCAAGCAGTTCCCGATAAGAAAAATCGGTTAAAAAGAGACTCAGAATATAAGCCACCCGTTCCGGAAAGCTCTGCTCGATCAAGCTCGTCAACGCGCGTTCTGTCAGTTTGGGAATGCTCGCGGGAACCAGGAGTCCGCCGTCCGGAGCCAAACCCTGCAGTATGGCTTCGGCGGAACTGTAACGTGCCTCAAAACCTCGGGTACTAATGTATTCCATATCTAATCCTCATTCATCATCAATAATCAGAATCACCGGTAAGTAGTATCAGCACCGCGCTTTACGGTGTGACAGTCGGTGCGGCTGTCGGCGACGGAGCAGAAGCATTCGTGCCGGAGCTTGTCGTACTCGGCGTAGCGGTCGTAGTCGAAGTAGTCGGAGCAGTCGTTGATGTCGTGGTCGGGGCTTCTGTCGTCGTACTTTCGCTTGTCGGAGACGAAGTTGGAGTCGTTTGACTCGTTTGGCTCGTACTCGGAGCTGTGGTCGGTGCCTGTGTTGTCGTGGTCGCAGGCGGAGCTGTTGTTGTCGGCTGCGCCGTTGTCGTGGTCGGCGCCAGCGTCGGAGTCGGCGTAGGTGTCGGTTCGAACAAGGCCATATACTGATCAAGCAACAGCTTGTACGCCTCGTCTTCCGGAGACAGTTCCTGCAGCGCCGTCAAAAGCCAGGCCAGACGTTCGCTGTCATCCGAATCCGGGCCTGCATTGCCGGGCGGGATAATCGGTGTCGGTGTCGGCGCCTCTGTCGGAGTCGGCTCGGGCGTGGGTTCCGGTGTCGGCGAGTTCGCCAGCGTAGTCGTTGTCGGAAGCTCGCCGGCAGATGTTTCTTCGCTACTTGAACTTGCAGGCGGGGTGTTATTTTTCGGTAAAAAACGAACCGCGACAAAAATGACGGCCAGAACACCGACTACAAGTGCAAGAATCTGCCAGAGCGGCTTTCTTCTGCGTCCGGAAGCCGGGATCAGGATCTTCGCCGCATCTCCGCCTTCGCTCAGTTGCTGGATATATTGATCGTCCGAGCGAAGATCGCCATGAAATGTATTTCGCCTGGCCTGCGTATCCATGCTTCGGGCCAGACGACCGGCGGCATAGGTCATGCCCGTCGAGCTTCTCTCCTTCATGGCGGCAGCTTCTGCCATATCCGCCTTAACCGCCTTCAGGTATAAATCCGTACGAAAACGCTCGTCTTCGGTTAAAAACTCCATCTCCGAGAGAGATTCCAAAGCTTCCAAAGCCAGCTTGGGTTCGCCCCAGGCCATTTGACAGCATGCGTTCAAGAGCACCGCTTCGGCGAAATCAGGATAGGTGGATGCAAGCTGACGCAACGCGATACTCGCAATGTCGCCGCTGCCCGACTTGATTTGACCGATCGCACGATTGTAACGGGCGACGGCCTCTTCCTTAATATCCGGAGCTGCAAAATCCAGAACTTCATCAATATTTAAAGCATCAAAGCGACTCGCTTCTTCCTGCCATCTCATCTATCCAGACAACCTCAATTCAATTAATCGGTATGCGTTATTTTAGCATAAGCCAGCTTTAAATCGCTGGCCAGGTATAACGATCCCCAAGCCAATAAGATACGGTTATCGGCAGCTGCCAACTCGAGTCCTTTGCTTAAGGCGAGGCTACAATCTTTTTCAACCGCCAGCTGCGGTTTTCTCGTCTCCGGATGCGTTTCATAGAAAGCCTCGATATCGCGAAGATAATCGTTTGCGTCTTTTTTTCGGAAGATCGTGGGTTCTGTGACGATAATGGAATCGACCTCGTAACGGGCTTCGCCAAGGAGTTCTTCCAGCATCGGTTTATCTTCCTTGTCGGCAAGTACGCCTGTCAGCATCACGATTTTTCGCCCCGCTGCCAAAAGATCCATGCTCTCGCGAAGTTTCCAGGCCGCCTGCGGGTTATGAGCGCCGTCGATAATGAAAAGCGGATTCTCTTGAACCACTTCGACTCTCGCCGGCCAGACGGCCTGCCTGACGCCCCGGTAGATCGCTTCGGTTGCCGTTAACTCCGGCATAAAGGCTTCTACCGCCCGTATCGCCAGAGATGCATTGAGATTCTGATAAGATCCGATCAATCTCGTTTGGAGAGGACGCGCATAGCCGCTCAGGCGGAAGATCTGTCCGGAAAAGCTTCGTTCCATCGGCACGATATCTTCATCCCCTACCTCGATCAATGGCACATCCAGATCCCGGCAGCGCTTCGAGATCACGCGTCTGATCTCATCGGCTTCTTCTTGGGTCTTCGTCGCCAGCTCAGGCTTGTAAAGCAAGACCGCTTTCGTTCCGGCCTTGATAATGCCGGCTTTCTCGGCCGCAATCTCACCGATCGTATTACCCAGCCGGTCCATGTGATCGTAACCGAGAGCAGTAATCACGCAGACATCCGCGACATCGATGACGTTGGTCGAATCGAGACGTCCGCCCAGGCCCACTTCTAAAACCACCACATCGCAATTCTGTTCTGCGAAATATAGTAAAGCCATCGCCGTAATCAGTTCGAATTCGGTGGGAGAATCAAGACTGTCGCCGATCATATCGTCTGCTGCCCGGGAGACTCTGGTAAAAATGGCGGCAACATCATCATCCGTGATTTCACCGACGCGGTCATCATGTACTCTTCTTTGGGCATCTGCCGGTCCGTCTAAAACTCTTACTCTGTCGTTGAAACGATTAATGTAAGGAGAAGTATAAATGCCAACTTTCAACCCGGCCTCCGCCAGGATGGTCGCGATATAAGTAACGGTGCTGCCTTTACCATTAGTGCCGGCAACATGGATATAACGAAGCTTTTTCTGCGGATCGCCCAAACGACGCATCAACTCTGCCACCCGTTCCAAACCCAGGCGGCTGCCAAAGCGCCATGTCTTCTCCAGATATTCCATCACTTCGCGGTAATTCATAATCAAGGCCTTCCTATCTATTGCGCACGCCTTTTAAAGACGAAGAGCTTGCTAAACACATAATTCACAACAACAACGATCAGCGATATCAAGAGATTGCTGACATCACGTGCGATCGATAAGAGATTTTCGAGGATAAACAAGCCCAGGAATTCAACAAGCAAGCCCGATGCGAGCCTCGCTACGAAGAATTTTAGCATCTCGTGCCAGAAATTCCCACTCGCCTGAAACACCAGCTTGCGATTCGTCAAATAGGCGAAGAGAACCGCCAGAACCCAGGATACCAGCTTCGGTACGAACCAGCCGAACTCGGATCCTCCGCCCGTCACCGTGCCGTATAAAAGGTAATTCATGCCGTTGAAACTGACGATGCTGACGACAGTCGTGAGCAATCCGAATATTATATATAGCAAAACGGGATAAGTAACAAAGCTGACCGTCAGATGTCCAAAAAAGAGCGCGAGCGCGATTAGATAAGAGGCAGCTATGGCAGACATCTCCAAGCGGTCGATCAGATAATACGTAGCGGCAAAGGCGCCGCCCAAAGTCAAAAAGAGTCTGATGATCTCGAGCCATAGAGCTTCTGTCCGGCCAAGCTTACTGCCGGCCAGCCAGCTATCCTTGTTGCGCTGCCAGGCTGGAATCTGAAGCAAAATAAAGGTGATACAAGCTAGAGCTGCGGCCGGATAGAGTCCTTTGCCATTTGATATGGAGTAAATGAGATGAAAGATCAGAGCATAGCCTATCGCACCTATGCCCCAGAGCAGGACATTTCGTCGAAACGAGGTCTGATCGATTTGGATTCGCAGAGACGAAAGAAAGCCAGATGCATCACTGTGCACCTGGCTCACTTGATTTAAATGTTTGTCACTATGTTTCTTCACGCAAAGTCACCAAGCTTTCAATATTCATCACTTGTATCGGCTCGCACGTAAAGCTATTAATTCTATCTTACTTATTTTCCGGACGATTGTTCTGATCAGGATTTGGCTGGCGGGCGCGAAGCGTCGGATCCTGAAGAGTAACGGATCGGGTGACCGGTTTGGAGCGATTTAACTTACTCAAGACGATCAAAGTGATAATCAATAAGAAAAGTATAACACCAAAGCCGATTGCAATCCCCTTCAACGGTAAAGCCTTGATGACATCCATCAGGCCGCCTTTCCCATCTTTATCGGAGGGCTTCGTCAAGGCAGTAGTTTCGCTGCTCTCTTCCGTAGCACTGCTTTCGACCACGCTCTCGCTTGTTTCTTCGCTGCTCAGTTCTGTTTCTTCCGGCTCCGGTGTATAGAGCTCAAACTTGCTTGAACCGTCAGAGAGTGTTTCATAGAGGTATAGCGATCGGCTTCCGTTTGAACCGAGCACCTGTAAAAGCACACGATTGGAGTTCTCTATATCAATCAGCGCGGACGTTAATTCGCCGCCAAGAGAATATTCGGCAATTTCATAGCCGCTGATTTCTCCGACATCCCCGTCTATCGGTAACACCGTGTAGCTATCGTCATCAAAATCAAAGTTCACGCGGCTGTAATACGGATACAGTTGATTGCTGACGCTGTCGAACAAAAAGAATCCTTCTTCCAACTCGGGATCTTCCAAATATAGCAAAGTCTGCCCCGTGCTGTCGTTGAACCAGGTTGTGATCAGCGAGCCCAGAATGTCCCGCTTAACTTCGGTGAATCCCGCCGGAACCTGATGCGAATCTGGCTGTCTGGCGATATAAGTACCGGTTGTTCCCATGACATGGCGAAGTTCCAAACCGACTTGAATGACTTCAGATGTACTTGCTTCCGAAGTGGCTTCCGTCGTAGTCGTTTCGCTTGTAGTTGTCTCTGCAGGAGCAGTCGTTTCGGACGGCTCGCCGGTGGGTACCGGTGACGGTGTGGGACCGGCTGTCGTAGGTGACGTTGTGGGAGTCGGTCCGTCGGTCGGTCTTGTTGTTGTCGGAGTAGTCTGCTGGGTAGTCGGCTGTTGTGTCGTAGTCGTGGTTGCTGCAGTTGTTGGTGCGGTAGTAGT
>JBNRMJ010000008.1:0-45608 GCA_050309435.1 Fastidiosipilaceae bacterium
GGTTTACGCCGCAGTATCGCCTTTCTCATGGACATTCGCTCGCCTTTGGAGAATATAGACATGCTGCAGACCATCTTGGAATCCAACGGACTGACTTTGGATGATTTTGCCATTCAGGGACAGCCGGACGCGGACGGAGAATGGTTTAGACTCTATATCCGAATTCAGCAGAAAGCGAAAAGCCGCGTTCGCGTACCTAAAATTCCCATCCCTGAGTTGCTTTGCTCTTTCTCATTTATCAGGAATATAGAAGCTGTCAATAACCCGAAGTAAATTATGACTTGGCAATTATCATTATATATTTTGTTTTATTTTTAGCCGAATATGATAAACTGCGAAGTAAGTATCGGGATCGAGTGATGCAGACGACTCGGATTCGACAATAGTATAGTGAGGTGTATATGATCCGTTTAACGATTTGGAACGAGCATACGAAAATCACGCAGGAAGTACTGGATATGTATCCGGGCGGTATTCATGCGTATCTGGCCGAAGTACTGGGCAGTGAAGAAGATATTGCCGTACGAACGGCAATTCTCGAGGAGCCGGATCACGGCTTGACAGAAGAGGTCTTGCAGGAGACTGATGTATTGATCTGGTGGGGACATAACTCACACCATTTAGTCAGCGAAGAAGTTGCCTTACGTGTGGTTCGGCACGTGCATAGCGGTATGGGTTTTATCGCTTTGCACTCGGCTCACCTGGCCAAACCGTTTCGTTATCTGATTGGAACGAGCGGCAATCTTCGTTGGCGCGACCATGATTTCGAGCGCGTCTGGACAATCGCTCCGACACATCCGATCGCGGCCGGAGTGCCGGAATATTTCGAGCTTGAAGAAGAAGAAATGTACGGAGAGCATTTTGACATTCCGACACCGGATGATTTGATTTTCATGGGGTGGTTCTCCGGCGGCGAAGTTTTCCGTTCCGGTTGTGTGTGGAACAGAGGCCTGGGTAAGGTTTTCTACTTCCAGCCGGGACATGAGACCAATGCATCGTACAAGCATCCCGTTGTACAGCAGATTCTCAAAAATGCAGTGCGCTGGGCAGTGCCCGTCCTTCGCAGAGAAACACTGGAAAGCCCGCATGCCAAGGTCTCTCCCGAAGCTAAACGTCTGAAGGCCAATAAGTAAGTTTTCTGTCTTTATCAGACATTACTTTACTGCCATTTGAATTATGTATAAAGAAACTCCGTTGCTTTCTCAAGCAACGGAGTTTTAACATCATCGGGTTGGATCGATTTTACTTGCTGAGTGTATCGTAGGACTTAGCGACGGTGTCCCAGTTCACGACCTTGAAGAATGCTTCGATATAATCCGGTCGACGATTCTGATAGTTCAGATAGTAGGCATGCTCCCAGACATCCAGACCGAGAATCGGCTTACCATCGGCCAGAGGGGTGTCCTGATTGGCGGTGGAAACAACCTTAAGATTCTTGTTCTTGTCTACAATGAGCCAGGCCCAGCCGCTGCCGAAACGTGTGGCTGCAGCGGTGGAGAATTCCTTCTTGAAGTTATCGAAGCTACCGAAAGCCTTGTCGATGGCAGCGGCAATATCGCCTTCGGGTCCCTTACTGTCGGGAGTCAGATAAGTCCAGAAAAGACTGTGATTATAATGGCCGCCCCCGTTGTTACGAACGGCAGTACGGATATCTTCCGGTACGCTGTCCAGATCGGAGAGCAGCTCCAGGAGGCTGGTATCGGCCAGTTCGGGATGTTTATCCAAAGCGGCATTCAGGTTATTGATATAAGCCTGATGGTGTTTCGTATGATGAATTTCCATGGTACGGGCATCGATGTAGGGCTCTAAAGCATCATAAGCATAATCTAATTCAGGTAATGTGTATTTCACGTGTGACCTCCTCGTGTTACAAAAAATTTATCTCAACGGTATGAGATATCTTCGTTATGGTTAGTCTAAACTAACGTGAGAGCAATCGCTGTGTCTAAAGTTACGTTTTGTTAGCCGCTTACCGCTGCAAGACGTATTGATGTTTGCAGTTCGGAAACATCTTCGTGTTAAAATAAATTAAGTTAGTGATGAGTAATCAACTTAACTCGAGAGGAGGAAAGATATGTTTTATCCGTTTTTTTGGGACGCTACTTATATATTCGTCATCATAGGAGCAGTGTTGAGTCTGCTTGCTCAAGCCAATGTCAGCCGTACCTTTAATAAGTATGCACAGATCCGGACGCGTTCCGGTATGACCGGTGCCGATGTCGCTCGGATGATTTTGAACCGTAACAGCATTCATTCGGTTAGTGTAAAAGCAGTACCGGGACAATTGACCGACCATTACAACCCGCGTGAGATGACTCTGGGTCTTTCGGAGCCCGTATACGGCGATCGCTCGATTGCTGCTTTGGGTGTTGCCGCTCACGAGTGCGGCCATGCGGTCCAGCACGATCAGCAGTATGGCCCTCTGATGCTCAGATCGGCTCTGGTACCGGTAACCAATATCGGATCACGTTTATCTATTCCGATACTGATGATTGGACTGATACTAAATTCGACGACCGGCGATCTTTTTATCCAGATAGGCATTATTGCTTTCTCGCTTACAACGGTTTTTGCCTTAATTACGCTTCCGGTTGAGTTTAACGCATCGAAACGCGCGCTGGCTATTTTGAGTTCGAATAACGTTTTGACGGAAGAAGAGCTTATTGGCACGAAGAAGGTACTGAATGCAGCCGCTATGACATATGTTGCCGCTGCGGCAGCTTCAATTCTCCAGTTGATGCGTCTCTTGATGATTTCCCGAAGTCGTAGACGCTAAGGTACGGACACATGGAAGACCTCTCCTCCGGGGAGGTTTTCTTCTGCCCTTTGCTGGTATGGAAGTTAGCTCTCGGTTAGAATAAAGATCAGTAATGAAGTTTTGAATCAACGGAATGGAGATAGAGAAGATGACTTGCTTGGAAGGTATTGACGAGGCGATAAAAAACCTAATAAAAGATTTAGAAGAAGAGCTTACCGTCTTACGGGAAAATGGCGGTTTGTCCGCTGACGATGACGTTGATGCCGGCTTGAAAGAGATCCCGGAACTGGCAATAAAGGTCAGATGTCTGCTGGATTCCGGCAGAGGAGATCGTTTTAACGAGCGTCCGGATTTTACGATCGACGATTGGGCTTTAATCGCCGCCTACTGGATTATCTACATCAATACATGGTCTTTACACCGGCCGTTTCTTACTCTCGGCGGAGTTTTGAACGACCGGCTTCAAGAGCTTTTGATACAAAGGGACGAGCGTGTCGCTTCCGGCGAGACTAAAGATGTCCTCACCGTTCTTATGCCTCTGATCCGTTTGCTTCTCGGCGGGCTTCCCGCTTTCCCCTGGGAAAAAACCTGGCTATTGCCTTCGGCGATCCAGGCTATTCCCTGGGTCGAAGAAGAGAAGGATTGGATTACATTCGCGATTTCGGAGCAGGATCGCATCAGGAATGCGGATGAACGCGGTAACAGTATCAGCCGCTTGTTAAGCTCGATTAATTACCGGCAGACAATGGAACAGAAATATCGCTTCTACATCGAAGACTGGTTGTACAGGCATGAATTTTCAGATATCGTCCAAGCCGGGATACGTAGCGAAAACGAATCTGCGGCTCCGGCCAAACTCGTAAACGAGTTGTCTATTTCAGGTGATGAAAATGAGGACGAAGAACCCGACGAAGAAGTCCTGGCAGCGATGGAAGACGGCCGGGATCCGGATGTGTCGGGTATTCCGGGATATGGCGGCTTAGACGATTTGGATGATCCGGAGAAGATCCTGGATGATTTCGATCCGGACGAGGACGACGATAAAGGACTCGCTGATCAGGTGAAAACGCATCCTTTCTTGTTAGAGGGTAAGTTTCCGGAAAGTCTAGGCGAAGGACTAAATGTTTACGAACATGCTCTGCTGCAGGCCATGGGAGAATCACTCCTGATTCCTGAAGAAGACCTGCTTTCGTTAAGTAAAGAAGAGCTGATCGAGCGACTGATCGTAACAATTCCCGAACGACTCAGAAGCGAAATGCGTATCCATAACGGAACGGATGCGACTTTGCTTTATTATTTACTTGAAAGAAACGGTGCCCTGGTGAATTACGAGCGTGCCATGATGCTCAATGATATGATCGAGAAAGGTTATATTTTCCTCTTCGATCGTCCCAGTGGCTATCGCGTCTATATTACGGCTGAAATCGAAAAACTGCTGCTTGAGCGGCCTCTCGAGGATATCGTAGAGGAAGCGAAGCTCTTCACTTTGATCTCCAATGTTGCGACGGCTCTGGTAAATAGACTGGGTGTCGTGAAGATGGAAGACGTCGTGGAGCTCGTCAATAACGAGTATCATGATACTATCAAGAGCTACAGCTTCAGCGAGCTTCGGCGACTGATTCGCAGTAATCTTGAACTGCACGAAAAGGAAGGTTTAGCCGGCTTTAGCTTCCGCAGACCTTATGTCTATAACGAAAGTGTGGATTATCAAACCGCTTTGGTGATCCGGGAATATGCCGAAGCGAACCATACAAAAGCCAGGAGGCTCAGAGCAAAAGACATTCGTGCTTCGCTGATGCCGCCGTTCACAGCTGATAATGCTGCCTGGTTTAGCTTCCTGGAATTGATTTCAGACGATATCAATACGCTGGAATGGGAACTCCAGGAGGATGTTCTTCGCTATCTGGCACTCTTAACCGCACAGGAAACGGACTTAAACATCATTGTCGAGCTTCTCGCCGAGATGGATGTCGATATCGAAGATGTCAAACATCTGGAGCAGATTTTACGTGCTTACGCGGACTATGCGAATACCAGTCCGATCTGGCGTTTGGGCGGTTATTCCCTGAAGGAACTTAATATGACGAAGTCTTATGAAGATCGTATGGCCGAGTCTATCAATCGACTGAATCATCAGGAACATGGCCACGACCATGATGATCATCATCACGACCATCATGAGCACGAGCACCATCATCATTAAATCGGACAAAGAATACGAAAGAGGCAGTAAGGTTTTCCCGCACTGCCTCTTTTTTACTCTATTTTCGTATTATACGCTTAGAAAGCAAAATACTTCTTGGCATTTTGGTAAGAAACGCCGGCTACGATTTCTTTTAGCAATTCGGCATCGTTTGGATACTCGCCGTTTTCCACCCATTCGCCGACAAGGTTGCAGAGAAGGCGGCGGAAGTAGTCGTGTCTGGCATAGGAAAGGAAGCTTCGGGAATCCGTCAGCATGCCAACGAAGTTACCAAGGTTGGAACCTGCAGCCAAAGAACGCATCTGTGCTTCCATGCCGTCCTTCGTATCGTTGAACCACCAGGCCGAACCCAGTTGCAGTTTACCCGGTAAGCCACCCTGGAAACTGGTCATCAAAGCGACCAGCATATCGTTTTCATTAGCGTTCAAAGAGTACAAAATAGTTTTCGGCAGTGACTTGGCCGACTCCAGCGTATCCAGCAATATGGCCAGAGCAACCGCGTTTTGACTGTCCCGCATCGAATCAAAGCCGGTATCCGGACCCAGCTTACGGGACATACGCGTATTCACCCCGCGCAGCGTATTAAAGTGATACTGCATCACCCAGTCACGTTTGGCATATTCGCCGCCCAGGAATACCAGGACATCGAATCGGAATCGATCTGCTTCGATCTCGCTGATATCTTCCCCCTTCATCCGTTTGGAAAAGATCGTCTTCGCATCCAGCTCTGTTTCACTGCCATGACGGCCTTCGATACGAGGTATCCAGTTCAAACCGTGATCCGATATTTTACAGCCTCGTTCGGCGAAATAATCGAGTCGTTTCACGAGTGCTTTCAGGAGGCTGTCGTAATCCGTGATTTCATCCATATCGGCAGCTTTCGCCAGACGTGTCAGATATTCGGGATAGGCGTCCGTAGTGATCGCCAGGGCTTTATCGGGTCTCCAGCCAGGCAGAACTTTCGCCGGACAGGCCGGATCGTGGGCTAATCGTTCATGCCACTGTAAATCGTCGGCCGGATCATCGGTGGTGACGATGGTTTCAACCTTCGAAAGGCGGATCATCTCCCGCACGCCCATGGTTTTTAACTTCTCATTGGCCAGATCGTACGCTTCGTCTGCAGTCTTACGCGTCAAAGGCTTATGAAAGTCAAAGTACATCTGCAACTCCATATGCGACCAATGATGGAGGGGATTGCCGATGGCCAGGCTGACCGCTTCGGCATAAGCACGGAATTTTTCGCGGGGATCGCCGTTTCCGGTAATCAGTTCTTCAGGGACGCCGTTACTGCGCATCAGGCGCCATTTGTAATGGTCCGCGCCGAGCCAGGCTTCCGTAATCGTTGAAAAGTGTCTGTCCTCGTAAATTTCCTGCGGATCGATGTGGCAGTGGTAATCAATTATCGGTAAATCGGCCGATATGTCGTGATAGAGCCACTTGGCTGTTTCGCTTTCTAAAAGGAAATCCTTATCTAAAAAATCTTTCATCTAAACCTCCGGATTTTGGATTTATAGTAATGAGTTCAATTGGGTTCAGGGCATCTGCTCATCGATATAACGCAACAGAAAGCGGCAGGCATTTCGCAGTAGAATAGCGAAAGCGGGATTTTTACAGGCTGTTTCATCGTGGCCGGGCATCATATAGAGCATGCGACCTTCGCCGAAACGACGATGCCAGCCGGCAGGGAAGAGCGAATTCTTGTAGCGGTAATTCAGCCAGACCTTAAAACCTTCCTCGAAAAACGTGTCGAAACGGTACTCATACGGTTCGTCTAGTTCTTCGTAGCTCTCGAAATCGGCGGTCAGAAGTTCGTCGGCGTCATCGGCCGCTTCGAAACGCAAAACGCATCTCTCGTCGTGTCGAGTAAAGGCTGCACCGTGCATCTGCAGTAATTCCGTGCTCTCGTTTGTGATGATTCCGTTGTGGATCGTCAGTAATGCGCCGCCTCCTGCCAGCCAGATCAGTAGTCTGGCCGCAATCCGGCTTCGCTGCCACGCATCGAGCTCACACCAGTTGTCGATGTAGTTGATAATCAAATCCACATTGGCAAAGGGAACTTCGCGATTGGCCAGTTGCCGATAGTCCGTGCTGACAATCAGTTCCGCCTCGTCTTTCAGAATCTCCAAACCGGCCCGCAGAGAATCGACAGGATGGTAACGAGCTTCCCCGGCGGGGTCGCCCAGTATCAAAATCGTCGGGCGTCTACCTGAAGATTTGTTTAGGTTCAGATTGAGTCTTGATGACATCCGCTGCCTCCTTGATTTCTTGAATTGTCTCCATTGTATCAAAGAACCGGCCGATTTTAATCGTTTATGTGTGGAATTATTCATGGATATTGAGTAAGATGGACTATGAGATGACCGTTTTTAGACGAAAACACTTGCAAGTCATCCATTACATTCATATGGAGGTACATATGCCGGTTTTTAAAGGAAATTTTCGATCCCAGATTTTACAGATGATGACCAGTGTCTCGGTCGTCTTTCCCAACAAGAGAGACGAGTCGCCGATGAAGGTGATCTATCTGCTTCATGGTCTGTCGGATAACGCCGATGCATGGGCCGATAACACCATGCTCAGCATCTATGCCGAAGAGTACAATGTGGCTTTTGTCTGTCCCGAAGTCCAGCGCAGTTTTTATGCCGATATGGATTTTGGCTTAAACTATTTTACTTACATTGCCGACGAACTTCCTCAACTCGTCAAGCGTTTCTTCAACGTCTCGGATCGTCGCGAAGATACCGCTGTCATGGGCTTGTCCATGGGCGGCTTCGGTGCCTTGAAAGTCGCGCTGATGCGTCCGGAACGCTATCATCTCTGCGGCGCCTTTTCATCGGCGATCTCTCCTTTACATCGTATGATAGGCGAATTCAGCGCGGCCGAGTCGATTCCGCCCGAGCATAAAGAATGGGTAGGTGTTTTCGGTCACCGCAGCAAGCCGGTCCGCGGCGAAGATTTGAAGGCTCTGGTCCTCTCTTATGCCGAAGGCGAGCCGGTCGAAAAGCCAATTATTCATATGACGTGCGGAAAACAAGACTTCCTCTATGAAGACAATATTGATTTCAAGAACTTCATGGAAGAGCAGGATTTCGAGTTCCGTTATTTTGAGAAGGACGGCGTACATGACTGGTACTTCTGGAATGATTCGTTGAAGCTGATGCTTGAAACTTATTATAAAGTAAATACAAACGAAGAGTAATACCTCGGACCGCTTCTGCCAGTAGTCCCAAAATGACAAAAGGGTTGTCTCAAAAGTGGAGTACTCCACTTTTGAGACAACCTTTTCTTACATGATCTTGCTTCAATCGTGCTTAAGCTTCCGGAGCATCTTCAGGCTCGCTCTTCGAAGTGTTGTCGCTGCACCATTTATCCGACCATTTTTGGATTAAATCCAATGCCGGCTCGAGATCGTGGCCTTTCGGCGTTAACTCGTACTCGATGCGTACCGGTTTTTCCGGGAACACATGGCGTATGATAATGCCTTCGTCTTCCAGCTCCCGACATCGTTCGGATAACATCCGGGCCGAGAGCGAGGGTATGGCTTCCTCGATGGCGCTGAAGCGCAGGGGACCGTTCACCAGAGTACGGATGATCAAACCGTTCCAGCGTTTACCCAAAATCGTAAACGCATGCTCGAACTTCGGGCAGATGACCGCATGATCAAAATGTCCCGCATTGGCTGCCTTACTGGCCGCAGCGATCTTCAGTTCGTCTTTTCCTTTCATTTTAATACCTCGTCTATGCATGCAAGCCGGTTGTTGACGGCAGGGCTCATGTTTATGATTCGTTAAGTTTACAGGCTAACTAAAAGTAAGTCAATGCGTTAAGTTACAATTTGTAAGCACCGGTTTATCATTTGCACAGGTGAAATGAGCTTGACACTCCCCCGGGGGAGGGTGTATCCTGAGAATGGAAAAGAGCTTGCGCCGATCCGTGCAATAACGATAAAGGAAGGATGTTTGCAATGGAACGATCAATGAATCAAAAAACAATGCCGGAGAAGTTTGATGTCACAGGCATGAGCTGTGCGGCTTGTTCGACACGAATCGAAAATGTTGTTTCCAAACTAAACGGTGTCAATGAAGTTCAGGTAAACCTGCTGACCAACAGTATGAGAGTCTTCTATGACCATGACGCATTAAGCAAGAGCGATATCGTTAAGGCGGTCGAGCATGCCGGTTACGGTGCCAGCCCCTTGGAGAGAAGCACCGCGGATAATGATCGTAAAAGTTCTGTTGCCGGGAAAATAGCGAATCCGATGCAGGAAGAAGCCGCCAAAATGAAGAAAAAACTCTTGCAGTCGATCGTCTTCATGGTACCGCTTTTTATCCTCGCGATGGGCCCCATGATCGGGATACCTCTGCCTTCTGTTCTGAACGGAATGGAAAATGTACTTTCCTATGCTTTCCTCCAGTTTTTACTAGTAATTCCGATCGTTTTTATTAACCGGAAGTTTTTTACAGGCGGTTTTAAAGCACTGTATCATCTGGCTCCCAACATGGATTCCCTGATAGCTGTCGGAGCAGGAGCCGCAGTGGCTTATGGTGTATTTGCGATGTTTCGCATGAGCTATGGCCTGGGCCAAATGGATATGGATCTGCTTCATCGCTACAGTCACTCCCTTTACTTCGAGTCGGCCGGCATGATTCTTACCTTGATTACGTTGGGTAAGTTTCTGGAAGCAAGATCTAAAAGCAAAACCGGTTCGGCCTTGGAAAAACTGATGGAACTGGCCCCCGATACCGCCTGGACGGAGCGGGGAGGAGAAGTGGTGGAGCTGGCTTTGTCTGATTTACGACTTGGCGATATTGTTCATGTTCGTCCCGGCAGCCGGGTTCCGGTTGACGGTGTGATTGTCAGCGGCGAGACGGCCGTGGACGAATCCGCGATTACGGGCGAGAGCCTTCCCGTGGATAAGCGCGTCGGAGATAAAGTCGTCGGTGCGACCATGAACACAAACGGTTCGATCCGCGTGGAAGTACAGAAGTTGGGTGCGGATACGACGCTGGCCAAAATTATCGAGCTGGTCGAAGATGCCGGCACAACGAAAGCGCCGATCGCCAGACTGGCGGACAAGATCTCGGCTGTTTTCGTGCCGCTGGTCATGCTGCTTGCCGTCATATCGGTCATTGTCTGGCTGCTTTCGGGTGCGGATTTCGAGTTCGCTCTTTCGATCGGCATCACAATACTGGTTATCAGCTGTCCTTGTGCATTGGGGCTGGCGACTCCTGTGGCGCTGATGGTCGGAACGGGTCGGGGAGCCGGAAACGGTGTTTTGATCAAGACCGGAGAAGCGCTCGAAGCGGCACAAGCCGTTGATACGGTTATCCTCGATAAAACCGGTACGATCACGGCCGGGCAGCCTCATGTAACGGATGTTATCAGCCTGGATACGGACACGGACCGCTTCCTGTTATATGCCGCGAGCCTGGAACAAAGTTCGGAACATCCCCTGGCTCAAGCCGTGCGTCAGACAGTTGGCAGTAATCAAGAGCTTTTACCGGCAGAGTCGTTCCTGGCTCATACCGGTCGTGGAGTGACGGCTGTCATCGACGGCGAAGTCTGGCATGGGGGAAATGCCCGTTTCATGGAGGAAGAAGGCATCTTGACGGATGAAATCCCCGCTTTAAACGAGCGGATCCAAGACCTGCAGAAGGATGGTAAAACGGTGACTTACTTCGCTGCCGATAAAATCCTGAAAGGTATTATCGCGATCGCCGATGTGATCAAACCGACCAGTGTAGATGCGATTTTGGCGCTGCGAGACGAAGGGATCGAAATCGTGATGTTGACAGGCGATAAGAGCGAGAGCGCTCGTGCCATCGCTCGCGAGGCCGGGGTGGATCGTTTCATCGCCGAAGTCCTGCCGGAAGACAAGGAAGCGGAAGTCAGGCGCTTGCAGGAATCAGGAAAACGGGTAGCCATGGTGGGCGACGGCATCAACGATGCTCCTGCTCTTATGCGGGCTGATGTCGGAATTGCGATCGGGGCGGGTACGGATATTGCCCTGGAGTCGGCGGATATTGTCCTGATTAAGTCGGATCTGAGAGATGTTGTTACCGCGATCGATCTGAGTCATCAGACACTTCGTAACATCAAACAGAATCTCTTCTGGGCATTCTTCTACAATATCCTTGGTATCCCGCTGGCTGCCGGTCTCTTTTATAATCTATACGGCTGGCTGCTCAACCCGATGTTCGCGGCCGCGGCGATGAGTCTTAGTTCCGTCTTCGTGGTCACCAACGCCCTGAGACTTCGCAGCTTTACTTCGCGCTGGACGAATGAGACGAATCGCGCGACTCATAATAACGAAGAAATAAGCGATCACACTTTCAGCCGAGAAGTCATGTCTAAATTGACCGATCAGAATTCAGAGAACAGGGGCGACTTATCGTCCGAAAGAAAGGAAGAAAACAGTATGAAAAAGACACTTACGATCGAGGGAATGTCCTGTAAACATTGCCAGGCCGCCGTGGAGAAAGCCTTGAAAGCCGTTGACGGAGTTAGCAGCGCCAGCGTCGATTTAGAGGCTGGGACCGCCGACGTCGAACTGACTGTCGAGGTTCCGGATGAAGTCTTGGTTGCCGCCGTTACCGATGCCGGTTACGATGTCGTGAAAGCAGGCAACTGATATGATGGCCGATCAAGTGAAGGTAACACGTCTGTTAAAGACGGCTCGCGGCCAGCTCGACGGCCTCCTCCAGATGGTAGAAGACGATCGTTACTGCATTGATATATCGAATCAGTTGATGGCGACGATCGCGATCTTGAAGAAAGTGAACACGCAGATTCTGGATGATCATCTCCATCACTGCGTGACCGAAGCACTGACTAAGGATGACGCCGCAGAGAAAGTCGAAGAAGTGATGCTTCTGATCCGCAAGCTCTCGAAATAAGGCATTTGTGCTATACTTAATTTGTCATAAAGACCAAAACGAAGGGAGATGTGACAATGAATACACTAGAGTATGCCATTAAGACCGAGAATGATGCTGAAGCGTTTTATACCGCACAGGCACAAGCCCATGCAGATTTGAAGGTGGAAGCGGTTTTCCGCGAGCTGGCTCGCGCCGAACAGAAACATGCCGAGAAAATCCGGCAGACCCTCGAAGGTGCAGATGAAATCGAGCTGGATGAAAGCAGCGATATCGAGACCTTGTATTCGGACAGAGCTCCCTTTGCCAGTGAAGTACGGGATAAAGTGAGCGCGCTGGAAGTTTACGAGCAGGCGATGGAGTTGGAAAAAGCCAGTATCGAAGTCTATGAATCCATCCTGGCCGGCCCTGCTTCAGATGACGATGCCCAAGCGAAGCGTGAACGAAAATTGCTCGAATGGCTGATTGTCGAAGAGAAGAGACACTATAAATTGTTCGATGATCTTCGCGAAATGATTCGCCACGGCGAGGAGTATGTGGAGAACGCTGAATTCGCCAATCCGCCCGAGTACTAAGTACAAATCAGAGAATACGGACTAAAAAATTGAGGTCCCTGTCTGTTGCCAATACAGACGGGGACCTGTTATATGTTGGCAATCATTTCCGCTTAATTTTCTCCGCGGAAGCCTTTACCGATGATAGAGGAGGTATTCGTGATGGTGATGAAAGCGTTGGGATCGGCCTCTTTCACGAATTTTTGGAGTAAGACGGCTTCCCGGCGGCTCATGATGGTCAGGATCAGATAACGTTCTTCGTTGGTGTAAGCGCCTCTGGCCGTAGATATGGTAGCTCCGCGATGCAAGGTCTGCATGATGAAAGAACAGATCTGAACGGGTCGGGTAGTCACGATGCTAAACGATTTATGGGTTCTCAGACCTTCGATGATCAAGTCGATGATCGTTGTCTTCAACAATAGACCCATAAGCGAGAATAATCCGGTCTCGGCCCCAAAACTAAAAGCCAGTAAAGTGATGATAACATCCGAAATCAGGAGGGAACGACCGATGTCCAGCGAAGTATACTTGCGCAGGATCATAGCCACGATATCGGTACCGCCGGTTGATGCGCCGATGTGAAAGAGCATGGCCGCACCGAGACCGGGGAGCAGGACTGCAAACATTAATTCCAGGGTAGGTTGCGATGTCAAGGGGGCATCCATCGGATAAAGCCACTCCAGTATCTGGACAAGTCCGCTGGAGAGAACGGAGCAATAAGCCGTTTTAAAACCAAACTCACGCCCGAATACCAGATAACCGACAATCAGGAGCAGAATGTTAAGAAACAAAATGATATTGGCAGGAGATACCCAGGTGATGTAAGCACCGAAGATAACGGACAGGCCGCTGACACCGCCGATCGAAAAATTATTGGGAAACTTAAAAAAATAAATACCGATGGAAACGAGTGCGGCTCCCAGCGTCAATAGGAAAAAGTCTTTTACACCGCCGAAGCCGAGCATGTCTTTAAAATGACTGAGCTCCCAGGGTCCGTTGTGTTTGGGCGGTGCGGGATTCTTCAGCTTGATCTGCTGAGGCGATACATCATCTTCTTTCATGTTCATGGTTCTCCTTTAAATGATGACAAAGCGGAACCGTAGCCGGTTTACGTAGTTCCGGCTACATCATAGCACGAATGAAATGCTATAATATAGCCCATGAACGGAGGTGGGACTCTTGAAAAACATAGAATTATTTGACCTCGGCATGTATTCTCTGCCGAATACGGATATAGAATCAATCGACCGTGAACTGATTTTAACTCGTAGCGTGCTGAACACGCTGGAACATGAGGGTTATTATGTCGCCTACTACGACATGATCAATCAACCGAAAGTCTTTATCAAGCA
Source organism: Fastidiosipilaceae bacterium (assembly GCA_050309435.1). Classification (GTDB taxonomy): domain Bacteria; phylum Bacillota; class Clostridia; order Saccharofermentanales; family Fastidiosipilaceae; genus CAYXVJ01. The sequence continues at coordinate 13,743 of JBNRMJ010000008.1, forward strand.
TCCGCTTGTTTCAACCACGCTTCAGACGGCAGGATCGGACGGTTTCCCCTTATTGATCGTCGACGACGAAGTATGCATGACGGGTCGTTATCCGACTCTCGAAGAATGGGCAGGTTACGCAGATTTGCCAGACTTACACGAGCGTTTGATTCCCTTGTCGGCAGAAGAAGTTCTGGCCGTCACGGCAGGCGGCGGCTGCGAGCCGGTGGACTGCGGAACATGCGGCGGCTGTGCTTCCGGCGCATTCCGCTAATATGGTATATACCCTCGCCTTACGGAGCGGGGGTATTTTTATGGAACGTCAATCTGCTTCCTTCATAAGGATAGCGCGGCAGCGTTCCGGGATTTCAAGTTCGTTCTCTTCATGTTTCGGATATGAGAGCTTCAGTTCTTCCAGGGATTCTCTCAGGATTTCGGAGGCGAGGTATCGCGCGATGATGCGATAGTGATCGATTTTTATGCTCGCAGATCTCCTTTACTTAATGTTATTACCATGTTCTTAGTGTGTACCTGCCGGAATAACGCTGCAAGTTCGTTTGCGTGCATTTTATTGTAGTCAATTTTAGCTAATTTTCGTTGGCTTGCGTTATAATGGTCGAAGATGAGCCTCGGACTCGGAATCGAGCCGCGAAAGCCATTCAATCAAACCGGAGGTACTGAATTAATGTCCGATCTAACCCATGTTGAAGGTAAAGCAATAGTCCTCGCTGCCGGTAAGGGCAAGCGTTTGCAATCCGAGTTGCACGATCTGCCCAAGGTGCTGCGCGAAGCCGATGGTAAGCCGCTTTTGGCTTATGTACTCGAGAAGCTTGGTTTCCTGAAAAAGGAGAATGTGACGATCGTTATCGGTTATAAAGGCGAGAAGGTCGAAGATGCCGCGGGCAGCGAATATCATTATGCCTGGCAGCGCGAGCAGTTAGGTACGGGTCATGCCGTGCAGATGGCTGTTCATGAGCTGGAAAACTACGATGGTCCGGTTTTGATTTGTTACGGTGACATGCCTTTGATCCGCGAGTCCACCTACCGTGATATGTTCGAGCGTTATGCCGAGGGTGATTGCGACGGTGTTATTCTCGCTTATGTCACAGAGAACCTGCTGCCTTACGGCCGCATCATCAGAGACGAGAAAGGCAATTTCAAGGAAGTCATCGAAGAGGTCGACTGCACACCCGAGCAGCTTAAGATCCGCGAACTGAACGCCGGCGTTTATGTCTTCAATTCCAGGAAGCTGGTTTCGGCTCTCGGCCGCCTGGGTAACAATAATAAACAAAACGAATACTATCTGACCGATGTGCCGGCCATCATTTTGGCTGACGGAGGTCATATTGCCGTAACGCCCACGAGCGGCGAATACGAAGGTGTCGGCGTCAACACCCAGGAAGATCTGGATCAGGTGTCGGCTCTGCTACGCGAAGAAGCCAAGGCATAGGGGGAATTACTTGTGATACATTTCGGAACAGGCGGATGGCGTGCCATCATCGGTGATGAATTCACTCGTGCCAATATTGAACTGCTGGTGACGGGACTGGCCCGTAAGATTAAGGCCGAAGGTCAGGCAGATCGCGGTATCGTCATCGGTTACGACAGACGTTTCTTGAGCGAAGAAGCGGCCAAATGGAGTTGTCAGACTCTGGCGGCGGAAGGTGTGTCCAGCTATCTGGTGAAACGCGAAGCACCGACTCCTCTGGTTATGTTCAGCGTCAAGCAACATGATCTCCCCTACGGTCTTTGTGTTACAGCCAGCCATAACCCTGCTTTATATAACGGAATCAAGGTCTTCATGTCCGGCGGACGCGATGCCGACGAGGTCGTGACGAACGATTTGGAAAGCTTCATGGAACAGGTCGAGGCCGAGCAGAGTATTTTACCGGCGATGGATTTTGATATGGCTCTGGAATCGGGCCTGATCCGGATCGTCAATCCTTTCAACGATTATATCGACAGCATCATGGAACAGGTGGATATGGAAGCGATTCGTAAATCGGGTCTGCATATTGCCCTGGATCCCATGTTCGGCGTATCGAAAACATCGCTGCAGACACTATTAATGACAGCTCGATGCGAAGTGGATGTGATTCACGAACGCCGGGATACACTCTTCGGCGGTCGGCTGCCCGCACCGAACTCCAAGACCATGGTCGCGCTTCAGTCCTTCGTGCTGGAGAATAATTGTGATATCGGCATCGCCACGGACGGCGACGCGGATCGCTTGGGCATCATTGATGATACGGGTAAATTCCTGCACCCCAATCAGATTCTGGTTTTACTTTATTATTATCTGGTCAAGTATAAAGGCTGGAAAGGTCCGGTTGTCAGAAACATCGCGACCACGCATCTGCTCGATCGTTTGGCTGATTATTTGGGCGAAACCTGCTACGAGGTACCGGTCGGCTTTAAGCATATTTCCTCGAAGATGCTGGAAACCGATGCGGTTATCGGCGGCGAGTCCTCGGGCGGTATGACCGTGCGCGGACACATAGCGGGAAAAGACGGCATCTATGCTGCTTCGCTCCTGGTTGAGATGATTGCCGTAGTCGGTAAAAAGCTGTCTGTCATTTATGACGAGGTCACTTCGCTCTTTGATCCGCATTATATGGAAGAAACAGATTTCCGCTTCCCGGCCGAACGAAAAGAAGAGATTCATCAGACGCTGATGATCGATCAGAAATTGCCGACTTTCAAATATGCAGTCGATCATGTCTCCTATTTGGATGGCTGTAAGGTTTACTTCGAAAACGGCGGCTGGATCATCGCTCGTTTCTCCGGTACAGAACCGCTGCTGCGCATCTTCTGCGAGATGTCTAACGAAGCGGACGCCGTGGACACCTGCAATGTCTTCAGAACATTCCTGAACCTTTGAGAGTATTAGAGATTAAGTAGAAGGGAGCATATCAAAACCAAATGGTTATGATATGCTCCCCTTAAGGTTGACAGATGAAATAACAAAATTCATCTCAAAACTTGAAGGGGAGTATTTAGATTGAACAGGAAACAATGGACCAAGGAGGAGAAGCTGTCCATCCTGGCTTGGATGGCGGCAGGCCGAACGTTGGCGGCAGCCAGCCGAACCTTCGCATCAGTCAGTCGGCCCTCAAGTCGTGGCGGTGTTCGCAGGCAACCGGCCGTCTGGATCTGCTGGACAAGCAAAACACGCACGTGTCTTATCCTTCCACTCACAAGCTTCAAGCAGTGGAAGCCTACTTGCGGGGTGAAGGTTCCCAGCTTGAGATCGTCGAGCGCTATGGGCTGCGCTCAGCGACACAGCTGCGGCGATGGATACGCAAGTATACTGAAGGGGACATCCTAAAATCCACTTCAGGAGGACGAATCGTCATGCCGAGACGCAAGACCAGCCAGGAAGAACGCATCGAGATTACCCAGTATTGCCTGATCCACGAGCGCAACTATCGGGCCGCAGCTGAACGCTACAAGGTCAGTTACCAGCAGGTCTACAGCTGGGTGCGGAAATACAGCGAAGGCCGTGAAGCGGCCCTGACCGACAAGCGGGGCAGGCGCAAACAAGCGGATGAGCTGACCGAAGTCGACCGCATCCGCCGGGATCTGAAGCTGCTGAAGGCCGCGAATCGGAAACTGGAGGTTGAAAATGCCTTGTTAAAAAATTGCAGGAACTCGAGAGAAAGTCTCACTAGGCCGGGTTCCCACCTGCCGCATTCACACCGCGCTGACGAATCTGCACGAGGAAGGCTACACGCTCTCTGAACTCTGCAGAGCCGCCGGCCTATCCCGCCAAGCCTATTACAAATACCCCACCCGGCAGGTACCGCCGCGCGAAGCGGTCAATGAGCGGATCGCCGATACCCTGCTGTCCGTTTACGAGGAACGCAAGGGCACCTACGGCTACCGGATGATGCAGTTGGAAGTCAACCGCCGCCTGCAGGCCTCTTACAACCTCAAGCGGATTTATCGCTTGATGAAGTTACTGGGGCTGCGCTCCGTCACGCGGGTCAAGAAAAAACGCTACCGGCCTTCTGCTCCTCGACAGCTGGCCGATAACCTCTTGAACCGATCCTTTACGGCGGACCGGCGCAACCAGAAGTGGCTCACCGACGTCACCGAATTTCAGTATGGTGAAGGCCAAAAATTGTACCTGAGTGCCATTCTCGATCTGTACGACCGTAGCATCGTGTCCTTTGTCTTGGGACGGCGCAATGACAACCAACTGGTCTTCCAAACCTTGGCAGACGCGCTGCAGGCCAACCCCGATGCCCAGCCCCTGATTCATTCGGACCGGGGTTTTCAATATACGTCGTACGGTTTTGCCCGGATGCTCCGGCGCCAGGGCATGACCCACAGCATGTCTCGGGTCAGCCGTTGCCTCGACAACGGGCCCATGGAAGGTTTCTGGGGCATCCTGAAAAGCGAACAGTATTATTTGAAGAAGAAGTACGCCAGCTGTCAAGAACTGACAACCGACATCCGCAGCTACATCCACTTCTACAACCACGAGCGTTTACAGCGGAAACTGCGTGGGCTGGCACCCATGGAGTATCGATCGCTGGCAGGATAAAAATATTCCTCAGAAGAAATCACTTCTGAGGAACATGGTGAGACGTTTTTTGATGATTCATCTGTCAACTTGACAAGGAGCACTCCATTTTGAGACAGTCTTTTCGCTTGGTTCCAACAGAAAGGCGGACGCTATATTCAACTTGTGCGATCCCGGCTGATCTAAGTGTGAAAAAATGCGAACAGCAGATGTTGATAGGAAGACAAATGCGGTCGATGTAAGCATTAAAATGTATGAAAAATATAATTTTCACAATCCATTCCATATGTATTTTTAAATGATTAATCGTTTTTCATAGTTCGGCTTGACATAATTTATTAAGGGAGTACTCTGTGAATGAAGGGTACTCTTAACGTGGTTAATCGTGATTTGATGACTTTTGTTAATATCATCATTTCATAGACAATCTCAAAATGAGGGTATTTGTTATGCATGAATTTGTTGAAAGTAAAAGATTAAAAATTTGCGCATGTGCATTTGCACTCATGCTAATAACAGTATTATCCGTGACTCCATCTTATGCCTACAACACTTATAATAACCATAAATGAAATAGAGGTGTTGCGGTCCTGTATTATATTTATCCCGAAGCTACACCATTTTTAACAGATATCAATCAGGCTGCATATAGATGGACACAGACACCCACTAAGGTGAGTTTAGGTAGAACCTATACAACCTCTCCATCTACTATAGACATTTTCTATCGATATGATTCAGGTACTTACAAGTATGCGAATGCTTGGACTCAGCTGGTAATACTAGATTTCGGTCCGATTGATCCCTACAGTTACAATTGGGATTATGGACGCATTTATCTTAACGATTACAATATGAATCCTAACACAACACGATCTATAGCTATAATCGAACATGAAATGGGTCATGTGTTCGGTTTAGATCATAAAAACAACGACCCGACAAGCATAATGTGTTAGGAGGCTTATGGCCGAACAGCAGCAGTTCCGTCAGGTGATGATATCGCCGGTATTATCTATCTGTACGGAGTACCCAAGTAAGGAGAATTGCTATGAAAAAGATATTCAGTGTATTCCTGGGCGTGCTTCTATGTCTATCTCTTCTATCGTCATGCTTACGAAAAGATGGTACGCTTCATAAATCTAATGATGAAGTGTTATCGATTCACAAGATCAAGGATGAATCGAACATAGGTACTCATAAGATGGCCACTACTCAATTAGTATCAAATTCGAATACTTCAAACTCACTAAAGCAGATTGCCCGCGCTGACATGATATACCAAACAACTACGATTAATGGCATAGCTTCTGTCAGCGACACGATAGTCATCGGAAGATTCGAAGAAGTAGAGTCATATGTTAGTGGTGGTGAAAATCCATCTATACTAACCAGAGGCATCTTGAAACCCATTGAGGTGCTTGCCGGAGAGATTAGAGACCAATATTTGGTAACCATGATCGGTGGCACGGTCCCGTATGAGAAGATCGCCGAGCTATATAGCGAAGACGATCTCGCGAAATATAACATCGATCCGAATAATACTGCTTACGAGAGTATAACATCGATTTTCGAGAACATGGCGATTTTCGAAGATGGAGAAACCTACTTGATCACCATATCCGAGGAGGAGGACGGGAGTTATTCCTTACAACCAAGCATCTACAGTCTGTGTCATTTGGTGGAAGATGCGAACGCCCCGGAGGCTGTCTCGGAAACTGCAGCTCAATTTAACATTGATACATATGTGGAGGCATTCAAGTCTAGTAAGAGACCTTAATACCATCGAATGAATCCGACTTACAGAAGGGGTTATCTCAAAAGTGAGACAGCTCCTTTTCTGTTTATCAATAGCTCAGCTTTTCTGTTTGTCAATAGCTGAGCTATTGCTCAGCTATTGCTCAGCTTTTGGGTAATCCTCGCATCTCTTCCAAGCTGAAGCTGCCCAGCGGCAGCTCCTGGACTTGGCCATTATTCTTCGCGCTGCGGTAGATGGCCAGAATATGTTCGACCGAGCTCACGCCGGACTTCGCATCCGCCAGAGGCAGACGGCCGGGCTCATCGAGGCAAGCTGTGAAATCCTTATAGATAGCACTGTGCGGGTGCGCCATATGACGAAAGCCGTTGATTCCGTTACGAATGGCCAGGCTCAGGGTATGTCTAATGTAGCGGCCTGCTGTTCGTTTCTTCTCGCTGTGGTTGATTTTCAGATAAGGTTTGCCTTGGCGAAGACCGGCTTGGATCTCGCCTTTTTCGGTCAGGATGTAAAACGAGGCCATCTGATTGTCGGGCGGTGATGCGGTTGTTCCTTCAACCTGCAGCATGGCTCCGTTGGTCAGGGTGCAGATGGCGTTGGCGTAATCTTCCGCTTCCATATCGTGCAGCAGGCGACGAATCTGACCTTGGGCCTCGGCGATCGGCGCGTTCATCAGCCAGCACATGAGATCCAGTGCATGGATGGTCTGGTTCATCAGGACACCGCCGTCGGCAGCCCAGGTCCCGCGCCAGGCCGCACTGTCGTAATAGGCTTGATCGTGCCCCCAGCGCACGGTGACTACGCCGCTGAGGATCCGGCCGTAAACACCTGCGGCCAGATCGTTTTGTAAGTCATGAACGAGCGGAAAATAGCGATAGATATGGCCCATGACAATCAGGCGATTGACTTCCCGGGCCAGGCGCTCCAAGTCCCGTGCTTCGTCCAGGTGAAGAGTCATAGGTTTTTCGATCAGCACATGCGCGCCGGCGAGGAGAGCCTCGCGGGCTAATTTGTAGTGGCTGCCGCTGGGCGTGGTGATGGCGATGATGTCGGGCTTTTCGTGCTCGAGCATCTCGGTTTGAGATGCATAAATTCGAGGCGGCACGGCTCCCTTGATCTGATTGGATTCACTAAATTGTCGGGCTCTCTCGAGGCCGGAATCGACTAAGGCCGACAGCATGAGGCGGCTGCTGCTTTCGCGTACGGCACGAGCATGTTTGGCCGCGACTTTGCCGCAGCCTACAATAGCCAGGGAATAAACAGGTTTGTCCATGAATCACGTCTCCGGAATCTATAGTGTAGAATATTGTAGCATTCCCTTTGCCAATGCCCAAGAAATGGTTCGGTTTTGTTATAATAGCAGAAAAGCAACATACAGTGCGGAGGTTTACATGAGTAGAGAACTGGTAGATAAATTCCTGAGGGATCAGGAGCTTCATGCCGACTTTATCGATATGGATCACGAGACAGAGCTGTTTATCGCCAATATGCGCAGCGGCCTGGAGCAGACCCAGGATCAGATGAAGATGATTCCGACCTACATCGAGGTGGGTAACGAGATTCCGACCGGAGAAACAGTGATCGTGCTGGATGCCGGCGGTACCAATTTTAGGGTCGCAGCAGTGACCTTTGCCAGAAATATGGAAGCGATTATCGATGGCTTTGAGGCCTATCGGATGCCCGGCACCGATGGCGAGATATCGAAGAACGACTTCTATGATACGATCGTACAGTATATCCGTCCCTTACTTCCCAAGAGCCGTAAGATTGGTTTTTGCTTCTCTTATCCAAGCCTGATGTTCCCGAATAAGGACGGCCAGGTGCTCAATTTTAGTAAAGAAGTCGAGCTGCCGGAGGTTGTTGGCACGATTATCGGCCAGAGCATTCGCGAAGCGCTCGATCGTCAGGGACTGGACAGCGATGTCGAAGTTGTAATCCTGAACGATACGGTCGCGGCTCTGCTCGGCGGCATGAACCAGGCAGGCGGCCGCAGTTTTGACAGCTGGATCGGTTTCATTCTGGGTACCGGTACCAATACCGCTTATACAGAGGATATCAGCCGCATCGTTAAGCTTGGCGAGAACCGCGGTACGGGTCGCATGGTTATCAACATGGAATCCGGTACATATCCCATCAAGAACCGATCCTCCGTGGACATTGCGATCGATAAGACCACCAATGCGCCGGGCTCTTATCTCTTCGAGAAGATGATCTCCGGTCGTTATCAGGGAGCTCAACTCTGGCATACGCTTGCAGCCGCGGTGAAAGCTGACTTGTTCACCCCCGCGTTCAAGGCTGCTTTCGAGAAGGTTGATGAAATCGACAGCTATAACCTGGATCAGTTCCTTTATGCACCGGAAGGCGATAACATTTTGGCCGGACTGTGTGCGACGGAAGGCGATCAGCTCAATCTCTACTATTTAATCGATAACCTCTTCGAGCGTGCCGCGCGCCTGGCGACGGTTAACCTCGCCGGTATTCTGGTCCATCTGGATGCCGGCCGCAATCCGGTTCGCCCCGCAGCGATCACGGCAGAAGGAACCACCTTTTATAAGGCCAAGATTCTGAAGCCGAAAATCGATCACTGGATGCGTGTCTATACGAATGAAAAGCTGGGTCATTACCACGAGTTCATTAGCGCGGAAAACCCCAACCTCATCGGAGCTGCCATCGCCGCTCTGACAAATCTCTAAACATCTGCACTCATTGATAAAGGGCCGATTTCCCGATGGAAGCCGGCCCTTTCGTATGCGTATGTATAAGTATCCAAAAAGAAGAAACAGCTCCGAGGGGGATCGGTGCTGTTTCAAGGAGGGGTTATGAAGTAAGGGGTGTCTAATAAAGACACTCTTAGTATAGAAAACAGATGTTTCACCGTAGTGTAGTAATTGTGAATAAATTGAAAAGAGACCGTGTAAAAGCAATATATATGCAATATTTTTCCGGACCGGAGCTCTCTTAAGTGGATTTTACAGACAGGAAAGTACAAAACAGCCTCAGATTTTCGTTATTATTTGTATAATGGACAACGGAGGATCACTCATATGATACTTGAAGCCAGCTTGTATGTGGCTAATATAATGACTGCTCAGATTACGGTGAACGAAGACCGGCCCGACCTGCGCTTTTCCAAGCAAGTCGAAGTATGCTTGCTAAAATTGTGTAAAGAGCTGCAGATTCCGATTCCGTTATGGCTGCAGAAGAATTCGCAGGAGTTCGCCCGCTTTCATCAAACGATCTTCTTTAAGGAGTCCTTCGGCGAAGCGGTGAACTTTGATCGTTTGCGAATCAAATGGATTACAGATCAGGCCTAGACGGAGGATTTGATGTTCGAAAACGAAATCAGGAATTTAAAAGAAGATGAGACATTTCTCCGGCAGGAGAGTTTCTCTCTGGATGACTTTACTCTTTTGATCGCATTTCTGGCGTCCGATAACGGTTGCCCCTGGGATCGGATTCAGACGCCCAAAACCCTTCAGAAGCATTTACTGGAAGAAGCCTACGAAGCTTATGATGCGATCGAACGGGATAATGAAACGGATCTTCGAGAAGAGCTCGGCGATCTTCTTCTACAAATCGTCTTCCAGGCCAATCTGGCGAAGTCTTTCGGCATCGGGGATGTCCTGAATGGTATCTCCGCTAAGATGATTAGTCGGCATAGTCATGTTTTCGGAAGCGACCATGTAGAAGATTCTTCCCGGGTACTGGATCTGTGGGAAGCAAACAAACGAAAAGAAAAGGCCCAGGCAAGCCATAGCGAAGCTCTGGCTTCGGTGACCAGAGCGCTGCCCGCCCTGGCCCGAGCCTGTAAACTTCAGGCGAAAGCCGCGAAGGCCGGCTTCGACTGGCCCGATATCTCGGGTCCTGCCGAAAAAATTGCCGAGGAGCTCAGCGAAGCCGAAGATGCCAGACAAAAACTGGATCTTCATCGTAGCGAGGCGGCCAGAGACGAACTCGAGATGGAAGTGGGAGATCTTTTATTCGCGGTCGTAAACTGGTCGAGGCATGCGGGCATCGATCCGGAAATTGCTTTGGATCGTTCGAATCAGAAATTTCTGGAACGCTTTTCCGCTGTTGAAAAACTGGTTCAAGACGATGAGAAGCAAATGCATGATTTAGATCTCGATGCTCTGGATGCATACTGGGATCAAGTCAAGAGAGATAAACAGGAGAAGGAAATCAATGAGAATCGATAAATTCTTAAAAGTTGCGCGCGTGATCAAGCGTCGCACGGTAGCCAACGAAGTTGTTTCAAAGGGACGCGTGCAGATCAACGGCCGTGCCGCGAAACCGTCAACCGAAGTAAAAGTCGGAGATATCATCGAAATTCAATTCGGCAGCGGTACTTCCAGAATTCGTGTCCTGGACCTGAAAGAAACGGTCCGTAAGGATGATGCAGCCTCATTATACGAAGTGGTAGAAACAGATCCGCTCGCTTTGCAAGAGTAAATAAGACAGCAATATTACAATCAAATGACAAATCGGCTGTAAAAACAACTTCCCGTTGTCTCATGGCTTTGTTTTGATTAAACTGAGTCTAAATGCACAGCCAAATACAGTAGTTTTCTGACGGGAGTGTGGGCCATGAGACATAAAGACGGAGATTATGCCAAGAAGTATGCCAAATCCGGCAAGCCTTCGTTTGTCCCCCGGATTCTTGCCCTTCTCATTGTCGTTTTAGCCTTGATCAGCGGAGCGGCTATTTACGTTAAACAAGAGTCCGAGTATGAACGCCAGTTGGCTAAACAGGCACAACTGCTTGAAGAATACAATTTATTGAAGAACGACAATATCGCGATCGAAGGCGAGATCAACTCGATTGGTTCGGACGATTACGTCAAGCGCATCGCACAAGACGTTTTGGGCATGGTGTGGCCGAATCAAGTCGTATTTAAAGACGGCGACGAAGCGGCAGGAAGTCAAGAATAGAGATACATTCGAACATGAAATTTGATATAGCATTTCTGTTGAACGGGAAATGCCGGAAGATTGGGGGACAAGCCAGACGCTGTTCTGCCAAAATCCGGCCTTTTTCATTTTTATCCGTATTCATTTTTACGCTTTTCTCGAGCATCCTTTTATCCTCGTGTACGCTGCTGATAACGGAAACAACGGGGATTAAGGAGCCGGGCGGCAGCTCGACAGGCCCGCCTCTCACGACGATCGCGGAAACAACAAGGCTTAGGGAAACCAGCCTGTCTTCGGCTCCCGAGTATGACAGCGAATATCTGACACTTGAAGATGTTTCATCATACCTGATTCTTTACGAAGAATTGCCGCCGAACTATCTGACGAAAAGCGAGGCCTATGATATAGGCTGGGAACCGGATGAAGGTAATTTGTGGGATGTCGCCGAAGGTGCGGCAATCGGCGGCGATCGTTTCGGTAACCGCGAAGGCTTGTTGCCCGGCGCACCCGGACGAGACTGGTATGAAGCCGATGTGAACTATACGGGTGGCTATCGGGGACCCGAGCGCCTGGTTTACAGCGATGACGGCCTGATTTATTACACGAGCGACCACTATGAAAGTTTCGAACTCATAGAGGAAGTCGAAGGGTGGGGCTATTGATGAAACAGAAAGCTTCTATACAGAGACTGCATATCGATTTATTCGGCTTGAAGGGGAAAGAGGAGCTTCACAAGCGCCTGGCCGAAGGTTTTTCATTCCCGGCATATTACGGTGCCAATCTGGATGCACTCTATGATCTCTTAACTTCTTCGAAGCAACGGCGCGTGCTTTGGCTTACTTTGGATCCGGAAAAGTGCGGCGGTATCCGGGCCGACTATATCGACAAATTTCTAGCGACGATAAATGATGTTTGCCTCGTCAATTCGCAAGTCATCGCCCTTCGCATCAAACACTAAGCTTAAGAGTTAAGGCGGCTTTATTAAGCCAAGGAAAGCTTAATATCTTCGTCATTTCTGTTTGATAGAATGAATGAGAAGAACTGACGCTTGTTGTAAGAATTTCTCACTGACAAGGTCGGGAGGCTGATTATGAATCAATATAAGACTATATATATAAAAATACTTGCCATTACACTGCTTGTCTTTACTCTGGGCAGTTGCTCCGTAATGAAACCTGCCGTTGAAATACCGACGACAACAGACGGCTATACCGCGCTTCGCGATCCGTTCGGGGCAGGTATAAAAAGCTGGTCGCTGGCCAGACCCTTCGGTGCGAAGGCAGGCCGGAGCGAAGGCTACTGGCCCGCCGAAGTGTATATCACGGAAGGCCGGCAGAGCGCCGATATTTATCCGATCGCCATGGGAAAAGTCGTGAAAGTAGGAGATGTGGATCCGCAGGCCAAATGGCGGGGCCAGTATGTGGTGATCGAACATAACGGTCGTTTCCTCTTACCGGCTTCCAACGGTACACATATTCGTGCGGCCCGGATCGATGAGCTTCCTGCGAATTTACCTTCGGGACATATGGACGCGATACTAGCGGCCGAAGACATATTTACGACCGAAGAAAAACTGCGTCATGATTTTACCGGAGAAGTCAGCTATGCGCTCAACGAAGATACTGTTTCCAGAATCTATTCTGTTTACAAGAATCTGACAGCGGTGAATGTTCGCACCGGCACGGCTATCAGAGATTTATCCGAGCCCCTGGGACGCTTAAATGTGGTGCCGACACAAGCCGACTATATACCGGCGCTGGAACTCGAAATCCGCTATTTCGGAAGCCGCGACGTAAACAGCGCGGCATATAACGCGGTGATGGGGCCCTCGGGTGACGGCAGTTTCGCCGATATCGCCCAGATGCTGGGTTTCGGTTATCTGGAACCAAGTCCGGTCATTCAGGCGAACTTAGATGAAAACTACTATAACGCAAGCAAGTTCGATCCCGAACCGTCAAACTCCTCTGTAGCTCAAGTACCGGGAACGAGTGCCGGATCCGGTGAATCGACAGACAGTCAGCCAACAGACGAGAGCGAGACGAGCGAGCCGGACGAGAGCATAACCGGGGAGCCTGCTACGGGTACGGAAGAAGAAATCGCCCTGGTTCGAAACTATCTTCTGGATTTGAACAATTACCGCTGGTTTTCCGGGATCAGCAGCGTTCCGCTCTTCGACAATATCGGTCAAATCAGTTCCGAGTGGCTGGCCGAGCGTTTCTTATGGGAAGCAATCCAAAAAAAACAAAGCGAGACAGTTTCTTTGGCCGAGCTGGAAGCGCTGGCCCGTGCGAAAATCAATCCGGCGATCGATATGGATCCCGACAGCGATTACAGCAGGATTCCCATGGTCAGCTATGATGCGGCAGCTAAAGTTTTCCGTCCGGCACCCGCGGGTATAGAGGGCTGGACCAACACAAATGATATTCGTCTCCAGAACCTGACGCGCATCGGCGATCGATTCGAAGCACTTGTTTATGAACTGAGTTTCCGCCCGATCCATTACGACACGGGGTCGCGAAATTTTGGTCTTGTTTCCGTTTCGGACCGCTATGTTGGTTTCTTCGATCACGATCAATTTGATTTAGATGCCGGTCGCAGCGGCCTGGTCCTGCGCTATCCCTTAAGCAGTGAAGAAGGACGCCTGGATCAAGTCCTCTACATCTTGGAAAGAGACGAGTCCGGTCGCCTGACACTGCTCGAGAAGCGCTTGCAGGCAGGCTCGGCTGCTTATCGCGACAGTCTTCCGTCTATTGCTTCCATTCAAATAGAACAAGGCACGATCGCCAATACCGGCGGACTGCGCCTTCGCATCCGCGACGATTCATCCATGAATGCAGGCGAACTCGGTTATATAGACGAAGGCAGACCCATCTATGTGATCGGTCCGCCTACAAACGGTTTCCTGTTGGTATTCGATCCGGCTGCGGATCATGCGCCGACGGGTTTCGCGTCTTCGCAGTATATTCGGAAGGATTAGATATCCAGAGCAATCCGGCCGTCTTTGATTTCGATGATGCGATCCGCTTTCTCGGCAATGCGACGGTCATGAGTAATGATGACAAAAGTCGTACCCAGCTTCTCGTTGATTTCGCGAAGCAGATTATAGATGGTTTCCGTTGTATCCGAGTCCAGATTCCCGGTCGGTTCGTCTGCCAGAATGATCCCGGGCTCGTTCATCAGAGCACGAGCGATTGCCGTACGCTGCTGCTGGCCGCCTGACATTTTCGTAGCCGGGTTATGTTTTACTTTCTGCAAGCCGACGAGGTCCATGATCTCGTTGGCTTTTTTCTCGATTTCGGGGGTTACTTTTCCATGTTCGATTCGATAGGGAATCAGAACATTCTCGTAGGCCGTAAATTCCGGAAGCAGATAGTGGAACTGGAAGATAAAGCCCAGAGTCTGATTGCGTAAAGTGGCCAGCTGATTCTTATTCATCTGATCCGTTCTTTTACCGTTGATGTATACTTCGCCGCTGCTGGGCTTATCGAGCGTACCCACGATATTGAGTAAAGTGCTTTTACCGCTGCCCGATTGGCCGATGATGGAAGTAAAGCTGCCTTCCTGAATCTCCAGATTGACATCGTTGAGAATCTGAGTGCGAAATTCGCCTTCGCCATAGAATTTATTGATGTTTTTAAGCGTAATTACATTAGCCATTTCTGATTACCTCGATTGGATTGAGTTTAGACGAGCTGCGGGCCGGAATCAAAGCGGCGCCGGTTGACACCACGATCGCGAAGCCGGCAGACAAGGCGATGAATGCGGGATTGATGTATAGAGGGACGACAGGCGTTCCGTCTGGATTGAGTGCGAACGTCGTAAAAGCAAAGGCAAGCCCCAAACCGAGCAGGATGCCGAGCAGAGCGCCGGCTAAACCAAGGAGCAGCCCCTGGATTAAAAAGATCTGGCTGGCCGAGCGATCCGAAATGCCCATTGCTTTTAGTATGCCGATTTGTCTGGACTTCTGGACAACCGTAATCGCAAGCACACTCGCGATACCAAGCAGGACCGAGACCATCACAAAGCCCTGAATCATATAACTTGAGATACTCTGACCGTTCAAGCCGCTGAGAAGAGCCGCATTTTGATCCTTCCAGTTGTCGAGTCTCAGATCTGCCGGAAGCACAGCTTTGATATCACCGGCGATCGTATCCGCGGCAAAAACATCCTGGACTTGCATTTCGATGGCTGTCGCCCGGTCACCATAATCAAACATTGTTTGCGC
The DNA here is from genome assembly GCA_050309435.1 of Fastidiosipilaceae bacterium. GTDB lineage: Bacteria > Bacillota > Clostridia > Saccharofermentanales > Fastidiosipilaceae > CAYXVJ01. The sequence goes on from JBNRMJ010000008.1 coordinate 29,139, forward strand.
CGAAGCAATATCCGTAAAAACCCAACTGCTGTTTAAGTTTGCCGCCTGAAGATCGAAGATACCGCTGATCTTGACCTCAACTGTCTCGCTAAAGCCGGCCAGAACATTGAAGCTGTCGCCGACACCCAGGCCGCTCTCGTCGCGAAAGACCGTACCGACCAGCACTTCATTTTCGCCGGCAGGCAGTATGCCGTCGACGATCTTGTCTTTGATTTTATAGATACCGTCGGAGTCCTCGAAGGAAAGTCCGCGAACCAGGATGTTGTAGTTGCTGTCGTCTTCGATCACGAGCGCCGGACCGTCCACGACGGCCGACAGATATTTCGTACCGTTATTCAGGGCTCTTATATCGTTCATGACCTCCGGATAGGCATCGATTAAACCGTCATCTCCGGCGGACGTGACGGTCACGTGAGACTGGCTGCCGATCGTGGTATCCACCAGATCCGCTTGAAGGCCCTGGATCAAAGAACCGATGAAGATCTGCACGGATACTCCGATCGCTATACCTAAAGCGATAAGAAAGGTTTGTCCTTTACCGGATTTTAAAAATCGCAATGCGATACTAAATGCGAGGCGCATCGTTTTGATCTCCTTCTATTGTGGCTAATTCACTCAAGCTCTTAACGGCAAAATCTGCCTTCAATATCGAATTCGGGTCTTCGAGTCTCGTCACGGCATAACCGCCCACGATAATTTTCAGCTTCGGATCATTCTTCTTTATGTCTTCGATGATGTTTCTGGCAGATACCAGGTGGTAAGGATTGGAAATACTGATGGCAACATAATCCGGCCGAATTGTCCGAAGACCGGCCCGGAAGACGCGAAGCGGCGTGTTCGCTCCGACAAAAACGGTATCGTAGCCGTAAATACTCAGGATATCCGAAGCCATGCGTGCTCCGACATCATGATATTCTTCCGGCGGACAAAAGATCGCGACTGTCTTGTTTCTCGGCGTATTTAGCTGCATTTTTTCTTTCTGAGCAAAGGGCAAAATATTTTCCATGATCGTCTTGATGATCGACGTACGGGCATGTTCGCGCCAGATGTCAATATCTTCGCTATCGCTCGTCGGCATCGTGTTCAATGCCGGAGTCAGGATCTCCTCGTACAGTTCGAGGACAGTGAGAGCCTCGGACTGCATCAGATCCGTAATATAGGATAATGCTTCAAAGCGTTTTTCTTCTTCGAGTATCTCGAGAAATTTCGGTAAATACCTGTTCATTTCCGCACCTCATTTTTTCTAAGCTGATGTGATTTTATTTCATTAAGTAATAAATATCATGATATTTGTTACGAAAAATAAGAAATGATTTCATTGTGTGATAAAATTGTTCCGTTTAACATAGTGTCTGGCCTTATTTCGTGATATAAGTGAAATATAGAATTAAAGTGAGGAGAATCGATCTTGAATTCAAGCGATAGAATGAGCCGGTATTTCCCCGAACGTCTACGGCAACTGCGCCAGGAACTGCACTTGACACAGCAAGCCATGGCCGATGCCCTGGGCATTGGTCAAACGACCGTAGCCAATTATGAAAAAGGCATACGTTTGCCGGATCTGATGATGATCGGACGCATCGCCGACTATTTTTTGGTCTCGGTGGATTATCTGTTAGGCCGAGAACACAAGCGCAGAAGCAAGCCCGAGCCTCAAAACGAAAGCGAGACGGATTCTACCGATCCGAACGGTTTCGAGGCTTATCTGGAGGCATTGCTAACCATGGACAAAGCACGATTGAAGAGCATCTTTACGGCACTCTGCGAAGATGGTATCAGCTTGCGGGATTTTTATCGCGACTATGTGACCAGGGCACTCTACATGGTTGGCGATCTCTGGGGAACAGGCGATCTGGCGGTCTGGAAAGAACACTATATATCCGAAACGATGATCGAGCATATGGCGATGATGAAGGCCGGGCATACCGTACGCTACTATGATATGCCGCCGATTCTTGCTTTGGTGCCGAGCGGCAGTCATACCATCGCACTGCGCATGATCAGCAATCTGCTTGAAGAAGAAGGTTTTCCGGTCTTGTATCTGGGCAGCAACGTACCGGCGGACAACATTATGTCGCTGCTGGATTCACAGCACTGCGAGTTAGTTTTGATGTCTGTCACCATGCCTTACGATGTAAATGCGGCCAAACTTCTGATTGAATCGATAAGGAAAACCAAAGGCGAGCACAGTCCGAGAATTCTGATCGGGGGGCAGGGCTTTCGCTTTTTGGACGATCCGGCCGTAGAATCGGGAGCAGATGCGTATTGCCGTGATTTAGCCGATATCATCGAGCAGATTAAACTTATGGAAAAGAGCTCAACGTTAGAAAGTTAGGAAAAGCAAGCGCGTTACGAACGTGTGTAAGAGGCTTTCCTATCGCTTTCGTTACTGCAAAATATGCTAAAATTGTCTATACTATTAAATAGTCGTGCGTCCCTCCGAGCCGGACCGCAGATCATAAAGTCAGGAGATTTTTAGAATGAGCACATTAGTTATTACGAAGGACAATTTCCAATCCGAAGTCATGGAATCCGATCAGCCGGTCCTCCTGGACTTCTGGGCGTCCTGGTGCGGCCCCTGCCGCATGGTTTCGCCTATCGTCGATCAGATTGCCGAAGAGATGGTCGGAACAGCCAAGGTTGGAAAAATCAATGTAGACGAGCAGCCCGAGCTGGCTTCTCAGTTTGGTGTTATGAGCATTCCCACGCTGGCAGTCGTCAAGGGCGGCGAGGTCGTTAAGAAGGCCGTCGGTGCCCGTCCCAAGGACGAAATCGTTGCCATGATTGAAGAAGCTTAAGTCGATACCGTCTATATGAACGATGCATTCAGAAGCTTTTCGCTGTACGACAGTGGAAAGCTTTTTGCTACTTTGGAGGATATTGTGGGATCCGGGAATTACTGCGAATCCATCGACGAACGGGCGATCGGTCTGATCAGACGTTTGGATCAAATCGCCGGTTCGGGCGAGCCTTCGGCCTGGCTGATCGGTGGTTCGGTTCGCGATATCCTGCTTGGCAGAGCGGTCACGGATTACGATATCTGTACGAGTCTTTTACCCGAAGAACTAATCACGAATCTTTCTGATTTAAAAGTAATCGAAACGGGTCTGCGGCATGGTACGGTAACGGTCATCGTCGAGGGGCTTTCCTGCGAGGTTACCACCTTGCGCGAGGAAGGGGAATACAGTGACAAACGTCATCCCGATCAGGTTCGTTTCGTCCGTGATTTAGAGCTTGATTTGGCACGTCGCGATTTTACGATGAATGCGATCGCCTGGCATCCCGACAGCGGTTTCGTCGATCCTTTGGAGGGCATGAAGGATATCGGGGCAGCTCTGATTCGAGCCGTCGGTGATCCTTTTCGTCGTTTTTCGGAGGATGCCTTACGTATACTTCGGGCAATTCGTTTTTCCGCCGAACTTGATTTTCGCATCGAAGAGGGCACGGCTGTCGCGATGAACGAGTCTTATGCAGGCTTACAAGAAATTGCCCGTGAACGGATCATCGCAGAATGCCGCCGTACGATGAGCTGCGAGGCTTTCGCGCGTTTATGGCTGGAATGGCCGCGTATCTGGGAGCAGGTGTTCCCGCAACTGACCAGAGCACTGAGACAGGTTTCTGTCGATCAGGCGGATGATCCGGTGATACAAGCAGCCTACCATGACCGTCGCAAACGCCTGATCCGTGGATATGACGCCAGTGCTTCGGAGGTTTCACGTTTCGTTTATTTACTGCGGCCTCTGGCCGGAGAGCCGCTGATCTGGCAACAGCAAGCCATCCGCCATTTGCGTTTGCCTCGTCAGATGAGCGATCGTATAATCCATATCGCGGCGGCCTTGAGTGACAGGGAGTTTTGGTCAGAAGACAAGGATCTTTCGCTTTTGGCCCGAAACGGTTTGCGTCGTTGGGACGAACTTTGGCCGGATATTTTATTATTGGCAGGATGCCTGGAAGCAGATGATCTCTGGATTCCGGCTCCCGCCGAAGCACGAAAAGTCGAAGCGCTTAAAGCTCTTACGGACCTTGTACTGCGTGAAGGCAAGCCTTATCGGCTGCGGCATTTAGCCGTTGGAGGCAAGGATCTGATCAGGGCCGGTTTCAAAGCAGGACCCGAACTGGGCGATTGCCTCGAGCATCTGCTGGATCAGGTTATTTCCGATACCGTACCGAACGAACGAAGAGCGTTGCTGGCTGAAGCTTCCCGGTATTTTGGCGAGAAGAAGTAAAAATACCCCCGCCATGCGATTTGTGGTCGCGTTGACGGGGGCACCCATGGGAGGGTCAATCATCTCCTGAGGAGAAGGATTGTCAGAGTGGCAATGTCAGAAGGACGCTCAGATGATTCCAGGGTAACGCCCTTCCAAGATTGCTATATAGTAAAAATTGCCAAGGCAATTCGTACTATCGAAAAGAGATTAGACGGCTGTGTAACCACCGTCGACGGGCAGAGCAACACCGGTCACGTAGCTGGCTTCGTCGGAGGCCAGGAAGATGGCTGCTGCATTCAATTCGCCGGCTTTACCGTAGCGGCCCAGGGGAACCGTACGCTTGCAGTAAGCTGCGAATTCCTCGGTGTTCAGGGTCTCGGAAGTCAGCTCGGTTTCGAAGTAACCGGGGCAGATGGTATTAACCGTGATGTCATAGCGTGCCCATTCGGCAGCCAGTGCGCGTGTCAGGTTGACGACGCCGCCCTTCGCGGCATGGTAACCGACGGCGGGGGACTCGTTGTTGCCGCACAGACCATACATGGAAGCGATATTGATGATACGGCCGTAGTTCTGCTTGATCATTTCTTTACCGAACTCGCGTGCGCAGCGAAAGACACCTGTCAGGTCAACGTCGATGTTGAACTGGAACTCTTCGTCGGTGGTGTTTTCAGCATTGCTGCACATGGCGGATCCTGCGTTGTTGACGAGGACGTCGACTCGACCATAGTTATCGATCGTTGCTTTAACAGCGGCCTGCACGGATTCGAGATCCGTGATATCACACTTGAAGCCAATGGCTTTTACGCCGTATTTTTCACTGAGCTCGACTGCATTCCGGACTACGCGCTCTTCGCGACGGGCCAGAAGAACCAGTGTGGCACCCTGTTTGGCGAAACCGTCAGCCATCTGCAGGCCCAAGCCGCTGGAGGCACCGGTAACGACGACAACACGATCTTTTAAATTAAACATTTCTAAACTCCTTAATTAATAGTAACAACTTTATCTTGCGCTTTACGCGTCATGCTTGCTGCGGATGTACTCGTCCATAGCAGCTGCGGCGGTCTTACCGGCACCCATGGCCAGAATAACCGTGGCGGCACCCGTAACGGCGTCACCGCCGGCGAAGACTCCTTCGCGGCTGGTCTGACCGTTGTCCTTGGCCACGATGCAACCCCATTTATTGGTTTCCAGGTTTTCCGTGGTCTGCTTGAGCAGAGGGTTGGGTGATGTACCGACGGATACGATGACCGTATCGACGGGAAGAACGAAGTTCGTACCGCTCTTGGCAACGGGACGACGACGGCCGGAAGCATCCGGTTCGCCGAGTTCCATCTGGATCAGTTCAATGCCGGTAACCTGACCTTTCTCGTCACCGAGGATTTTAGTCGGGTTATGCAGATTTTTGAAAATGATCTGTTCTTCCTGAGCGTGATGAACTTCTTCCAGACGGGCAGGCATTTCATCGAAGGAACGACGATAAACGATATACACATCTTCGGCACCCAGACGCTTGGCTGTACGAGCGGCGTCCATGGCCACGTTACCACCGCCGATGACGGCTACCGATTTAGACTTGCGGATCGGTGTGTCATATTCGTTGTCATAAGCCTTCATCAGATTGGCACGGGTCAGGTACTCGTTAGCGGAGTAGACACCGATGAGGTCTTCGCCCTCGATACCGAGGAAGGAGGGCAGACCGGCGCCCGATCCGATGAAGACTGCCTCGAAGCCCATATCATCGATCAGCTCGTCGATAGAGAGAATGCGACCGATAACCATGTTGGTCTGGAGTTTGACACCCATCGCGCGAAGGTTGTCGATTTCGTCTTTAACGATGGCCTTGGGCAGACGGAATTCGGGAATACCGTAAACGAGAACGCCGCCGCCGGTGTGGAAAGCTTCGAAAATGGTTACGTCGTAACCCAATTTGGCCAGGTCGGCCGCACAGCTGAGGCCTGCGGGACCAGAACCGATGATCGCAACTTTACGACCGTTGTTCTCGATCTTGCCGGGGCGCTCGGTGACATGCTCGCGATGCCAGTCGGCGACGAAGCGCTCGAGACGGCCGATCGCGACGGGCTCGCCCTTCTTACCGCGGACACAAAGCGATTCGCACTGCGTTTCCTGGGGACATACGCGTCCGCAGACGGCCGGGAGGCTGTTGGTTTCCTGAATTTTCTGGAAAGCCTCTTCGTACTTGCGTTCGCTGACCAATTGGATGAATTCGGGAATATATACGTTAACGGGACAGCCGCTTACACAGGGCTTGTGCTTGCACTGCAAACATCTGGCAGCTTCCTCGAGGGCCATTTCTTCGGTGTAACCCGTAGCTACTTCCGAGAAATTCGAGTTGCGTACCAGCGGATCCTGTTCGGGCATAGGTACTTTAACCAAACTTGTATTAATCTTAGCCATATTTACCTCGCTGCTCTAGTCGGACGACCGATACGACATGCCTCTTCGTAATCTTCGGCTTCTTCGGTCTTATAGGATGCGTTACGGAGCATCAGCTCGTCGAAATCAACTTCATGACCGTCAAACTCGGGACCGTCGACACAGGCAAACTGTGTCTGACCGGCGATCTTGACGCGGCAGCCGCCGCACATGCCTGTTCCGTCGATCATGATGGGGTTGAGGCTGACTTTCGTCTCGATGCCGTATTCTTTCGTCAGCGACGAGACAAACTTCATCATGGGAACCGGACCGATGGCGATGACCAGATCGTACTGATTGCCTTCTTCGATCAATTCCTTCAATTTATTGGTGACAAAGCCCTTATAACCATAAGAACCGTCATCCGTGGTGATATAAACGTTATCGGCCACGGCTTTCATCTCTTCTTCGAGAATGACGATGTCCTTGCTTCTGAAACCGGCAATGACATCAACCTTGGTGCCTTCGTTAAAGAGAGCTTTCGCCGACGGATAAGCAATCGCGCAACCGACGCCTCCGCCGATCACGCAGGCACGTTTATAACCTGTCAAATCGGATGGCTTGCCCAAAGGACCGACGAAGTCGAGAATGCTCTCGCCCGGTTCTTTTTCTGCCAAAAGCATAGTTGCTTTACCTACCGCCTGGAAAATGATGGTTACCGAACCTGTTTCCGCATCCGTGTCTGCAATGGTCAGCGGTACACGTTCGCCATGCTCGTCTACGCGAAAGATAATAAATTGGCCCGCTTTCGCCTTTTTGGCGATAAGGGGAGCTTCAATTTCCATCATCGTGACAAGATCATTTAGCTTGCGTTTCGATAAAATCAAAAACATAATTGATCTCCTTTACTTTCTCCCATGATAAACCCTCACTCACAAGTAATTTAACGACTTAAATTAATCGTTCAATAAAGGTCAAATAAATAGTAACATATAATGTTCATTTTGGTACGAAATAAAGTGGATAAATAAGCGAGACAGTTTATCTCATAATATGTGCAAAAGCCAAGAAATTTTACCTGCTGTTTATATCGGGATTGATCACCTGCCTCTTTTTAGTCTTGAAATTTCAAGCGGATGCATCGATCGATTGTCGCCTGTGATAAGATGGTAGGGTTAATTTTATTATGAACTGTTGAGGTCATCAAATGGATTTACTCTTTATATTCAAGAATATCATTATGGCGATCGTAGAAGGAATCACGGAATTTCTGCCCGTCTCTTCGACCGGTCATCTGATCATTACCCAATCCGTTCTCGGCTTGCCCGCCGACGAATTCAACAAGATGTATTCGGTTGTTGTTCAGCTGGCGGCGATTCTGGCTGTCTTAATCTTATTCTGGCCCCGGATCTGGACGAAGCTGTCGTTATTTTTCCGCGGTGAGAAGGAAGGAAGACACTTTATGTTTGTCTGGGTGCTCGGCTGTATTCCGGCCGTGGTGCTCGGCTTTGCCTATGAGATGCTCGACTTGGACAGCATCTTGTTTACGGTGCCTGTCGTAGCCGCGGCTCTGCTGGTCGGTGCCTTCCTGATGCTTTTCCTCGAGCGCCGCTACGATAGTCAGCTTCAGACACGGCCTGTTACCGAAACGATGGATGATATGAGCTGGAAACAGGCTCTTGTCGTAGGTTTCGCTCAATGTGCCGCGCTCTGGCCCGGTTTCTCCAGATCCGCGTCCACGATCATGGGCGGCTGGCTGGCCGGCTTCTCCACACCTTTGGCCGCGGACTATTCTTTCTTCCTGGCGATTCCGATTATGTTCGGTGCTTCGGGTGTGAAGCTGTTTCGCTTCTCTTTTACCGATATTAGCAACGAGCAGCTCTGGTCCTTGATTCTCGGCTTTATCGTAGCTTTCGTCGTTGCCTTACTGGTCGTGAAGGCCTTCATCGCTTTCCTGCATCGCCGTAAACTGCGTGTGTTTGCCTGGTATCGCATCGTTCTGGCTGTTTTGCTGCTGATTTTGATGCTCGGCGGTGTCCTCGGAGAGGTCACGGCTTAAGATACATTTGAATCAATTTTCCTTTTTATGCTTATAGCGCTGCCTCTGATTAACATAATGAGTCACGTTCTGCTAAAATATGAGTAGTGTTTCGACGATTGGCGATATGCTCTTGTTTTGGATGAAGCAATCGCTCATCACTCATAAGAAAAGGAGAGCTGACCTATGTATAACCTCTTGATTGGCGGAGCGGCCGGACAAGGTGTTGACACGACCGGCGGTATTCTGGAGCGCTTGTTGAAGCATGCCGGATACAACGTTTTCAGCACGAAAGATGTCATGTCGCGGGTACGCGGGGGACATAACTTCACTTTGATTCGTTTCGGTGCCGAAGCGGTCACGGCCCATGACTGGCAGGTCGACGGCATCATAGCGCTCAACGATGAGACGGTGGAGACGCATCTCGGGCGACTTCGACCCGGCGGTTTTATTCTGGGCGACGAAGCTTTAAAATCGGAGCATCCGCAACTCATCAAACTGAATATGTTAGAAAAAGCAAAAGAGCTTGGAAATCCTCGTGTGGCCTCCTCGGTGGCCGTCGGTGCGTTTCTCAAGCTCTTTAATATTCAGACGGATGCGGCACAGGCGATTTTCGAGCGCGAGCTCAGACCTCAATATGTCGATATCAATATGGAGGCTGCCCGCTACGGCTATAGTCTGGTCGAAGCCCGCTTCGAACAGAAGAGCGGCGACTGGCAAGATGCCCTGCTGGTCAACGGAAATCAGATGCTGGCGCTGGGCGCGGTTGCGGCGGGATTGAAATTCTACACCGCTTATCCGATGTCGCCGGCCACGGGCATAATGGAGTATCTGGCTAGAACGGCTTCGGATACAGGTGTTCTGGTCGAGCAGGCCGAGGACGAAATCGCGGCCATCAATGCGGCCATCGGCGCAAGCTTCGCGGGTGCCAGGGCGATGACAGGCAGCTCGGGCGGCGGCATGGCCTTGATGTCGGAAGCCATGGGCATGGCGGGCTTGAGCGAGGTTCCCGTGGTGGTCGCCGATATTATGAGAGTCGGTCCGGTCACCGGCTTGCCGACCCGAACGGAACAGGCGGATCTCAAATTTGCCGTGAATATTTCGGCCGGTGATTTCCCGAAAGCGGTGCTGGCTGTTCGGAGTCACGAGGATGCGTTCTATCAGGCGATGCGAGCCTTTGATATTGCGGAGCGTTATCAGCTGCCGGTTGTTTTACTAAGCGATCAGTATCTGGCCGACGGCGCGGCAACCGTAAGGATGCCGGATCCCGCCCGCTACACGGTTGCGCCTGTAGGCGCAGGAGAGCTGGAAATCGAAGCGGCAATCAGCGTTCACGGATCTTATAAACGTTATCAGGATACGGCTTCGGGCGTGTCTCCGCGCCTTATCCCCGGATCGAAACTGGGTTTCGCGGTTGTCGATACCGACGAACATACCGAAGAAGGTCAGATCACGGAGTCGGCTGAAGAGCGTGTTAAACAAGTCAACAAGCGCAGCCGGAAGATGGAGATGCTGGCCAAAGAGGTACAGGAGCCTTGGTATATCGGTGACGAAGATGCCGCGATTTTGCTTTTGGTCTGGGGCTCGCTATACGGACCCGTGGCAGAAGCAATCGAGCTTTGTAAAGCTTCCGGCGTCAGTGTCGGAGCCCTGGTGTTCGGCGACTTGTGGCCTTTACCCCGAAAAGAGCTGGATAAACGGATACCTGCCGCGAAGATAGTCATTAACGTCGAACAAAACGAAAGCGGCCAGCTGGCCGGCTTGATTCGCGAGTACACGGGCTATGAAGTCAATTCGTCGATTCTGAAGTATGACGGCCGGCAGATCAGTCCGGCGGAGATAGTCGATCGCCTCGCTTCCGAGCTGGAAGCGCTTGCCGAAGGAGGTAAGGAAGATGCTTGATTACGAGATTGCGAAATTCGAGAAACGGGAGACCGCCTGGTGCCCGGGTTGCGGAAACTTTTCTATTTTACAGGCGTTGCAGCAGGCACTGACGGAGCTTGAACTGGATCCTCATGATGTTGTTCTGGCAGCCGGTATCGGACAGGCGGCCAAGACCCCGCAGTATTTAACTGCCAATCAGTTCTGCGGTCTGCACGGACGTGCGCTTCCTGCCGCACAAGCCATTAAGATTGCCAACGACCGCTTGAAAGTCATCGTGAACAGCGGCGACGGCGATCTCTACGGCGAGGGAGGCAACCACTTCCTGCATGCGATTCGCCGGAACGTGGATATTTGTCAGTTTACACACGACAATCAGGTCTATGGTCTAACCAAGGGTCAGGCGTCGCCCACCACGCTGGAAGGCATGGTGACCGGCGTTCAGACGGAAGGCAGTAAGAACCGTGCTCTCAATCCCGTTGTTCTGGCGCTGGCCGCCGGCGCGGGTTTCGTGGCCCGTTCGTTTAGCGGCGATATTCCTCATCTGAAAGAGATGATGAAGGCTGCCATTAATTACCGGGGTTATGCGCTTGTAGATATCATGCAGCCTTGTATCACTTTCAATAAGCTCAATACCTTTGCCTGGTATAAGGAACGTGCTTATCATATTGGCGACGACCACGATCCGACGGATCTGGCCGCAGCCATCAGACGGGCGGAGGAGTATGGTGACAAGATACCGATCGGTATCCTTTATCGCCGCGATGGGGAAGCGAGTTTCCATGAGAAACGATCTGTTCTGAAAACAGGTGAAAGTCTGGGAAGCAGGGAACATGATCCGCAGATCGTTCGCCCTCTGCTGGAAAGTTTCATCTAATGTTTCGTAAGATGACCGCAGTGCCAAGAGACATTGCGGTCATCCGTTCCTGAAGCAAACACATGAGATACAGGAGGTTCATATGACCGAAATCATTACTGTCACCGGAAGGGGACGGGCAAGTCTGCCCCCTGACCGGGCTGTTTTAGACATCATCTTGTCCGATATGAGGCCCGACTATGAAGAGGCCGTCGAGCTGGCCGCCATACAACAGGAACTCCTGCAAGCGGAGCTGATGCCGGCAGGCGTCACGAGCGAGGAGTTGAAGACTTCGGTATTTAATGTCCGGGAAGAGTACGAGAATGTAGAGCAGCGGGAGCTTGTCGACGGTGTAGCGGAAAAACGTTATAAGCAGGTTCTTCTTGGTTTTCGTTATACGCAGCGCCTGGTCCTCGAGCTTGAACGGGATAACGAACGAATCAGCCGGGTGATCGGTTTATTGTCGCGCAGTAAAACGCAGTGCGAGTTTAGCCTTCGATTCAAGGTGGAAGACGAACGCAAGATCAGAGAGCTTGCCGCCGTAGATGCGGTATTAAATGCGAAAGCCGTGGCAAGTCAGCTGGCCACGGCCGCCGGTCTTCTGCTCGGAGAGATCCGGAGCATTAACTACGCTTTTAGCAGCGTGAATGTTTACAGTCGGACGGACATGGCGATGCCGCGTCTTATGATGGCGGAATCTGCCTCGTTTAAAATGGATATCAATCCCGAGGATATCGAGCAAGACGAAGAAGTCACGATCGAGTATGCCCTGATAAAGGCTTAATTGTCAGGCTTGACTCGCTAAATATTCCGACTTCAGGATCGAACAGACACGGGTATCCACGATACCCTGATTATTTCTGCCGCCCCGGCGGAGCACGCCTTCGGGGGTCATGCCGCATTTTTCCATGACACGTCCGGACGCCGGGTTCGCCACATCGTGGCGCGCTTCGACTCTATTTACCGAGACCTCTTCGAAAAAGAAACGAATCACGGCCGCGAGGGCTTCCGTCATCAGTCCTTGGCCCCAAAACTTGCGACTAAGCGCATAACCGATTTCGACGCCATCGATGGCTTCGTCGATGCGCACCGCTGCGATCGAGCCGATGGCTTCTCCGAGTTCCCGGGACTCGATGCACCAGTTGTAATGGGCTTTATCGGGAGTATCGGGTTCCCAGATGCGAACGACGTGCAGGGAGTCGTTAACCGATTTATGGACCGGCCAGCTGAGGTATTTAACGACTTCGGGATCGCCTGCCCAGTTTCTGTACATGGCATCGGCATCCCCGATATAAAAGCGCCTCAGGATCAGGCGTTTCGTGTGGATGGTTTTCGTGCCCTGATGTTTCATGTTGCACCTCCGCTGAGAGATTCGCCGGCCGGCGGTCATTTTCTTTGCTTTATTTTGCCTCTTTCATAACGAATTGTGAATAGACATAAGAGGGTCTTACTCCTATATAATGGATATTTGTTATGGTCAATAATAGCAAAGGTTAGGTCATGTATATGTTCCAACGATTAAAAACTCGTCTTTCGTCGCATCCCCTGATCCATACGCTGCTCACGCTTCATGGAAACCCGAAGGCATGTGTTTTTACCGAGCCTTTATGGAATATTCCCAGCTCGCTTTATACGCCTTTTTTTACGGTGTATATGTATACTCTCGGGATCGATGACAAGCAGATCGGCATTCTGCTTAGTATCGGCATGGTGATGCAGGTGCTGACGATTTTAATCGGCGGAGTCCTGAACGACAAACTGGGCCGCAGAATGACAACTCTGGTTTTTGACACGATTGCCTGGAGTGTGCCAACTCTGATCTGGAGTTTGGCTCCGAGTTATACCTGGTTTCTCGTCGCGGCGGTTTTTAACGGCTTCTGGCAGATCACCAGCAATTCCTGGAACTGCATGCTGGTCGAAGATGCCGACGAACAGGATTTGGTCAATATCTATACCTGGATTACGATCACGGGATTGCTCTCGGTTTTCTTCGCACCTTTGACGGCCGTGATGGTGTCGACCTATGGCTTAATTTCAGCCATGCGCGTCCTCTTGTTTATTACCTTTATCCTGATGACGAGCAAGTTCGTCTTGCTCTATTTTACGACGACGGAAACGAAGCAGGGAATCATTCGTATGAAAGAAACCAAAGGCGTGCCGATTCATCGCCTGATGCAGGGTTACCACGGTATTGCCCGGCAGCTTCTCTCCAGTAAACGAATGATGATTCTGCTGGCAGTCCTGACGATTCACAACATAACGTCGACGATCAGCGGTAACTTTTTCTCGTTGCTTGCAACCCAGGATCTGGCGATTCCGGAAGAATGGCTGGCATATTATCCGATGATCCGGTCCGCGATTATGCTGGTCTTTATCTTTACCGTTCAGCACGTGGTCAATCGCATGAACTACAAGGTTCCGCTCACGATCGGTCTTATTCTCTACGGAGTGAGCCAGCTGCTCTTGATTATCGCCCCGAAAGATCAGGCGGCTTTTCTGATTATCTATATCGTGATCGATGCCTTTGCCGCTACGCTCTTCTTACCCCAAAAGGATACAATGACAACGGTATTCGTGGACAGACACGAAAGATCCCGTCTGATCTCGCTGATTTATATCATCATGATCGCGATTTCGACGCCCTTTGGCTGGCTTTCCGGCTTGATGTCCGACTGGAATCGTCGTTCTCCTTTCGTTTTGAATGTCTTCCTCTATCTGATCTGTTTATTTCTGATCATCGGGGCAATTAAGGAAGAAACACCAAAAGAAGTGTAAAAATTCCGCTTGCATCTGTTTAACAGGTCGAGGATAATGGGCGTATACGGAGGTGGTAAGATGCTTATACAAGATCAAAATCAGGAGTATATGAAACCTGCGGCCGCGGGTGTTGATCCCCGTGCGATCGCTCGATGGATCGATCGTCTGGAAGAAGAAAAGATCGGAATCCACGCTTTTCAGATCAGACGTCATGGCCGCATCCTGGCCGAAGCAGCCTATGAACCTTTTTTACCGGACGGACGACATGTCATGTATTCGCTGAGCAAGAGTTTTACCTCGACGGCGATCGGTTTTGCCGTCCAGGAGGGTCTACTGACGGTCGAAGACAAGCTGGTCGACTTTTTCACTGACTTGCTTCCGGCCAAACCCTGCCCGAATATGGAGCGAATCACGATTCGCAACCTTCTGAGCATGAACACCGGCCATCAGGAGGAACCCTGGATTTTCCGCGAAGAGCCCAACTGGTCTTATTTCTTTTTAACATCTTATGTTCCGCACGAACCCGGTACGCATTTCTTATACAACACGGCGGCGACTTATATGCTCTCCGCTATCCTTACGCGTGTGACCGGACAAACCTGTAACGACTACCTAAAACCCAGACTTTACGAACCGCTGGGCTTCAAGTCAAACCCCTGGTGGGAAATTTCTCCCGAAGGTTATAGCGCAGGTGGTTTCGGCCTCAATCTTTCTGTTCGCGACATCGGTTTGTTCGCCCGCTTCTGTCTGCAGGAAGGCGAATGGGAAGGCCGCCAATTGCTGCCGAAAGCCTGGTTCAAGGAAGCCTCGCATCCCTGGTCGGACAATTCCGGCGGAACTTACAATCCGGAGAACGAGTGGGGACAAGGTTACGGTTATCAGTTCTGGCTCTGCAGCCCCGAAGCTGTGTATCGCGGCGACGGTGCCTGCGGCCAGTTTGCCATTATGATGCCCAGGCAGGATATGAGTATCGCCATCACCTCCGGAACTTCGGACATGGGCGGCATCTTAAAAGCAATATGGGAAGAAATTTTACCTGCTGTTTCGGATGAAGCGCTTGTAGAGAGTGATGATCTAAGCACGGCGCAAGTCGAGCTGGAAGATAAACTGGAACATCTGCGATTATGGATTCCCGAACTGCCGGGCAGCGAAGCGAAGCTTGAGGAAGTATTGGACCTTGTGGAATACAAGCTCGTGCTCGACCTCTCCGACAACGATCGCGGCGTGAAGAAAATTCGCTTTAGCGAGGACTATCTGGAGCTTCAAATGGATGGAGCCGGATGGTCTCGTCTGCCGCTGGATGCAAGCTGCTGGACGGTCGCCAACCTCGACATCGCCGGAGACGAAACACTGGATAAGGACCAGGAGAAAATCGGCAGCAGACGTGTTCGCAGTACATCGCCTGCTTTCCCGTCGGAACTGTCCATTCTCCTTAATCCCCGCCGAGACGAAAACGGCCGCTTGATGCTCGTGCTGGATCTGGTGTTTACCGGGACTCCGCTACATGAGCGCTGGTGCCTGTATCCCTCCGGACAGTATGCCGAGATCAAAATGGCTCGCGTTTCCGGTTTCGGTGAGTCGGCCACACGTGTGTTTGCCATTCCCGGCAGCTCCAATTGAGGACAACTTAATGCTGAACCCCTATATGTAGTATTGAACCGAATACCAAAACTACATATTGATCCACCGGGGACGAGCAATCACGATTGTATCCACGTGTATTTGTCCTGTGCACCACGCAAAAAGGAACATGTTTTTCAATAACTAAAGGCACCCGGAGATGGCTCTGAGTGCCTTTAAATTTAATGCGTACTAGCTGGATCAGGGCCGGTTTATGAGCGCATTGCAACAATAAACTGGAATTTGTTTGTCTAATTCGGTCGTTAATTCTTTTCATAGAATACTATATCCATTTTTTCATTTATATGTTCAATCTTCCCTGTTTGGACATATCCCATTTTTTCATACAGATATAGATTTCCCTTTTCCTGTAAAATTGTATCAAGGCACCAATGGTTGGGACCATATGTCTTTTCAAGTTCAATCATTGCTTGTTGAGCATATCCTTTATTACGAAACTCAGCCATAATCCAGATCGGCGAAATTCTTTTTCTACTTCCACTTGCATTTTCCATATTGCTTTGATGTCTTCACGCGATGCTTTCCTTCATGCGATAGCCATTATGTCTCTCCTGTATTCAGTCAGTGACACAAACTGAAATTTATCTTTCCAACGAATAAACCGAAGTCAACTCCTGTTCAGCATCAATATATTCATCCGATTTATGCATTCCGATTGATTTTGCGGTTGCTCCGGATGCGACATTATCTGCTTTCAAATAAGAATACAGCACATT
>JBNRMJ010000009.1:0-42865 GCA_050309435.1 Fastidiosipilaceae bacterium
CAGTATCTTTTAACGATTACAAGGTAAATCGTTAAAAGATGCACACCCCCAGAGGTCTAATCGTTAAAAATAAGCACTTGGCAGCCACAAGTTCGTGTCAAGTATCCTCCGAAAACGGCAACTCTAAAACACCAACTATTGCTACAAGTCAAAAAACACAAAGCCCGAAAGCGGCTTAAATCAAGCACTTTTTGACAAACAAAAAACCACCTGCTGACAAAATTCCTTTTATCAATAGATGGTATTTGATTTGGTGCGGTCGACAGGACTTGAACCTGCACGATTTCTCACTGGAACCTAAATCCAGCGTGTCTGCCAATTCCACCACGACCGCAGCTCGATTGCTCAAGCTATTATACGGTTTTCAGGCGGATCGGGCAAGTGTGCCGGGCTTAATTCGGGCGTGCTTTCATAAGGCCTTTCCGGTAAGCATCGATGAGGATTTCCAGGTCTTTAATCTTGGAATCGATCTCGGCTCCTTTATCGGTATCCGCGATGCTCAGGCGTTTGGGCATGACGGCGACAATCTGCATGTTCGGCGTGTAGCTGCCCATATCGCTTTCGATCTGTGCGAAGTTGTGATGCTCGGCCAGGGCCAGATGATGCGAGTTAAAGATCAACGTGTAGCCGGCGATGCCGGTTTTGGAGTGATAGGCTTTCGAGATGCCGCCGTCGATCACGAAAAGCTTTCCGCCGGCCTTCACGGGTTTCTCGCCGTCTTTGCTCTTGACGGGAACATGACCGTTAATAATATGAGCAGTCTCGGGATTCAGTCCGAACTCCACGAAAATCCGGTCGCAGGTAGCGGGGTCTTCCGTGTACTTGTAGTAGGGATTGGAGATTTCCTTATGTGTCGCTTTATCGGCCAGGAAATACATCTCGAAGGTAGCCATTTTGCTTTTCCCGAAGAGAGGCGATTTCGCTCCGCACCAGAGATACCACATCATATCGCAATCGTTCTGGTACTCCTGATTGCCTCGATTATGATACGCGGTCGTCATCTTAATGGCGAAGTAATCCATCAATGAACGGCCCGAATAGAACTCGCCATCGAAGTTGACCTTCGTAAAGCTGCCATCTTCTTCCATCGGTACGCAACCGTGATACAGCAGATTGTTGTTGACCTTCTTGTACATGTTGCCATGCGAATAGAGGAATGAAATATGGCGATGGAGGGGTTCCGAATGCATAAAGGAACTGCGGATGGCGGCCATCAGGTCTTCTTCCTGCTTGCTGAGCTTCAGCGGATCTGCCGGATCGATCGTCGGGAAATAAGTATCCAGAAGCGGATATTCTTTTCCGTTATCGATGTAGACCATACGTTCGTAATCGATTTTCTTCAGTACGATACGATCGTGCATCTCGTATTCGGGATGGCGCTCGAGCAGCTGACCTTCGAGCTTGAACTGCAGGATGGAGATGGCTTTATGCATCTTGGTGACAATATCCAGGTCGACGGCATCATAATCGTCCGGCCCCAGGCTTTTCGGGATGAACTGCGTGGCGGGATCTCCCTTGTATGCTTCTTGAGCAAAGTTGGACAAGGCACGAAGGTTCAGCGAGTAGCCGTCTTCCAGCGCATCGAAGAGGTTGTAGCGGATACCGGCTCGGATGACATTACACATGCTGACTTCGTTACCGGCTGCGGCACCCATCCAGAGCGCATCGTGATTGCCCCATTGGATATCGACTTCATCAAACTCGATGAGCTCTTCCATGATGCGGTGCGGTCCGTTGCCGCGGTCATATATGTCGCCGATGATATGAAGATAGTTTACGCAGATGCGCTGAATCATTTCACATAGAGAAGTGATGAAGTCGTCGGCGTTACCGTCCTGGATGATATAGGCGATGATGCGGTTGTAATAATCCTGACGATTGAAATCACCGGTACCGACGTAGAGAAGTTCGGTTAACACGGCGGCATACTCGGGAGGCATTTTACGGGCGACTTCTTCGCGCGCGTATTTCGAAGAGATATAGCGGCAGAGTTCGGAGAGCCTGATAATCGTGATGCGGATCCATTCGTCGGTTTCGCGACCGGTACGTCGAATTAATTCGATGACCTTCATCGGGTCGTAAACCAGGTTGGCGAGCTGATTTTGTTCTGCTTCGGTGAGAATGTTTCCATACAGTTCGCGGATTTTTGTTCGGATGTTGCCGGAAGCCGATCGCATCAGATGAAGAAACGAGCCGTCTTCGCCGTGTAAATCACTGAAGAAATATTCGGTTCCCTTCGGCAGTTCGCGCAGGGCCTGAAGACGAAGAATTTCACCGCGTGCTTCCCGTACGGTGCGGTACTCCTGAGCCAGGAGTTTGAAATACTTATTGTTCTGAATGGTTTGATCGCTCATAATATTTTGTTCTTTCTTTATAAAATATCTGTTAAAACGGATAAACCGGCGTCGCTTGAGCTCGGCCGGCTTATCTTTTTACTCATCCAGTTTCAGGACGGCCATAAACGCCTCCTGAGGTACTTCTACGCTGCCCACCTGGCGCATGCGCTTCTTACCCTCTTTTTGCTTCTCCAACAGCTTCTTCTTACGTGAAATATCACCGCCGTAGCACTTGGCCAGAACATCCTTACGGAAGGCACGCACCGTTTCGCGTGCGATAATCTTGCCGCCGATGGCAGCTTGTATCGGGATCTCGAACTGGTGGCGCGGAATATTTTCCTTGAGTTTTTCCGTCATGCGACGGCCGCGCGAATAGGCCTTCGATTCATGCACGATAAAGCTTAAGGCATCAACGACTTCGCCGTTGAGCATGATATCGAGTTTGACGAGATCGGACTCCTCGTAACGCAGGAATTCGTAGTCCATCGAGGCGTAACCGCGGGAACGGCTCTTCAGAGCATCGAAGAAATCATAGATAATCTCGTTGAGCGGCATTTCGTAGTGAAGAGCGACTCGCTTGACGTCAAGGTATTCCATATTGATGAATTTACCTCGGCGCTCCTGGCAGAGCTCCATGATATTACCGACATATTCTTTCGGTGTGAACATGGTCAGTTTCACGATCGGTTCTTCCATGTATTCGATCTCGGCGGGATCCGGCATATTGGTCGGGTTATCCAAAACCATCTGCGTACCGTCAGTTTTCGTTAGATGGTACACAACCGACGGAGCCGTCGAAATCAAGTCAATATTAAATTCGCGTTCCAGACGTTCCTGAACGATTTCGTAATGGAGCAGGCCAAGGAAACCCGAACGGAAGCCGAAGCCCAGCGCAGCCGACGTCTCCGGTTCAAAGGAGAAAGCTGCATCGTTGATCTGGAGTCTCTCCAGAGCATCTCTGAGATCCGGGTAACGGGCATTATCCTGAGGGTATAAACCGCAGAAAACCATCTGCTGAACCGGCTTATAACCGGGGAGTGCAGCGGAGGCCGGTCGATTAGCCAGGGTAACGGTGTCGCCGACTTGCGTATCGCGAACATTTTTAATCGAGGCCACGATGTAGCCGACGTCTCCGGCCTGCAATTCCTGCGCCGCAACGAATTCACCGGGGCGGAAGAAGCCGATTTCCGTGACAATAAATTCCTTCTTCGTATGCATCATCCGGATGGTGTCGCCGCGTTTCAGGCGACCGTTAAAGATACGGACATGAACAATGACACCGCGATAACTATCGTACTCGGAATCGAAGATCAGAGCTTGCAGCGGTTCCTCGCGATCACCTGTTGGCGGCGGCAGATAATCGACGATAGCCTGCAGCACATCATCAATATTCACATCGTTCTTCGCCGAAATCAAGGGTGCATGCGAAGCATCCAGGCCGATAACATCTTCAATCTCGGTTCTTACTTCTTCGGGTGTCGCCGAAGGTAAATCGATTTTATTGATGACAGGCAGAATCTCGAGATCGGCGTCAATCGCCAGATAGGCATTAGCCAGAGTCTGAGCCTCTACGCCCTGAGCTGCGTCAACGACCAGAATAGCACCGTCGCAGGCCGCCAGACTGCGCGAGACCTCGTAGGTGAAGTCGACGTGTCCCGGTGTATCGATCAGGTTTAAGATGTATTCTTCGTTGTTTTTGTCCTTGTAGGTCATGCGGACGGCTTGCGCTTTAATCGTGATACCGCGCTCGCGCTCGATGTCCATGTTATCGAGTACCTGCTGCTGCATTTCTCGCTGAGTCAAGGCACCCGTATGTTCGATCAGGCGATCGGACAGGGTCGATTTTCCATGGTCGATATGCGCGACGATAGAAAAATTTCGTATATGTTTTAAACGTTTATTCCCAATGTCGGGCATGTTGTCTCCTCTTTAACTGATTCTATATTCTATTTATCAAGGCATTCCGAAGCGATCAAAGGGGTAGATGCGAATCCAGACTTCACCGATGATGTCTTCTTTTTTAATAGGTCCGAAGCTGCGGCTGTCCCGGCTGTTGACCCGGTTATCGCCCATCACGAAGTACATATCATCGGGCAAAACGATGTCGTTATAGGCCGGATTATCGCTCATACTCGTGACCATGCCGTCGAGCAGATATGCTTCTGTCTGGAGCTCGCCGTTGATATAGACGCCTTCGTTTGTCAATTGCAGGTGATCCCCGGGCAGGGCAATCACCCGTTTAACCAGATCTTCGTCGGGTAAATCTTCGCCATCGGGGGTATGAACACTGAAAGTGATGATATCGCCGCGTTTGATCCGTCCCAGTACCGGTGTCAGTTTTTCGACCCAGAGCTGATCATTGTCGACCAGAGTGGGATACATCGAACTGCCCACTACTTCGTTTCGCTGAACGACGTAGTTTGTCAATAAGAAGCCAATCAAAATCGCAACCAGAATATACTTGACCCAGTCAAGTATTTCCAGCCAGATATTAACTTTTTTCTTCTCGGGCAAAAACACTTCCCGACCGTGTTCATCGGTCAGATAAGAGTCTTTGGTTTCATCGCTTTTATGCATCGATCATCTCTTTATCCAGCGGCTCCGTTGGCCTGCTTCCTGTTTACTTATTCAATTTCCGCTTGAACGGCGATCGAGAGCTCCTCGAGCTGTTTATCCGATACAAGTCCGGGAGCATCCGTCATCAGGTCGGCCGAAGTCTGTACCTTCGGGAACGCGATGACCTCGCGCAGACTCGAAGCTCCGCACAAGAGCATCGTCAAACGATCCAGACCGATCGCACAGCCTCCGTGCGGCGGTACGCCGTAACGGAACGCTTCGAGCAGGAAGCTGAAATTTTCGTGCGCCTGTTCCTTCGTGAAGCCCAGGTGGCCGAACATTTCTTCCTGCAACTGCTGGTCGTGGATACGTATCGATCCGCCGCCCAGTTCCACACCGTTCATTACTATATCATAAGCCCTGGAACGAACTTTCGCAGGCTCGCTTGATAACAATGCTATATCTTCGTCCATCGGCGAAGTGAAAGGATGGTGTTTGGCCATCAAGCGGCCTTCTTCCTCGCTGTATTCGAAGAGGGGGAACTCGGTTACCCAGAGCAGTTCGTATCGGCTTTCATCGATCAGGTTCAGGCGTCTGGCAACTTCGCAACGAAGCTGCCCCATACCGTTTAAGACCAGTTCGCGTTCGTCGGATCCCATCAAAATGAGGTCGCCTTCTTTGGCTCCGATCAAGGCGGACAAGTCCGCTATCTCTTCTTCGGACACAAACTTGAGAATCGAACCGCGGCTCTTATCGGCAGCGGGAGCCAGCCAGGGTAAACCCTTCAGGCGATAGGTTTTAACATATTCGCCCAGCGCATCGATCTCTTTACGCGACATGGAAGCTGCGCCCGGTACCACGATCGCAATAACCGCTCCGCCTTCGCTCACGGTTGTTTGGAATAAGGGGAATGAAGTCTTCGCGGCAAATTCGCTGATATCCTGAAGCTCCATGCCGAAACGCAGATCGGGTTTATCCGAGCCGAAACGTCTCATCGCTTCTTCGTAGGGCATGCGACGCAGAGGCAAGGACAAGTCGACACCGTGGATTTCCTTCAGAGCTCTGGCGACGAAACCTTCCGTAACCGTCATAACCATATCCTCATCGGCGAAACTCATCTCAAGGTCGATCTGGGTAAATTCAGGCTGACGGTCGGCGCGCAGATCCTCGTCGCGGAAGCAACGGGCAATCTGGATGTAACGATCGAAGCCGGCGACCATCAAGAGCTGTTTATACAGCTGCGGGGACTGAGGCAGGGCGAAAAAGTGACCCGGGTGAACGCGGCTGGGCACGAGATAGTCGCGCGCACCTTCCGGCGTGCTCTTACCCAGCATCGGTGTTTCGATATCGACGAAACCATGCTCGGCGAAATAGGTATGCGCCAGTGTCGTCAACCGGCTGCGCAGCATGATATTGCGCTGCATATCCGGACGTCTCAGGTCCAGGTAACGATGTTTGAGTCTCAGAGCCTCGCGGGCATCGCTGCTTTCTTCAATATAGAAAGGCGGTGTCTTCGCTTCCGATACCACGCGCAGCTCGCTGACATGAAGCTCCCAGGCACCAGTAGGCATATTGGGGTTGGCCGCCTGTCTGTTCTGCAGAATACCGCGAGCAGCCAAAACATACTCGGAACGAACCATCGCAGCTTTCTCGCGAACATCTTCGGGACTCTCGTCGTCGATCAAGAGCTGCACTTCGCCGGAGCGATCGCGCAAACTAATGAAAACGACGCCGCCCAGGTCGCGTTGCTTATGGGCCCAGCCCATCAAGGTAATTTCCTGACCCACCATGCTCTCGTTGACTTCGGCGCAGCGGCAACTGCGTTTCAAACCTTTAATCGATTCAGCCATATAATTATTCTCCCCTCGCTATCAATGCTTGTATCGCATTCAGATCATTTAAGTCTACATCGTATTCGCTTCCGTCCGACAGTCTGCGCAGTCGTGCTTTTCCATTCGCGATTTCATCGGGTCCCAGAACCATACTGTAGGCATAGTCGGATTTACCGGCGTATTTCATCTGAGCTTTTAAGCTGCGACCCACCAGGTCAAAGGCAGCAGCCGTTCCCTTACGGCGCAGGCAAATCGCCAGATCCGAAGCATAATTCAGTGCATCCCGATCGAGCGAGGCGATGTAGAGACCCGGTTTCTTCATCGGCTCCGGCGTGATCCCCTGAGCATTCATCTCAAGCATCAAACGTTCCTGGCCCAGGGCGAAACCGCAGGCCGGAACAGCCGAACCGCCCAAAGCTTCGACCAGGCCGTCATAGCGGCCGCCTCCGCAGATGGTTCCTTGAGTTCCTACGTTGTCCGAAACAAACTCGAAAACCGTTCTCGAGTAATAGTCCAGACCCCGCACAATGCGCTTGTCGATCACATAAGGAATGCCCCAGTCTTCCAGCAGCTCGCAGACACGATCGAAGTGCTCGCGATCTTCCGCATTCAAGTGATCCAGCATCAAGGGCGCATCCGCAGCGATCTTCTGGTCGTGCTCGACTTTACAATCTAGTAGACGCAGGGGATTGGCCTCGTAACGGCTTTGACAATCTCGGCACAGCCCGTCCAGATGCGGTTCGTAATAAGCCTTTAGCGCACGGGTGTAACCGGCACGGCTGTCGGCCGTACCAAGACTGTTGATGCGCAAGCTGGTCTTCTTTAAGCCCAAACGCTCGAAGAATAAGTGTAAGAGGGCAATGATCTCCGCATCCATTTCCGGAGCCGCCGATCCGAAAGCTTCCAGACCCAGCTGGTGGAACTCTCTGTAGCGGCCTTTCTGGACGTTTTCATAGCGAAATAAGTTCAGCATGTAGTAAAGCTTGACCGGGAAAGGTCTGCTGGCCATACCGTTTTCAATGAAAGCCCGAACCGCGCCGGCCGTGCCTTCCGGACGTAAGGTCAGACTCCGGCCCGCTTTATCTTCGAAAGTATACATTTCCTTCTGCACGATATCGGTCGTATCACCTACGCCGCGCTGAAAAATTTCAGTATGTTCGAAGGTGGGCAGACGCAATTCACCGTACTGAAACAACTCGCAAGTCTCTGCGAATATCCGCTCGACTTCGCGCCAGACCGCTGTCTCTTCCGGTAATATATCTCTTGTTCCCTTGGCCGCACTAACTCTCATAGCCTTATCTCCGTTCCGCCTGTACCATTTTTATTCCATTTAAAACAACAACGTATGCTCATCCTTAAGCATACGCTGTAGTTAGCAATCTATTATAGCTCAAATCCGCCCTAACGCGAAACCCACAATCGCCAATATGGCAGGTCCCGCGGTTTCGGTTCGCAGGATTCTCTTTCCCAAACTGACGCTTATATAACCGTGTTCTATGGCCAGTTTGACTTCATCCTCGGCAAAACCGCCCTCCGGGCCGATTAGTATCCGGATCGCCCTCATCTCTGCCGGTTTTTCCTTCGCCAGACAATCCGACAACAAGAGTTCGGTCTCTCCCTCCCAGGCAATAAGATTTAAGACTTTCCCGCCAAGAGCACGATCTTCCTCTGCGATTCTTGCCAGCGATGTTTCCAGTCGCTCGGCCATGTAAACTTCAGGGATGTAATTGGCGCTTGATTGTTTGGCCGCCATTTCTGCTATCTTCTGCCAGCGTTGTTGCTTTTTTCGCGAAGCGGCTTCGTCCAGACGAATCTGACTCTGACGAGTTAGAAGCGGTCGAAACGATGTTAAACCAAGTTCCACGCCCTTTTGGATAATCTCGTCAACCTTGCTGCCTCGAGGCAAGCCTTGAAGTAAAACAAGTTCAGGACCCTCATTTTCGGGAGCTGTCTCTCGTTCGATGATATCTCCTGTGACTTCTTCGCCGGATACGCATGTTAATCGGATAACGAATGTCTTACCGCTTTTATCGACCAGATCGATCTCTTCGCCGACTTGCAGACGCAACACCCGATAGGCATGATGAAGATCCGCTTCGGCTATCGATGCGGCTTCTGCAGAGTCGGGAATAATTTCATCGATGAAAAAACGATGCCGGCTCATTTTCTACGCAACCACATACCGTTGGTAAAGTCCGGAATCGCTACACGCTGACCGGTCGCCAAAGACTCTTCCGACAGAGGTGTGATAGACATCCAGCTGGCCATATCGTATACATCGATGGGCATGGGAGAATTGCTGTCGAGGGCTTCGAAAAAGGCATCGAATACCAGCCAGTCCATGCCGCCGTGGCCTCCGCGAACACCGTCGTTCAGGAATCTCTGCCAGGTTTCCGATTCATACTTCTCGCGATACTCTACAGCGTTACCCCAATGTTTATTCCAGTAGAAGTGATCCTGGTCGTTGACGCCTTCGAGGAAAATCGAATCATTTTCCTCGTTGTACATGCCTTTGGTTCCCTGAACGAGCAGGCCGCGGGAATAATAACGGGGCAGTGTCGTATCCAGTTTCAAGGTAATAGTTTCGCCGTTGGCGCAGGTTACTAAGGTTGTCACGACATCGCCTTGATTGAATCGGGCATCAAGGAGAGTATCGTCATCGGACTTCTTTTCCTTAATATAGCTGTTCAAGCCGATTGCGCCGGAAGCGTTGGAAATCAAGCTGAGCATGCGATTTCCGCGGTTAATGCCCAGCATCTGAGCGATCGGTCCGAGCTCGTGTGTCGGATAGTTCTCGCTGTTTCTCTTGAGGTAGTTACGCAGGCGATAGTGTCGATTTTCGATACCATAGCTGATCTCGTCGCGCAGATCGTGCAGGTAGCCGCCTTCGGCATGAATTATATCGCCGAAAACGCCCTGGTCGATCATGTTGAGCAGCATCATTTCGGTACGGCCGTAGCAGCAGTTTTCCAGAAGCATGATCGGCGTGAGGGTCTCTTCATAGACCTGAACCAAATGCCACAGCTGGTTAACGGAATAAGCACCACCGACTTCAACAGCTACCGGGATACCGGCTTTCATCGAGCGAATCGCAGCCGGAATATGGTTTTCCCAGGCAGTAAAGACAAACAGTACATCGATTTGACCACGGTCGATCAGTTCTTCCCAGTTTGTCGTCGTATAAGGCTTTTGACCGCCCTCGGCAACAATGTGATTTGCCATCGCGTCGACACGATCCTGATATTCGTCGCAGATAGCCGTCACTTTAACATAGTCTCTTGGCATAACAATGTGCTTGGTCAAATCCGTACCGCGGCTGCCCAAACCGATTATACCTACATTAAATTCTCTCATGTCATCTCTCCTGCTGATACCGTTGGATCGGTCAAAAAAACTGATCCCCGGCATTTTCTATCTGTAGATTCTATGCAATAAATTACCACAATCAAGTAGAAAATACTTCAGCGAGTTTTAAATCTGTGGTAGTAGTGATCTTTATGTTTCTGTAACTTCCTTCAACTAGCGCAACTGCACAATGATTCGCCATTGAAATTGAAGTATCATCCGTGTACCGTGTACGTTTATCCGCCGATATTTCATGCCATTTCAGAATATCAGCATAATAAAAGCCCTGTGGCGTTTGTATTTGCCACAATATCGATCGATCGGGAACGTCTTCTATGAATACAGAAGAAGTACGATTGTCCTTGTCTCGAGGACTCGATACGGCAATCGTATCAATCACCGGCACGGCCGCCGTAACCGCCCTGGAATGCTCCAGTCCGTCCAGGCAGCGATCGATGATCTCCGGCTCGAGAAAGCAGCGGGCTCCGTCGTGAATCAACACGATTGCCTCTTGATTCGAGGCGTTCTTCTCTAAACCGCACAGAGCCATATACACGGATTCCTGACGATCTTTTCCGCCTTCAACCACCGTGATTAATTTCGTGATACCGTAAGTTTTCGCCAGGCCGGAAAAGCTTTCAAGTTCATCTTTTCTTCCGGCGACGACGATGCCATCGATCGCCTCATGTCCCTGGAAAATCTTGAGCGTTCTAGCCAGCACTGGAATTCCGCCGATTTGAAGCAACTGTTTGTTCGTATTCGTCCCCATGCGTGTCCCGGAACCTGCTGCCGGGATAACGGCATACACCTTCACTTGATTTCTCATCCGTCAATCTCCTTTTAGATCTTCCTCATGAACCAAAACTGACATCAAGCGCTTCGGAGATGGTATCGACATATATAATATCGGGCCAGGAGTCCTTACTCTGCTTGCTAAGCTGTTTTTGGATGCCGCTTCTGTTCGCTCCGGGTAAAACACAAGTCCGGATTCCCAAACGACTTGCTTCCTCCACGCGGCGCATGGCATCCGAAATCACCCGGACTTCGCCGGTCAGACCCACTTCGCCGATAAAAATGCAATTATCCCGTATGGGTTTATTCTTGAAACTGGAAGCAGCCGCAAGACAAATGGCCAGATCACTGGCTGTATCGCTGACGCGAAGACCCCCGACCACATTAATAAAGGTATCCATATTACCCAGTCCCAGCTTCAAACGATTCTCGAGAACGGCCATGAGCATATTCAGACGAGTCCGGTCGATGCCCTGTGCCTGACGCTGCGGGGATGCATAAGCCGCCGGATTCAAGAGCGCCTGAATCTCGACAAAAAGCGGTCTCGTGCCTTCCATGACGCAGGCCAGAGCAGATCCGGCAACTCCGCGGGGACGGCCTTCCAGAAGCTGGGCCGAAGGATTCGAAATCGGAACAAGACCCTGCTCGGTCATATCGAAGATGCCCAGTTCGTTTGTAGCTCCGAAACGGTTTTTAACCGCGCGCAAAGCTCTGAGATTATTGCCGCCCTCGCCTTCGAAATACAAAACGGTATCCACCATGTGCTCCAATACCCGGGGACCGGCCAGCTGACCTTCCTTCGTCACATGCCCTACCAGAACAATTGCACAGTTCAAGGCTTTGGCCAAACGCAGGAGACCGGCCGTGACATCTCGAACCTGGCTGACCGTTCCCGGTGCGGAACTCAGTTCTTCCGAATAAATGGTCTGAATCGAGTCCACGATACAAAGCGTGGGCTTAAGTTTAACGATGGTTTCGGCGATACGTTCGAAGACGATTTCCGGCAGTAATTTCAAACCGGTGCCGCTAAGACCCAGACGATCCGCCCGAAGCTTAACCTGTTGGGCCGACTCTTCGCCGTTGACATAAAGTACCGGCGCATTGAAATCCGATCTCGCTGCGACCTGTAAAAGGAGCGTGGATTTACCGATTCCGGGATCTCCACCGACCAATACAAGCGAACCCGGAACGAAACCTCCGCCCAGAACACGGTCGAGTTCGACCAGACCCGAAGCCACGCGCTCTTGATCACGAGTCGTAACTTCGCCTAAGTCAAGCGCTTCGACCGGCGACTCCGAACGGCGGTTTCTGCCTGTGTTTCCTGTTCCCTGTTCGAGCAAGTCTCCGAGCCATCCCTGACTGACGCCGGCCGCTTTCTGTCCGGACTTCGACGAAGCGCTGCTCTTTCGTTCTTCGACGAAACTGTTCCACGCACCGCAAGACGGACACTTGCCCAGCCAGCCGCTGCTCTCATGCCCGCACTCGCTGCAGAAATACGCTGTTTTAATTTTCGCCATTTGGCCTACACATCCTTTATCTCAATCTCCAGTTCAACCGGACAATGGTCGCTGCCCATGACATCCGCATGAATCTTAGCATCTTTGATCCAGGGAGCGATCCGCGAAGATATGACAAAGTAGTCGATTCTCCACCCTGCATTTCGCTCTCTGGCCCGCGTACGGTAACTCCACCATGTATATTGATCTCGAAGCTCGGGATAGAAGTGGCGGAAGCTGTCGACGAAGCCTGCTTCGAGCAATGCCGTGAACTTGGCTCTTTCCTCGTCGCTGAAGCCCGCGCTCTTATGATTTGTGTCCGGGTTCTTCAAATCGATTTCCTGATGGGCTACATTGAGGTCGCCGCATAAAATAACGGGCAGATCTTTGTCCAGTTCCAGTAAATAAGCACGGAAGGCATCTTCCCACTCTTCTCTGTAAGTCAGTCTTCTTAAACCATCCTGCGCGTTCGGTGTGTAAACATTGACGAAGTAAAACTCAGGGAACTTCAAGGTAATGACGCGACCTTCCTGATCGTGCTCGTCTATGCCTATCCCGTATGAAACCGCCAGAGGCTCCCGCTTCGTGAAAACAGCCGTACCCGAGTAACCTTTCTTCACGGCATAGTTCCAGTATTGATGGTAACCCGGCAAGTCGAGCTCGATTTGTCCCGCCTGAAGCTTGCTTTCCTGAATGGCAAAAATATCCGCATCCAGCCGCTTAAAGTCATCCATGAAATTTTTCTGCATAATGGCCCGAAGCCCGTTAACGTTAAAAGAAATAAATCGCATCTTATAAATTCCCTTCATGCGGACCTCGCCGCCAAATCTTATATATAAAGCCATTCTAACATGAGAGAACTTTCAGATTTGTGGCGAAACGAAAGTACCTGTGTCTAAAGTACCTGTGTCTAATGTTATGGAATCGAAATACTTTATTTGGCATAATTAGCAAAGTGATGCACCGTGTCACCGGTATATACAGTACCTGGGTCTTGGACTAGCTGCAATCCGATTACATAACGAAATAAACGAGCTTAAGATCTTTTATTTCATAACGGCCGATATACATATCGGTCTATCAGAAAGGAATGCTAAAAAGCATGAGCGGAATCAAAAACAATATTGTAGAACTAGTAGGCAATACCCCTCTCGTACGCGTATCGAATTACGCAGCCAACCACGATATCAAAGCAGAGCTGATCGTAAAACTCGAATCTTTCAATCCTCTGTCATCGGTTAAGGATCGTATCGGTATGGCCATGATCGAGGCGGCAGAAGAAGCCGGCGCATTGAAGCCGGGCGGAATCATCGTCGAGGCCACCAGCGGCAACACCGGTATCGCACTGGCCTTCGTAGCCGCCGCCAAAGGCTATAAAGCCATCTTAACCATGCCCGATACAATGTCCGTAGAAAGACGAAAACTCCTCGTCGCACTTGGTGCCGAGCTTGTCTTGACGCCCGGTTCCGAAGGCATGAAAGGCGCAATCGCGAAAGCACAGGAAATCGTAGACTCAAACGACAACGCCATTATGGCCAAGCAGTTCGAGAACGCCGCCAATCCCGCCGTCCATCGTAAAACAACGGCCGAAGAGCTGTGGCGCGACACAGAAGGCAATCTGGATTATTTTGTCGGCGGTTACGGTACCGGCGGTACTTTAACTGGCGTGGCCGAAGTTCTTAAACCTCGCCTCGAGAAGTTAAAAGTCGTTGGTGTCGAGCCCAAAGACTCGCCGATGCTGACCGAACAACGCACCGGCCCTCATAAATTACAGGGGCTTGCTCCCGGTTTCCAGCCGTCCATTTTCAAAGCGGAGCTACTGGACGAAGTAATTTCGGTCACAACCGAAGAGGCCTTTGCCGCTGCGCGCGAACTGGCTGCTACCGAAGGAATCCTCGGGGGTATCTCCTCGGGTGCAGCACTGGCAGCCGCTACCAAGCTGGCGACTCGTCCCGGAATGGAAGGCAAGCGCATCGTGGTACTCTTACCCGACACCGGCGAACGCTACCTGTCAACCCTGCTCTACGGGGAACTATAAGGCGAATTCTAAGCGAAAAAAGCTAAATAAAGTACGAGAAGGGCTGTCCCGAAGCATTGACTTGGAGGCAGTCCTTTTGCTTGTAGAAAACTTTCGTGAAAAGTTTAGTAAAACACTTGACAGAGCAGACGCTTCGCACTATGCTAGTTACACGGTTAGTTACTCAAGTAATTAACTGAACAGCCGGAAAGGAGTAAAGCGATGGAAATCCAGGAACAGGATAACAGGCCCATCTATCTGCAGGTAGCGGAATGGATCAAGGATGCCATCTTGTCCGGGGCTTTCGCGGAGGAAGAGCAAATCCCTTCCACCACCGAGATCTCCATGACCTACCGGATCAATCCGGCAACGGCCTTAAAAGGAATCAACTTGCTGGTAGACGAAGGCATGATCTATAAGAAGCGAGGGATTGGCATGTTTGTGAAAGAAGGAGCCCGTGAAAGGCTTAGGGAAAACAGAAAATCAGAGTTTTACGAACGCTGGATTCTCAGTCTCGTGGAAGAAGCCAAACGAATCGGCCTCGGATATGAAGATATCGAACACTTAATCAGAAAGGGGTATCAGCATGATTAACGAAACAGCCGAAGGCCTGAAAATTGCCGCTGTCACGAAGCGGTTTCAGGATGTGACCGCTCTTCGCGAGGTCAGCCTGAATTTTCCGCCGGGCAGAATTTACGGACTTCTGGGACGAAACGGTGCCGGTAAGTCTACCCTGCTGAATATCATCTCGGGACGTATTTTCGCGGATCAGGGTAAAGTCACGCTAGACGGCCA
Source organism: Fastidiosipilaceae bacterium (assembly GCA_050309435.1). Lineage (GTDB taxonomy): Bacteria > Bacillota > Clostridia > Saccharofermentanales > Fastidiosipilaceae > CAYXVJ01. Next base: position 15,170 of record JBNRMJ010000009.1, read on the forward strand.
AACACTTCCGGAAAACGACGATGTTCTGGGTCGGATCTACTGCATGAGCGAACAGAATTTATATCCCGAGAGCATGCGCGTACGCGAGGCTTTTAGGTTCTCCGCCATGTTCTATTCCGACTGGAATCAGGAAAAAGCACTGGATCTGGCGAAACGTTTCGACCTGGATATACGGAGGAAAATCACGAAGCTTTCGACCGGTTACCGTTCGATCTTTAAAGCGATTACGGCACTTAGCAGCGGTGCGCCGTATCTGCTCTTTGACGAACCGGTGCTGGGCCTTGATGCGAACAATCGTGATCTTTTTTATCGCGAAATGATTCAGACATTCAGCCAAGGCGATACAACCATCATTCTTTCTACGCACGTGATTGAAGAAGCTGCCGATCTGCTGGACCACATCATGATCATAAGAGACGGACGGATTATCGAAGACGCCGATACGGAGGAACTGAAAGCCGCATACAGTCAGATTGTCGGTCCCGCAGCGGATGTGGATCTGGCGCTGGCCGGCCTGCGTCCGGTATCCGTTGAAAGCCTGGGCGGACTGAAAAGCGCTATCGTGCGCGGGGAGCTGTCTCGTCCTTTGCCAAATGAGGTGAAAATGACGGCTGTATCGCTCCAGCAGCTCTTTATCGCGTTGACCAATCAAAGCGGAGGCGAATTATGACAAGCACAACGAGAGGTCTAAAACTTTCCACCCGCTATCAGGGGCGGGATATGGTTCAGACAATAGCCTGGTACTTCGGAATCATGAGCGTGGTGATGATAGCCATGATGCTGATCTCAAACCTGATGGCAAACCGTGGCATCCAAATGTATCAAAACAGCGGGAGCCTGATCACGGTCGAAGGCAGCTGGGACGGCAGCACCTTCTGGTTCGGCGGCATCGAAGAAACATCTTACCTGGTGTTCTTCATCCTCGGTTTAAACATGTTCCGGGAAAATCTGTGGATGCTCTTACAAAACGGCATCTCCCGAAAAAGCAAGTTCCTGGGTCATTTGATAACCGTCCTCTGGGGCTCTCTTGCGGCTACGGTCATCAACTTGCTCCTGACGATTATTCTGAAAAACTTCAGTGCCTATCTGAACAGCAAGTTACTGGCAGCCGGTTTCGGGAGAAACGGAACGGTTGACGGTCCCTTGAATGTGAGCACCTCGGTCGAAATGATTCACGGCCTGGAGTGGAATGGTACGACCATGATTATTTTTCTTCTGACGGTCTTCACGGGTCTTATTCTGGCCGCAAGTATCGGCTACTTCCTGACGATCATGTATTATCGCCTCAGCACTTTCGGTAAAGCGATTGTCAGCGTCGGCGTACCGGTTTTCTTCCTGATTGTTCTGCCCATGCTCGACTTTCGTTTATTTAACGGACGGTTTACCGCAAGCATTACATCCTTCATGGCAAAGGTCACGACCCCATGGGGCACACCGCCGGTATCTCTCTTTTTTGCCATGATATTCATCCTGGCAGCCTGGCTTATCATGAGGCGGGCCCCTGTCAAGAGAGTCGGTACTGCATAAGAAGAACCGCTTATGTGACCCCGGGGACGATTGTTTTACTTATCTACAGTCTCGGCTACGGTTAAGACGCAGAGCACGGCGATGCCGTCACCGCTTCCCTGCCCCGTCAGTTTTTCGCCGGTAGTTGCCGTAATGCCGATCGACGAAGCCGGCATATCGAGCAGATCAGCCAGCGATTGACGCATGGCGTCCATATAGGGACTTAACTTCGGGCGTAAGGCTTCGATGGAAATCGACAGATGAATCAGTTTGAAGCGCTTCATTTCAGCCAGATCATCGAGTGCCAGATTCAGGTAGGCCCGGCTGTCGGTGATACCCTGCCTGCACAACTCGTCCGCCCGTGCTCCGATGACATTTTTACAAGTAATACCGGATATGGCATTGGTCACGGCATGTAAAACCACGTCGCCGTCGCTGTTAGCCTCGAGCCCGGGCACATGATTAATCATGATACCGGCTATAGTTAGCGGCTTATCGTTTTTCGAATCGGAAAAGAATGCAGACTGATCCCGACCGGAAAAGAAACGACTCGGAAAACGGTGACTGTCCTGACCGAGGGCTGTACGATAGATGACTGTCATATGCGGGCGATCTCCTTTTACTTTTTACTCAGCTCGCGGATGGCTTTTTCGAGCATATTCTGATTGTTTTCGTCGAATCCGTAGAGTGTCAGCTTGATGGCTGCTTTTTGAATGACAAAGAAGGAAGGCCAGCCGGCTTGCTCGAACGATGACAAAAACGGATCTGCGGCCTGATTTGTCGCGAGAATTACTACAAGCGAACCGGCTTCATCCGCCGCCAGCTGTTCCAGCCAGGGCTGCAGCCTGTGCAATACCGTCTGACCGGGCTGTACAATCGCGAGTAAAACGACTTCGGGACTGCGAGCGATCACTCGTTCCAGGCTGCCCGTCTCCCGGTAAACCACGGCTTGACCGACATCATCGACCACTTCGAAACTGAGGACGGCCGGATCGGCATTGTAGTTTTCGGGTCCGAAGCGTATAGACGGATCTTCGGGAGCCGAAGCGGATCCGCTGCCGGCGCCTGAATTACTTTCCGTGCCGCATGACGTCAGTAAAACGATCAGTAAACTCAAGCTTAAAACAAAGGTGGTGGCGCGTGCGGCGCGCCTGCCTGCCGCGCGACTCATTTTAAACCACAGGCGGCCAGGATCGCCGCGATGGTCTGCTGCAGTTGCATGCCTTTGACGGATTCGATCTCGCCTGCGTCCACCAAAGCAGCGTATGCCGGATCGATCGGCATGGTTTCGAGAAGCGGGATGCCCAGATCGGCCGCAGCCTGTTCGGCACGGCCTTTCCCGAAGGGGAAGATCACTTCATTGCAGTGATCGCATTTCATATAACTCATGTTCTCGACCAATCCAAGCAAAGGAACCTGCATGGTATCCGCCATCCATCCGGCTTTTCGAACAATGAGGCTGACCAGATCCTGAGGGGTGCTCACCATGACCATGCCCTTGATCGGCAGCGACTGATAAAGCGTCAGCGGGACATCTCCCGTCCCCGGCGGCATATCGATCAGGAGCACATCGACGTCTTCCCAGACCACATTGCTCCAGAACTGCTTGATAACAGTACCGATAACAGGTCCTCGCCAGACAACAGGTTTCATCGGATCGTCCAGAAGAACGTTCATCGATATGACCTGAATCCCCGATCTGCTTCTGACCGGACGAATCGTCGTGTCTTCGCCCGTTGCCTGTTCGTGCAAGCCGAAGGCCTGAGGAATGGACGGACCGGTTAAATCCGCATCCATAATACCGACAGACAAGCCGCGGCGGGCCAGCATCACGGCCAAAAGCGAGGTGATCGTGGATTTTCCGACACCGCCTTTTCCGCTGCCGACCGCAATGACATGGCCAACCTTCGCTTCGGGGTGAAGCGGCAGTTCGAACATGGGGCCCTTTTTATTCTTTTCTTTATTTACCGGATCAGCCATTTCTCAGCATCTACTCCTTTATCTCTATGCGTTTATATCCTGATAGCAGGCATATATGTGAAAGCCCTTGTCCCGGTCGAGTAAGACCGCATCGCCAAAGAGCTGTGTCAATTTCTTCCTCGCCGATTCGGCGCCTTGTTTCTTACCGATAACCACGTAGAAAACGCCGCCCGGATTCAGATGTTCCTTTGCCCCTTCGAAAAAGGCATAGACCGTTGCTTTTCCGGCGCGTATCGGGGGATTGGTCACGATGACATCGAATGTACGATCGCCGAGAGCCGAGAATCCATCGGACTCCAGCACGTCGGCGTAACGGATCCCGTTCAAAAGCAGATTTTTCTCGGCCAGTTCCAAAGCACGGGTATTGACGTCGACCATCGTGAGCTCGAACGGCGTGATCAGCCGCTTGAGCGTGATACCGATGACACCGATGCCGCAACCCAGATCGAGCAAGCTGCCACGTTTGACACTGCGGTCCCGAAGGTCTTTTACCGCTGTGCGAATCAGGAGATCCGTACCCGCATCAATGTGATTTTTTGAAAAAACACCTTGATCCGACGTAAACAGTAAGTGTTTCGCTTCGATATCGTAGTTGATTTCTCTGGGTTTGGAAGCCGCTTCGGGCTCCCGGTCAAAATACTGTGCCATCTTCTCATCCTCTTTTAGCTAAGCTGCAAGTCTTTGGTTTCCATCATAAAGCAGAATATCTCATCTGTCCCGATCTGCCGTTTCGGCACAATCTTAATCCAGACGAAAAGCTCTGTTTCTCTTTTGCAAGCGGAGGACCGCTATCAATAAGGGCAGACCCAAAAGATAGAGCACTCCGACTTCGCCGAGTCCGACCGTCAGCATGCTGAAGGCGACAACCGGTGCAGAGGGATCGCTTATCAGCAGGAAAGGCAGGTAGAAACCGACAATAAGAGCATTGGCCAATATCGTTGGAAAAGGTAATAAATAAAGCCCGGGGCTCTTCCAGCCGAGTTCGCTAAGCGGCTTGCTGCTTCTCTTCGCGATATAGCGTGTCAGAACAGCCGCGATAAATGTCGCCAGCGTTCCGAAAACAATGTCGACCGGTCCCAGATTGCCCGGATTCAAGAGATTCGCGAGGAAACAACCCAGGGTCACACCCCAGACGCCGGCGGAACTGACAGCCGGCAGAACCATCAAAGCCTCGGAGACGCGAAACTGAACGCTGCCATAGGCGATCGGTGCGAAGATCAAAGTCAAAACCAGATAAATGGCGGTGATCAGGGCGCGGTTGACCAGAAGCCGAATCCACTGCCGGCTGTTCTTACGATTATTCATAACTATCTTCCTTTCAGAGTGAAATACAGTCACTCCTCGTTTTGTGGCCAAGGCTGAGATCGACCTCCCTGAAACAGTCAGGTGTCCGAAGCTTTCAGCCGCTAAGCCCGGCCTATTATATCAGAAGATCGGCGATTATCGGCAGGTGATCCGATATACAAAGCTCCCCTGCCATGTTGGTCGAGGCGGCGTGTAAAAGACAACGTACGCCGGAACTGACAAAGATGTAATCGATGATCGCATTGAATCGATACTTTCCGGGATTCGCCAGAAGTTCGGGCAGCTTATAGTCGTGGTAGGTAAAGTCCGGACCCAGATGCTCTCGTTCGGCAATCGACCTTGAATCGTGTAACTGACAGTTCGTCATGCGAAGGGCTTCCAGACGGTTCTCGTCTCCGTCGGCCAGTCTTTCGAATTCTGACGGATGAGCAGTCATTATCTGAATCGAGCGGGCATCGGGGGACGCATTGAAATCTCCCGTGATGACAACGGGCAATGATTTGGCATATAAACCGGCGCGGTTTCGAATCAAAATAGAACTTTCTTCTCTGGCAATGACGCCCTCGTGATCCGTGTGCGTATTCAGGAAAAAGAAACGGCTTTGATTGCCAAGATCTTCCAGAATCGCCCAGGTGGCAATCCGGATGCAGGCGGCATCCCAGCCCCAGGCACCGACTTTATCCGCTTCTTCGGATAACCAGAAATAACCTTGTTCGACAACTTTAAATCGATCCGTCCGATAAACGACCGGCGAATACTCGCCTGCTTCATGTCCGTCATCTCTGGCTACACCCAGGAAGCTATATTCCGGCAGGGACTCTTTCAGATCAAGCAGCATCTCGTGAGTCACTTCCTGAAATCCGCACACATCGGCACGGATCAAACGGATTTCCGAGACGACGGATCGTGCCCGGTTCGACCACTTATGCTTCCCGTCCATGGCGGTGGACGTTCGCAGGTTAAAACTCAGAATTCGATAAGACATGATTAATTTTCACTTTCTTTTTTGACGCGATCGATATTGTTCTTTTCCGCGAAATACGTCAGCGTAAATAAAACAGCCATCACCACGACGATAGCGGAAAAAAACAAGGTTAGCTTGATTGCCTCGTGCATAAAAACAGCGGTGATCGCACAGGCAATATTCAGCAGGGCTCCAAAAAACAAGGTATGCAAAAGACCCCTGCGAGCTTTCGGATCCCACTCGATCAGGAGTGTTTTATTTTCGCTTCGAATATAGTGGCGACTTATCAGTTTTCCTTTACGCCATAAGATCAGCCAAACTGTTATCAGCAGCAATCCGACTGCAGCCTGGATCCAGCTCAGGTAAGCCATTTGCTTTCCTCGTCTTTCATTTTTGTTTGTCTATTATAGACCTCATCAGGATTCTGCTCAAATCGCCTGTACCATTTAGATTCAGCGAATTACTCGTAGAATTTTTCTTGTAAATACGCTTCGAACAGAACAAAACGGGCTGATTTTAGCGAAATATTTGAACTGTTGTCCTGTCATTCGCATGTATTTATCTTTTACAATTATCGCTATTATTAAATAATTTAATTGTTAACAACAAGCAACTCTCGCCAGATGAACTCTTTTTGAACTTCATGACATGAGCTATAATAGCGAAGACAATCGATCGGAGGCATAATGCAATGAAAAACAAGATATATAAGCCTGTATCATCTGACAACAGACCTTCAATTCTGCTCCTGGCAACCGGCGGCACGATCGCTTCGAAGCCGTCTTCTGACGGTCTTGTTCCGGCCTATACGATCGAACAACTGCTTAGTTTCACCTCGAATATTAACGAGCATTACCATATCACAACCAAAGATATTCTGAGTCTGGATTCATCCAATATTCAACCGGAAGAGTGGCAATTAATAGCAAGAGAGATCGCCAAAGCCGTTTACGATTACGACGGAGTGGTCATCACTCACGGAACAGATACCATGGCATATACCTCTTCAGTCCTGTCCTTCATGCTACAAGGTCTTCCCATTCCTGTGGTGCTGACCGGCTCTCAACTTCCGATCGATGCGGCTTTAACAGATGCCATCGGTAATCTTGAAACAGCTCTGGCCATGGCGGCCGGTAAACGTAAAGGAGTCTTCCTGGCTTTTAACCGTCATATCATCCTCGGAACGAGAGCGGTTAAAGTCCGTACGACCGATTTCGACGCTTTCGAAAGCATCAACTACCCGAACATCGCATATGTGAATGGTCGCGGCTTAAACATCAGAGACGAGCTGATTCCCGCTCAGGCCTCCGAGTTTAAATTGTACGACAGGCTTGATAACCGTGTCTTTCTCTTGAAATTGACGCCGGGTCTGAATCCCGAAATCTTTCCGGTATTGGCCAAGATGAGTTACCGGGCCATCGTCATCGAAGCTTTCGGTGTCGGCGGTCTTCATTACTTGAACCGCGACCTGGTCAGCGAACTGGAAAAACTGATCCAAAGCGGTACCACGGTCGTCGTCACGAGCCAGTGTCTGTATGAGAGTTCGGACTTTTCCTTATACGAAGCAGGGAAAAAGATTCTGGATAAAGGCGCTCTCCCGGCTTTCGACATGACCTCGGAATCTTGTGTCACCAAACTCAGCTGGATTCTGGGCCAAAGCGAAAACCTGGAAGAGATTGCCATGCTCTTTAGGAAAAATATCTCCGGTGAAATCCAGTCCACCAGTAATGTGAAACAGTACGGCAGCGTCGTTTAATCATCGTTAGATAAAATTGCGTCAACGACTTCCGAGAACACTTCGCCGATCGGCCTGCGTATGACCAGATCCGCCTGCCGGTCCCGCCCGGTTGCCCCTTGATTGATCAGGACCAGACGTCCGTGCCGCTGATAATCCACGAGGGATGCAGCGGGCCAAACCTGAAGCGAACTGCCGCCGACAATGAGAAGGTCGGCAGCGGCGACGGCTCGGGCCGATGTTTCCAGTTTAACGTTATCCAGAGATTCTTCATATAAGACGATATCCGGCCTGAGCATCCCTTTACAAGATTGACGACCGCTATCGTCTTTCTTTTCGCAATAAGGTACGGCCTCGCTTGCCTTCACATAGGATGCATCATACTTATTCCCGCATCGTACACAGGTAAAATTTTGAGTATTGCCATGCAGTTCGATAACACGTTTACTGCCGGCATGCTGATGTAAACCGTCGATATTCTGCGTGATAATACAGTCGAGCTTTCCGTGTTCTTCGAGTCTTGCCAGTGCCTCGTGCGCGGCATTCGGCCGGATTCCGTCCACAAGGAAATACCGGCGGCAGAAACGATAGAACTCTTCGGGATAATGATACATATAGTCCGGAGTCAATATCTCTTCGGCATTGGCTTCCTGCTCATAGATACCGCCGGCCGAGCGGTAATCCGCTACGCCGCTTTCGGTGGAAACTCCTGCACCCCCGAAAAATACGACGTTTTTCGATTCACGCCACCACTGCACCAACGTTTCTGATTCCAATGTCATTTCATACTCCTCTATCAGCGACTGATCTGACCGTAATATCGCACGCTTCGCACGGCTTTGGTCCAGCGATCAAGTTCCCGCGAACGCCAAAGTCTGTCCTTTTGGGCTAAAAATTCTTTATCTAGTATCCAGGCTTCTTTTAGCTCGTCCAGGTCTCGCCAGAATCCAACCGCCAGACCGGCCAGATACGCTGCACCAAGTGCGGTCGTTTCCGTGATGCGGGGCCGCTGAATCTTCACATCCAGAATATCCGCCTGGTATTGCAACATCAGATCCGAAACCGCAACGCCGCCGTCGACCCGAATCGTACGCAGCTCCTGCCGGCTGTCCGCCGCCATCGCCAGGACCAGATCTGCCGACTGCAGAGCAATCGCTTCTAGAGTCGCCCGGCACAAATGAGCTTTATTGCTGCCACGAGACAAACCGAGAACAGCCGCTCTGGCACTCATATCCCACCAGGGTGCGCCCATACCGGTAAAGGCCGGTACGATAACGACTCCCCCGCTATCGGGCACCATAGCAGCCAGCTCGTCGCATTCGGATGATTTCGAAATAATTCCGAGTTCGTCGCGCAACCATTGGATGGTAGAACCGGCATTGAAGACACTGCCTTCGAGCGCATAATGCGTTTCACCGCTTTCAAACTGCCAGGCTGCCGTCGTGATCAGCTGCTGCTTGCTGGGCATCGGCGACTCTCCCGTCTGCAGAAGAATAAAGCCGCCTGTTCCGTAAGTGTTTTTGATCATGCCGGGTTCAAAGCAGGTCTGACCGAAGAGGGCTGCTTGCTGATCACCGGCAATACCGGCGATCCGGACCTTACCATAAAAAGGATCATCCTTCGAAATCAGCTCGGCGCAGGTCAAGTTTGCCAGCGGTCCCGAAGAAGGCACAACTGCCGGGAGTATCGATACCGGAATATTTAAGAGAGCAAGCATCCAGGGATCCCACTGCATTTGATAGATGTTGTATAGCATCGTTCGCGATGCATTGCTGACATCCGTCACGTGCTTCTCGCCGCCGGAAAGATTCCAGATCAGCCAGCTGTCGATTGTTCCGGCAAGCAAACGGCCTTCGCCCGCCGCCTCTCGCGTGCCGGGTACTTCGTCCAGAATCCAGGCAAGTTTGGTGGCCGAGAAGTATGCATCGACTTCCAATCCGGTTCTGGATCGGATGTCTTCGGTGAGACCCGCGTCAATTAGCTGACGGCAACGTTCCTCGGTCCGTCGGCACTGCCAGACAATAGCCGGAGCAAGAGGTTTACCGCTGATGCGATCCCATACCACAACTGTCTCGCGCTGGTTGGTCACCCCGACCGCCTTCACATCAGACCACGACGCGCCGGCCTCCCTCAGCGCTTCCAGGACGACACGGACGGTTTTCTCCCATATTTCCATGGCATCGTGCTCCACCCAGCCGCTTGCAGGATAGTGCTGCGTGATGGCCTGCTGCGCTTTCGCGGCCACTTCGCCGCCATGGGTGAAGAGCATCGCACGAGTTGATGTCGTACCCTGATCTATGGCTAAAACATATCCGGCTTTATCCCGTTTATCTTCGTTGTCCATCCTCTTGACCTCCGCCATTGTGTCCTCCCCTGCCTCCGGGGTCGGATCCGTTCGTTACAAAATATTCTACACCAAAATCGACGCATATTGCCCGGCCGGCCGGCTTTATCGGTTGTAGCTGCGGGTTGGCTTTGCTAAACTAATGATGATCTGAATAGAGCAATTGATGCCTTACGGCTCGAGGAACAGAGGAGTTTTCTGTTTATGTACGATTGTGCGATTATCGGTTGCGGTGTCGTGGGTGCGGCTATGGCCTATACCTTGTCCCGCTACGACTTGAACGTCGTGATTCTGGAAGCGTCGAATGACGTGGCAAACGTCCAAACGAAGGCGAACAGTGCCATTTTACATGCCGGCTTCGATCCGCCTCCGGGCACTTTGATGGCCCGGACGAATGTGGAAGGCGTCCGCCTGGCTAAAGAGATCTGCGAGAAACTGGATGTCCCGAGACTTCAAAACGGTGCTCTGGTCCTGGCCTTTTCCAGAGTGGATTTGAACACCTTGAGAGATCTCTACGAGCGGGGCCTGGCCAACGGCGTCAAAGATCTGCGGTTGCTCGATGCCAATGAAGTTCGCCGCCGGGAAAATAAGGTTCACGACGATGTTCTGGGAGCGCTTTATGCCCCGACCTCGGCGATTGTCGATCCCTGGGAATATACGATTGCGATGGCAGAAACGGCGATTCGAAACGGTGTCGAACTGAAGCTGGAAGCAGCCGTCACGGCCATTTATCCGCTTGACGGTCAGGCCGCTTCGGAAGGCGGTTTCGAAATCATCAGCGGACAAGGAAGCATCAGAACCCGATATATCGTCAATTGCGCAGGAGTTGCGGCGGCACAGATACACGCCATGATCGGCGGCGGTAACTTCCGCAGCATGCCTGCCCGCGGCCAGTACTTTTTACTCGATAAAACAGCAGGCGATACCTGTAAGCATACTTTATTTCAATGTCCCTCCGCACTTGGAAAAGGTGTATTGATCTCGCCGACCGTGCACGGCAACCTGATCGTCGGTCCGAACTCCGAGCGCATCGAAGATGCATGCGATACCGCCGTGACGGCCGAAGCACTGGCTTATGTGCGCAGGCAGGCCGAGCGAAGTCTTCCTTATATTCCTTTCGGGGAGAACATCAGAAACTTCTCGGGTGTTCGAGCGAATACCGATCGCGACGATTTTATCATTGAAGCTTCGCCGGAACATCCCGCTTTCATTAATCTGGCGGGAATAAAGTCTCCGGGACTCAGCGCCGCTCCGGCAATTGCTCTTATGGGGAGAGATCTATTGGCCGAAGCCGGTCTCGAACTGCGCGAAAAGAATCCCGATTGCATCATCGACAGCAGAAAAAGAAGTCGATTCCGCTACCTGACGGCAGACGAGAAGAAAGCGAAAATCGCCGAAGATAAATCCTTCAGCCAAATTGTCTGTCGCTGCGAGACCGTTACCGAAGGAGAAATCAGAGAAGCCATTCGCGGCATCATTCCCCCGCGCTCGATCGATGCGGTCAAACGCAGATGCAATGCGGGAATGGGACGCTGCCAGGGTGCTTTTTGCGGACCTAGAATTCATGCCCTTCTATCGGAAGAACTAGGCATCCCTTATGAAAACGTCGTTCAAAACGAAAAAGGCAGTTTCATCGTTTGGGGTCAGACGAAAAACGGCGGCGAAGGCGGTGAAGCATAATGAAACAGGCAGAGAAAATCAAAACGATTTATGATCTGGTGATAGTCGGTGCGGGTCCTGCCGGTCTGGCGGCTGCCCTGGCCGCCTGGCAGGAAGGTGCCAGAGACATCTTAATCTGCGAACGGGACAATGCCGCGGGAGGTATTCTGAATCAATGTATTCATAACGGCTTCGGTCTGCACTATTTTAAAGAAGAATTAACCGGACCGGAGTATGCAGCCCGCTTTGTCGACAGTTTAGAGCAGACCGGCGTCGAGTTGCTTTTGAATACGATGGTGCTGTCGATCGACGGTGACGCTCCGCATCCCGGCGCTTCGGCGGTAAAGAACAATCTGACCGAAAGCGCTAAAAGAAACACAGGCGATCCGCACCTCGTCAGTATTGTCAGCCGTGATTTGGGTTATGTGGAACTTCAGACGCATGCAATCGTGCTCGCCATGGGTTGTCGCGAACGAAGCCGAGGAGCAATCGGCATTCCAGGCAGCAGACCGGCGGGCGTAATGACAGCCGGTACAGCTCAGCGCTATGTCAATATCGAAGGCTACATGCCAGGTAAGCGAGTCGTTATTTTGGGCTCGGGCGATATCGGCCTGATCATGGCCAGACGCATGACGCTGGAAGGGGCACGGGTCCTGGCCTGCGTCGAACTGATGCCTTACAGCGGAGGCCTGCAGCGAAACATCGTCCAATGTCTCGAAGACTACAATATACCTTTACTTTTATCGCATACGGTAAGCGAAATCCGGGGAAAAAATCGTGTCGAACAAGTCGTAATCTCTAAAGTCGACGAAGAGCGGCGCATTATCCCCGGAACACAAATCGTCTATGACTGCGATTGTCTGCTATTGTCCGTCGGCCTCTTGCCTGAAAACGAACTGACTCGAGCGGCCGATATACGCATCGATCCACGTACGCGCGGCGCTTATGTCTATGAGAATATGGAAACAGGAACTCCGGGTATATTTGCCTGCGGAAATGTCGTCCACGTCCATGATCTGGTAGACTTTGTTTCGGAGGAAAGCATGCGAGCCGGCCGAGCGGCTGCGAAATATGCCGCCAGGCAGCGAGCATATGAAAGCGTTTCGACTCCGGATAAGCCTTACGAGACACAACTTGATATAGCGGAAACCGTTATGCCTGTACACCATGACGAACAGATTTCGTACACGGTGCCTCAACAGATCCGGCCCGTACCCGAGAACGCTTCTGTGGATATATTCTTCCGCGTCAAGGCCCCCCTGAGCAACGTGGAAATTCAGGTTTACGCAGGCGATCGTCTCTTGCGCAAGTGGCCCCGCCTTCGTGTCGCGCCGGGCGAGATGGAACGCATTACCTTAAATCAGGCTCTGCTGGCGGAAGCCGGCGGTAACTATCTGACGCTCGCGATTGCCAGACGAGATAATCCGGCAGTGAAATAAACAGCCCCTGCAATTACGGCTGGAAAGGAAAATTTCATGCGAAAAATGACCTGCATTGTCTGTCCGCGCGGCTGCGAGCTGACAGTGGACATCGAAAACGATTATAAAGTCAGCGGCCATGCCTGCCCCAGAGGAGCGGTCTACGGCCGAAAGGAATGCCTCGCACCGAGCCGCACTTTGACGACGACGGTACGTCTGGCCAGCGGACAGTTGTCCAGAGTTCCGGTGAAGTCGGGCAGCGAGCTGCCTAAAGATCTTCTGACCGCGGCGATGACAGAACTGGAATCCGTCTGCCTCGCGGCTCCTGTACATCGCGGACAAGTTGCGGCGGCCAACATCCTGAACAGCGGGATTGACATCATCGTCACGCGGGACGTTGATTCATTGTGAGCATAGTAGAGACATACCCTCTTAGACTGGAAGATTAAATGATTCGCAAATACCTTCATCCCCTGCGCATGAGTATTGCCCTGGGTTTGATTCTAAAGACGGGAGGAGCTCTGGCCGAGCTTCTCCTTCCCTATATTCTCGCCTATATTATCGATGACGTGGTTCCGACGGGAAAAATACCGCCGATCTATTTCTGGGGTTGCATGATGTTCCTGGCCGCTTTGGCCGCGCTCCTCGGTAATGTACTGGCCAACAGACGCTCCTCTCGGGTAGCTTCGGATGCAATCCGGAAAATTCGAAGCGATTTGTTTCGCAGCACGCTAAGTCTTAGTGCCAAACAGATCAATCGTTTTGGCGAGGCTTCGCTTGAATCTCGTTTGACTTCGGATACCTATCATGTCCATAACATGATCAGCCGTCTGCAACGAATCGGTGTCCGTGCTCCGATTCTTCTCACCGGCGGCCTCCTGATGACCTATCTGCTAGACTGGCAGCTCGCCTTGATCCTTACGGCTCTGCTTCCCTTCATCGGCGCATTTACTTTCTGGATCGCCAGGCGGGGAAGACCCAAATATATGCGTCAGCAAGCCGCCGCGGATGACATGGTTCGAAAGGTCCGCGAAACGGTCTCCGGCATTCGTGTCATCAAAAGCCTGGTGACGGGAGAACGCGAGAAAAGGAATTTCGCCCGGATTAACGGCCGTGTCGTCGCTTTCGAAAAAGACGCCGCTTATAACATGGCCATGACAAATCCCGTTATGACGCTCTTAATGAACAGCGGTCTGGCTCTCGTTCTCCTGACCGGAGCCTATCTGATCAATATCGGACGCAGTCAATATGGTTCGATTGTGGCTTTTCTGACTTACTTTACGATCATCACCAACTCCATGGTAGCCATCTCCAGAATCTTTACGATATATAACCGCGGTATGGCATCCGCTCATCGTATCGAAGAAGTGCTCGACACCCTTCCCGATCAGGACTGGAGCGAAACCATGGCCGATAAGGCGACTCTTGATACAGGCATTCCCCATATCGAATTCCGAAATGTTTATTTCTCCTACGGAAACAGAAGCGAGCCGGTTCTAAAAGATATCTCCTTTCAACTCGGGCATGGCGAAACACTCGGTATTCTGGGCGAAACCGGCAGCGGAAAAAGCAGCCTGATTGCCTTGTTGCTGCGCTTGTACGACGCTGACTCCGGCGAAATCATGATCGACGGACAAGATATCAAAACATTGCCCCGCGAGTATCTATATCGGATCTTCGGCGTCAGCTTGCAAAATGATTTTCTCTACGGCGCCACTATCCGGGACAACATAGACTTTGGTCGAGGTCTCGGCGAAGAAGAGATTATCCGGGCGGCCAAAGATGCCGAAGCTTTCGATTTTATCGAAGAGAAATCCGGCGGCCTGGATATGAAGCTGTCTTCACGTGCGAGCAACCTCAGCGGAGGTCAAAAGCAGCGTCTTCTGATAGCCAGAGCACTGGCCGGGAAACCCGATATCCTGATCTTCGACGACAGTTCGTCGGCACTCGATTACCAGACGGATGCTTGCATCCGACAAACGCTTCGCGAGCATTATGCATCGATCACGCAAGTTATAGTCGCCCAGCGCATCAGTTCCGTCAGAGGAGCAAACCTGATCCTCGTTATGAAAAACGGACGCATCGCTGCCTCCGGAACCCATGAAGAGTTAATGGATACAAGCGATGTATACAAGGATATCGCCGAAGTTCAAATGGGCTTAAGAAGGCGCTTTGAGGATGACCAGAAGAGCGGTTTGGAGCCGGCTTTAAAGATGGAAACAGTCTTAGTCCCGCCAAAGCGCGATAAAGATGAGGATGGTGATATATATGGCTAAAAAAGGAGGATTACCTGCAGGAAGAGCAGGCGGCGTAGCCGAGAAGCCGAAAGACCTCAAGTACGTACTGAAACGTCTGGCATCTTACATCGCTCGTCAAAAATGGGGTCTTTTTCTGGCCTTTTCCTTAATGATCAGCAGCAACATCGTCGGTCTGTACGGACCGCGTTTGGCCGGCGAGGCCATCGACGCCATGACAGGCGGAGAAGGCGGGGTCGACTTTCCCTCAGTTTTATACTATGCGGGTTTAATGATGTTTGTCTATCTCTTCGTCGCGTTCAGCACGTTTTGTTTATCTCGTCTGATGGTCAGAATCAGCCAGACCATGGTTTATCACATGAGAGAAGATCTTTATAACCACCTGGTGGATTTACCGGTCTCTTTTTACGGCAGGCATCAGGCCGGTGATATTATCAGCCGCATGTCTTATGACATCGACACGGTCAACACGTCACTGACCAATGATATTATCCAGATCGGAGGCAGTCTGATAACGGTTTTCGGCTCGCTGGCCATGATGATCCGGATTTCGCCCGTTCTCAGCCTCGTCTTTGCCATAACGATACCGGTCTCGGTGCTATTCACCCGCTACCGCACGAAAAAAGTTCAACCGCTCTTCAGCCGCCGCTCGAGGAAGCTCGGAGAGATGAACAGCTATGTCGAAGAAATCATATCGGGTCTGCGAACGATAAAGGTCTACCGGCAAGAGGAATCTTTTAGCGAGACTTTCGATATAAAGAACCACGAAGCAGCCGAAGCATATTACGAAGCAGACTATTGGGGAACCATTACAGGCCCCAGCGTGAACTTCATCAATAATACTTCTCTGGCTCTTGTCAGCATGTTCGGCGCTCTGCTCTTCTCGCTGGGACGCATTAACCTGGGTGACTTGTCGGCTTTCGTCCTCTACTCGCGGCGCTTTTCGGGACCGATCAACGAAATGGCCAATATCATGAGCGATCTGCAGTCGGCGGCCTCCGCCGCGGAACGTGTTTTTCGTCTGATCGACGAACCAAGAGAAGCGCTTGATCCGCCGGGCAGTCTGGTTCTCGAGGATGTCAAAGGCGAAGTAACGATCGATAAATTAAGCTTCAGTTATATTCCGGGCGAACCGATCCTCTCCGATCTGGACTTGCATGCGAAGGCAGGGCAGCTCGTGGCGATTGTAGGCGAAACCGGCGCCGGTAAAACAACCTTGATCAACCTGCTGATGCGCTTTTACGATCCGGACAGCGGCGAGATTCGTATCGACGATCATCCTCTGGAGTCGATTACGAGAGAATCGGGACGCAGGGCTTTTGCCATGGTGCTTCAGGATACCTGGCTCTTTAAAGGTACGGTTCATGACAATATTGCCTATGCTAAACCGGAGGCAAGCAGAGAAGAAGTCATCGCCGCCGCCAAGGCAGCTCATGCAGACAGCTTTATCCGTTCACTTCCCGACGGCTACGATACGATTTTATCGGACGGAGGATCTTCCATTTCCCAAGGCCAAAAGCAGCTCCTGACCATCGCCAGAGCCATGCTCCTGGATGCCCGCATGCTGATCCTTGACGAAGCAACCAGCCATGTCGATACGCAAACGGAAAAACTGATCTCGACGGCCATGAATAAACTCATGCAGGGTAAAACAAGCTTCGTCATCGCCCACCGCCTCTCTACCATTCGGGATGCCGACATCATCGTCGTCATCGAAAACGGCGAATTGATCGAGTCGGGAACGCATGAAGAACTACTCGAACATAACGGGATCTACGCCGGGCTCTATCGCGCCCAGTTTGTCTAAACTTTAGCTGATTTGATAGACAAGCGCTTCGTAGGGTTCCAGATACTCTGTTTCAAGATCAGGACCCACGCGATGATAGCGGGGCACATTCCCCAGACAATATTCATAACGAGACTGCTTCGTCCCTGCTTGAACGGATTCAAGCTTGCGGCGGGGCAGTTTTTGATCCGAGAGGTTAAACTCGCAGAAGAAAGCGACGCCGTCCAGCTCTCTGAAGTATGCCAGGTAATTGTTTCTCTTCTGATCCACATATCGGATTTCCCCGAGCCGGAGAGCTTGCTGCTCTTTTCTGAGAGCCAAAAGGGCTTTCGCATAATTCAGGACAGAATCCGGATCCTCCGCTTGAGCCATTACGCTCCGGCCTTCCTCTGTCCTCCCTTCAAGCCAGGGCTTTACAGTAGAAAATCCTCCGTAACGACTCTCGTCCCAGGGCATCGGTACTCGGGCATGATCGCGGCTGCCCGCCAAAACCGTTTCCCAGGCTTGAGTCCGAAGCTGACCTGCATTCAGAAGTTCCTCATATTTATTAACGGATTCGATATCTCTCAACTCCGATATATCCTGAAAATTCTGATTCACCCGACCCAGTTCCTGCCCTTGAAATAAAAAGACGGTCCCTTTTAGCGTCAGTTGCATCGTAAGCAGCAATTTGGCGAGACGTGCCCGCCAGGCAGGATCGGGATTGATCTTGGAGAGCATGTGAGGGTTGTCATGGTTATCCCAGAAAATTGATATCCAGTCTTTATCGGATAAGCGGCTGTGATATTCGATATAGTACTCTTTCAGATAATTTAAGTCATAGCGATAGCGATCGAAACGAACTTTTCCGGGCATCTCGAGGTGATCGAAATTAAAGATCAGATCGAGTTCGCCGCGATCCGAAGCAGTCAGCAGCCGCCCCGTTTCAATGCCGATACCGGGAGTCTCGCCGACCGAAAAAGCATCGTATGGCGAAAAAGCTTCTTTTCTCATTTCGCGAAGATAGTCATGGAGCTTCGGTCCGTAAAAGTAATGCTCGATACCGTAAAATTGCATCAGTTCGCCGATCGCCTTGTTGCCGTCGGGCAGTCCTTGGCGCTTGGATATGTAATTGATGACATCAAGCCTGAATCCGTCGACTCCTTTCTCCAGCCAGAAGCGAATCATCTCGTAAAGCTCGCAGCGCATCGCTTCGTTTTCCCAGTTCAGATCCATCTGTTTAGACGAGAACAAATGCAGTCCCCAACGCTTTTGTTCAGGAAACCAGCGCCAGGCAGGACCGCTGAAGAAAGAAACCCAGTTGTTGGGCGGTATATCCTCTGTTCCCTGGCGAAGGAAATAATAAGAAACGTAAGGTCCGTCCGGATCGTCCAGCGCCTTTTGAAACCATTCATGTTCGTCCGATGTATGATTGATGACCAGATCCATAATCAAACGCATACCGCGACGCTTAAGCCCTGCCAGCAAACGATCGAAATCCTCCATCGTTCCCATTTCGCTCATAATCGCCCGATAGTCCCTGATATCGTATCCGTTGTCATCGTTGGGCGAATCGTAAACCGGCGAGAGCCAAAGCGCATCCACGCCAAGATCCTGCAGATAATCCAGCTTCCCGAGGATTCCGGCCAGATCCCCTACCCCGTCGCCGTTTGCATCACAAAACGAACGCGGATAGATCTGATAGAATACCGCTTCCTTCCACCAGGGATCCTTTTCTTTACTGATATCCTGGATCTGCACGGAAAAGTCATCATCCTCCCCGCTGTTTAGCAGGACATAAATACTGTTCCAGAAATCTTCTCCAACGAATTTCGAACTTAAACGTTTCAGGGTACCCAGCCGGAGATTAGCCGAAAACGGATTTGTGATCCATTTTCGGGATTTACCCATCTGAAGCAGAATTTTATCGATAATGTCGTGTCCCGCCGGATGCTCGTATAAATCCCTGACACGGCTGTCGTCATGAATCGGCATTACTGTCCTCCTTGCTTACCACACCGGCACCGAGCACCTCGTCTTCTCTAAGTTTATTTTCCTGCACGATCCGGCTGTAGAAAACTTCGTCGATCTTATAGAAACGATAAATAATAACCGCGCAGATCAGAACAAGCACGGTCGGAATCACGAGCATAAACAGTTTAAAGACCTGTACATCGGACGACGTCAAATCCGCAGCCGAATTCGCTCCCTGCACATTCGCGGCAAAGAGAGACACGCCAAGCAGAGCATTGGCCATGGCGTTTGAAATCTTATAAATCAGCGGCTGCAGCGAGAAGGTCACGCTCTCGTTTCGTTTCAGAAATTTCCACTGGCCGTATTCGACCGAATCCGCGATATAAAGCAGCAGGAGCAGTTGAATAAAAGCCTGGCCGACGAAAATCAAGACACCTGCCACGCCGATCGCAACCATATTCAAAGGGGCAAAGTAAAAGCCCGCATAGCCGAGAACCACCAGTCCGATTCCCAGCACAAAAACCTGACGGCGCTTTAACTTCCTTGTCAGAAACGGCAGGACAATTAAGCCTGCGATTTGAGATACGCCAAGCACGAGCGCGAAGACGGCGTACATATTTTCATCCCCGAAAATATACTTAAAATAATAAATGCCCAGACTCGTCGTTAAGGTGTAACCGGCCATGAACAAAAGCATGGCAGAGGTAATCACGAGAAGCTGGTCATTTCGGAAAATCAAACGAAAAATCTCGCGGAAGCGAGTTTTCTCCCGAGGGGCCAGGGTAAGCACCTCCTCCCTGGCGAAGAGAAGCGTGAAACTCTGAAAGAAGAGCATCAGGACGGCCGTAAGAATCGCAAGCAGCATCCAGCCGCGTTGCAGACTGCCTGCTTTTTCTCCCAGAAAGTTCGTCAGTGGCACGATCGCCACGACCAGAGTAAACATACCGATGCTGGCACTAACGCGGGCAACCGAACCGATCTTCTCGCGTTCGTTCTGGGAACGGGAGAGAGCCGGTACCATAGACCAGTAAGATATATCGTTGGCGGTATATGATATTTCCCATCCGATATAAAAGAGAGTAAAGACAATGACGTAAGGCACACCCGTCAATCCCGTATCGGTAAACATCAGAATCTGGAACACGGCCCAGAGAACTGCGCCTCCCAGCATCCAGGGTTTAAACTTCCCCCACTTGCTGCGCGTGTTATCGACCAGGGTCCCCATAAAAGGATCGTTCAGGCCATCGAAGATTCGCATGAATACGATAACCGCCGTGATCATGGCGAGGGTCCGGTCGGAGACCAGAAGGATATCCGTGGCATAAAACATCAAATACATGCTGACCATCGTAGCGGCCATATCGCGTCCGACAGTGCCCAGGCCAAAGGCAAGACGATTTCTACGCAGCTTTTTGTCCGACATAGGTCCCTCCTGATATTCACTTATTCGCATCGAAGCATTCTTATCCTATGGTACTTATTTAAATCTATTGAATCAAGCACGCTTGCCTAAGAGCTATTATTCTGTTTCAGCTTTGTTATAATCAGAGACGATATTGCACAGATACGAGGAGGTAAAGTTGATGTCAGATTCATATGATCATGATGACAAACCCGTCGAAGACGATATCCGGGCAGCAGAACAGCAGCCGCTTAACCGTGAGCCTGCCCCGAACGCTTCTGTTCCGGAAGGTCCTGCTCCAAATGCCGGACCTCCGCCAAGTTATTACGGCCGGCCGGATTCAAATTCGCAGCAGCCACCTTTCAGCCAGCCGCCCTATCAGCCTTATGATCCGCGTTACACCCCGAATTACGGGCAACAACCTTATCCGCCATATCAGCCTTATCCGCCCTATCCTGTGTATCAGGACAGTGATATTCTTCTGATGGAATATCCGGGCGGCGAAAAACGTTTGGTTAAGCTAGCTTCGCGCGGTGCCAGATTCGGTGCGTTTATAATCGATTACCTGATCTCGAGTATTCCGGCTACTATCCTGCTGATCATTTTCCTCGCCCGTTTTATCCCTCAATTCATATTACTGGCCAGACTTGCCGAAGAGGGTCAAAACATGAATCCTTATAACGGTTTCGAGTTTGAGATCGGATCCGCCCTGTTCGGCAGAATGATTCTCTGGACCATTGCGATCGTGGTCGTCAGCTTGCTGGTACAAGTCATATACTATGGTCTGATCCCGGTCTGGACCAAGGGGCAAACCCTCGGTAAAAAAATGCTCGGTTTGCGTGCGGTGCACGAAAGCGGACGATACCTGAGTACCGGCGGGCAATTACTGCGCGGTCTGGTCGGCTTTTCTCTCTTATCGGTTTTCACTTCAGGCTTAACTGTCTGGATTTCGGCCGTTATGGTCCTGGTAACCGATAAACGTCAGGCTATTCATGATTTTATTGCCCAAAGCCTTGTCATAAACGAGAAACCATTTTAGAATAGATATATTGGAGTAAGGGGACGACCTTTCTTTCCCGTAAGGGATTGAGGGGTCGTTTTTTATGAATTTATCAAGCAAAGAAAGTAACGGCTATGGCATAATGTAAGTAACTGACGGAGGGAGTTACGGATGAAACAGCATATCTTCGAAATACTGGCAGATATTCGTGAATCCTGGTCACGCTTGTTCAGATTGTTTCTTCCCGTCCTGATCGAGCAGTTCTTCATTACTATCATGGCCGTAATCAATACGATGCTGGCATCTCGTCTGGGACCGGAAGCCATTTCGGCCATCGGCACGGACGGCACCATCATCAATGTAGCGATCTCCGTTTTCTCGGCACTCGCCATCGGCGGTACGGTAGTTGTCGCTCAGTACAGCGGACGCGGCGAATACCAAAAGGCCAACCAAGCTACAGCGACAGCGCTCTCGGCCAGTTCCGCCATTAGTCTCGTCATAACGATTTCCATCTTTATTTTCCGCAGACAAATCATTAATGGCCTCTTCGGTGATGCCGAATCGATAGTTTTGAATCACGCCACGGACTATCTGAGCATCGTGGTGTTCTACTTTATACCGGTTGCGATTACAACCATGGGTTTTGGTATCCTGCGCGGTTCCGGCGATGTGAAGACACCGATGATGATCTCGATCTTCATGAACATGCTCAATGTCCTGCTGGGACTGATCTTCATCTATGGATTCGATATTCCCTTCTTCTTCACCCGCCTTACCTTTTCCGGACTGGGTGTCAAAGGCGCTGCCATCGCACTTTTAACAGCACAGACAATCGGTATGGGTATCACCTTGTTCGTCTTTTTTCGCGGAAACAGAAGCATTAAACTCCGCGACAAAACGCTCTTTCGTTTCGACAGAAAAATGCTCGGCCGTATCTTCGGTCTGGGCGTACCTGCCGGTGCGGAGCAGTTAATGTTTAACGGCGGTAAGCTCCTGGTTCAGACCTTTATCATGGCACTGGGTACGACGGCCATCGCCGCAAACTCCGTTGTCAACTCGGCTACCACGCTTATCTTGATCCCGGGTTCGGCTCTTTCCGTTATCGCGACAACATTAGTCGGGCAAACCTACGGCCGGGGCGACAAGGTCCAGACAAAAAAGATTCTGAAGTTTGTTTTTCTCAGCAGTATGACCTTACTTCTGCTGTCAACCTTGATCTTCCTCCCAATTCGCAAACCGCTCCTTGGTCTGTACACGAACGATCCGGCCACGCAGCTGGAAGCCCTGCCTCTGCTTACCGTTTACCTCCTGGTCATGCCGGTATTCTGGGCACCTTCCTTTGTTATTCCTTCGGGCCTCAGAGGCGCGGGAGATGTTCGCTTTACCATGCTGGTTTCGATCATCAGCGTGTGGGCGCTGCGCATCTTCTTAAGCTATGTTTTCACCGTTCGGCTCGGTTGGGGCGTCATGGGCATCTGGATTGCCATGTATGTAGACTGGATCGCACGTTCCATTTTCTTCTTAAAACGCATGTTTGGAGACAAATGGCTGAAACGATCTGTTATCGATTAGCATAATATATCATTTATATATTCTATATGTATCACCTTTCATTTTATTAAAGATCGGAACGTGATAGACTATCTGTGTTCGACAGATAGTCATATTTGTCGTGACAGAGTAGGTTCGTCGCGTTAAGTGCCGGGGAATGGGAAGTTGACCCCGGACGAAGAGCGAAGGCTCGCGGTGACGAATCGCATCCGCTGTCACATAGACCGGCTGTATTGGTATACAGTAATTTACCTTCTATGTGAACAGATTTATCCATAGGAGGATTTATTTATGAATGTGCCTGTACCTGATCGACGTAAGTCGTTGCCCGGACGTGTTGCCAACCGGAGAAAGATTATGCGCTTGTCACTGGGAGCCTTATTTGTTTCTTTGTCTATTATTCTGACACGTTACGCATCGATCAATCCTTTTCCGACAATTCGCATCGGCTTCGGCCCTCTGCCGATACAGATTGCCGGCATTATTTTAGGTCCGGTTTCCGGTGCCCTGGTCGGCCTGGTCGCAGACCCGCTCGGATTCGTCATGAATCCTCAGGGAGTTTACCATCTCGGCTTTACCTTAACGTCGGTCCTAAACGGACTTATTCCGGGTTTGATCGCCATGGGGCTTAACCGCATGAGATCGGGGGGAAAAAAGAAGAAAGTCAAGTCAAAGACATTTTGGATTGCTCTTTGCTCCACTTTGATTATCACGGCAATCTGCTCCATACTCCTTAACACCTTATGGCTCAGCATGCTTCTCGGAACCGACTATTTGACGCTGATGGCAGCCAGACTCCCGGCAGTACTCGCGAGTGCGGCGGTCCATATGGCGGTTCTCGTCATCGTTCTACCGGCCTTGAACCGGGCGGGAGCATCACGCATTTCGCGCTTGAAACAAGCATAAACTCAAACATAAGACAGGATCCCGCCAGGATCCAAACGAGGTGAAAGTATTGGCTACGAGACTTAGCAAACAAGAGAAAGCACGCCCGGAAGGCAAACTATCCGCAACGCTAAAAGAAAGTCCGCATTTTATTAGCTTGAACAAAGTGAACAAATACTACCGCAGCGGTAAAGTCGTGACCCGGGCTCTTGAAGACGTGAACTTCACGATCGAAGAAGGTGACTTTGTGATCGTGGTGGGACCTTCCGGTGCCGGTAAAACCACCATCCTGAACATTATGGGCGGTCTGGACGCGCCGACAGAGGGCGAAGTGATCATCGATCACCGGAACATTGCCGCCTACACGTCCCGCGAGCTGTCACTGTACAGACGGAATACAACCGGTTTTGTTTTCCAGTTTTACAACCTCGTCCCTAACTTAACCGCCTTGGAGAATGTGGAGCTGGCTACCGAAATCTGTCCGGACTCTCTGGATCCCGCCGAGGTATTGCGCAGTGTAGGTCTGGGCGAGCGTCTGAACAACTTTCCCGCCCAGCTATCCGGCGGCGAACAGCAACGTGTAGCCATCGCCCGCGCTCTGGCCAAGAATCCTCGACTCCTGCTCTGCGACGAACCAACCGGTGCTCTGGACGATGATACGGGACGCCATGTCCTGGAGATCCTTCAACGGCAATCGCAGGAAAACGGCATGACAGTCGTGGTTATCACGCATAATACGGCTTTGATCCCTCTGGGGAATAAAGTGATCCACGTCAAAAACGGAACGGTAAGCGATGTAAGATTCAATCATTTTCCGACGGCGGCGGCAGATATCACATGGTAAGCGAGAGAAAACGGCGCTCCCGAGCAGGCCGTACACTGATGAAAGACTTTTTTCGGGAACTGAGAATTAACTTTGCCCGCTTTTTTTCACTTTTCCTGATTGTTGCCCTGGGCGTGGCTTTCTATACCGGTATCCGTGCTTCCGCTCCCGATATGAGAAAGACGGCCGATCACTACCTGGACGAGCAGAAGTTCATGGATCTTCGTCTGGTCTCGACTCTTGGTCTGCGCGAAGCCGACCTCGAAAAGGTCAGGAGTCTGGATTTCGTCGAAGAAGCGATGCCTGCCTTATCGGCCGATGCCTACTTGATCAACGGCGAGCAAACGCCGGTCGTGCGAATCCATGATCTGCCGGAATTCGGTACACTGAATCAGCCTCTTCTGATCGAAGGGCGCTGGCCCGAAACGGCTGAAGAAGTCGTCGTGGATGACGAACTCCTGCTGCATAGCGATTTTACCGTCGGAAGCAGCCTTGACTTTAACCTTCCCGAGGACAGTATCTATACCCGGTCCAGGGTTAAGATTGTCGGAGCTGTCCGCTCGCCGGCTTATCTGTCTTTGGAGCGCGAACCAACCGAACTCGGCACGGGTTCTCTCTCCTACTTTGTTTACAGTCTGAAAGATGCCTTCGAAGTCGACTACTATACAGACATCTACCTGACCGTTAAAGGCGCCGGGGAGCTGGCGACCTATGGCGAAGACTACGAGGATCTCGTGCAGGAAGCTGCGACTAAAATCGAGGCCTTGTTACCCGTCTGGATAAAAGAACGAAGAGACGAAATCGTCTTCGAAGCCGAAAACGAGCTCGAGCCTCATATTCAAGAACTGGAAGATGCACGATTAGAAGCCGCCGGCGAATTTTCTTCAAAGCGTCGGGAATTGGAAGATGCACGACTCGAAGTGGAAAAGGGTCAAGCCGAGATTGATTCGGGTCTGGAAGACTTAATAGAACTGCAAGCGATGCAAGAAGGCCTCGCGGCAGCAGGCGACGAAGTACAAGCCGCCATGCTTCAGGCTCAAATCGATGCTGCCCGTCTGCAGCTGGACGAAGCATCGGAGCGCATCGAATCCGCCCGAAAAGAACTCGAAGAAGGCGAAAAGGCATTGGACGAAGCAGAGGCCGAAGCCTATGCGAAGTTCGCAGACGCTCAAGCGGAGATTGACGAAGCTCTGGCGGATATCGAGGCCATACCCCAAGGCGAAGGCCTGATACTCAACCGCGATACCAATATCGGTATCGTGACTTACGGCGAGAATGCGGACCGCATCGAAGCAATCAGCCGGGTTTTCCCTTTGATTTTCTTTTTGGTCGCGGCATTGATTTCGTTAACCAGCATGAGTCGTATGGTCGAAGACGAACGCTCGCAGATCGGCACCTTGAAAGCGCTTGGCTACAGCAACCGCCAGACATTCAACAAGTATCTCTTTTTCGCTTTGGGCGCCAGTTTGAGTGCCGGTTTCTTCGGCGGTTTCTTCGGCTTGAACTTTTTTCCCTCTGTCATCATGAACGCCTACGGAACAATCTATAAACTGCCGGATCCGGTCATCGAGATCTATCCCGAAATTCTGATCCTGGGCGTACTCTTCGCCTGTATATCTACCGTCTCCGGTGTTATCATCGCAGCCGTACCGGACACCAGGCTGACACCTGCCGCTTTGATGCGTCCGCCTGCCCCCAAACCCGGTAAACGAATCTGGCTCGAATCCGTCAAACCTGTTTGGAATCGTCTTAGTTTTTCGTATAAAGTTTCGCTAAGAAACATGTTTCGCTATAAGAAGCGTCTCTTTATGACACTCTTTGGCATCGGCGGCTGTACGGCTCTGCTCCTCACCGCTTTCGGTTTACGTGATTCGATCGGGGCCGTGGTTGGCGACCAGTTCACCGAGATCTTTCACTACGATATGGCTATCAGTCTCGATGAAGAGGCAGGTGCAGACGATCAGGAACGTATCCATACAGTCCTGGAGAGCCTGGACGGCCGGACGGAGGTTCTCCGCGCCTACAGCCAGGATATCTCCGCTCTGGCCGAAAACGCGGATATGGACAGACCGCTTCGCGAGCTGACGTTCACATCAGGCGTTTCGGTTCTGATTGCCGAGGATAATGATGCCCTGGCCGGGATGATTCACCTTTCATCGCCGCGCACCTTCCGTTTACTCGAACTTCCCGATGACGGCGTGATCCTAACCGTGAAACTTGCAGATCGTCTAAAGGTGAAAGCCGGGGATACAATCACCATATCCGAGTACAAGGGAGTCAGCGGCAGTGCTGTTACAACTAAAAAAGAGAGCAAAGTCTTCGTCGATACCGTCAAAGTCAAAGTCGCTGCGATCACACAGAACTATCTGGGTCATTTTATTTACATGAGCCGTGCTTATCTCCAAACGCTGGATCATGTGGAAGCCGATTTACTCAAGGTGAACAGCATATATGTGAAAAACGAAAGCATCGCTAATCCGGACGAAGCCGATCGTGTGGCACGCGAGCTGCTGAACATCGAAGATGTCAGTCAGGTAAACCTCGTCCGTGCCCAGGCTGCGACCTTCGCAACAGCGATGAATACCCTGGATTCCGTCATCGTGATCCTGATTCTGGCCGCAGGTCTTCTGGCGATTCTGGTTTTATACAACCTGAATAACATCAATATCAGCGAACGCCGGCGAGAGATAGCCACACTCAAAGTCCTTGGCTTTAATCGAAACGAACTGGCCAACTATATCTACCGCGAGAACATCTTCCTCATGCTGATCGGTATTGTTCTCGGTTTACTCGGGGGCATCTTCCTTCACCGCTATCTGGTCAGTACGGTAGAGGTCGATCTCACGCACTTCGGCCGTATCATCAAGCCTATGAGCTGGCTGTATTCGGTTGTGCTGACGGTCTTTTTCTCCTTCGCGGTGAATCTGGCCATGTATCCCAAAATCCAGAAAACAGACATGGTTGAATCCCTGAAGAGCATCGAGTAAGTGTTGAAGAATCACAGATAATCGGGTAGGATCCCGGTCATTAATTGACCGGGAGACCTCCCACACCACCGTACGTACCGTTCGGTATACGGCGGTTCCAAAGTTTACAGTTTCACGAATTAGAATAGATTTCCATTAAACTG
>JBNRMJ010000010.1:0-36296 GCA_050309435.1 Fastidiosipilaceae bacterium
TTCGCGATCTTTTGTGCAGCCAGGGCGATAAACATGAAATGCGAAGAACCTCCGCCCAGTACATACTCGACTTGCTGCCAGAGGTAGGGGAACTCGAGCAGTTCCGGAAAATCAGGCCGGATCAGGGCTGTTCCCGATACGACGCCGCCGGGGATGTAGGAATAATCCGCGCGGTTCAAACCGTAGCCGACGGTTGCGGATCTAGAGCCGATGCCCGAAGCGAAAGAGGACGTGTTCGATCCCGGATGACAACCAAGTATAAAGTTCAAAGCATTAAAGACAAGCTCGGGGCCAAAGATCTCCGGATAAGCCTGATGGAGGAAATAGTACTCGTAACCCAGTTGCTGGATCCCCCAGCCCGCACCCCAGATATGCGGCCGGTAAGGAATGCCGTAAGGTGTTTCCTCGCTTCGACTCCGATAGTTCTCGAGCAGAGCCGGTAATGCCGCTCTAAACAAGCGGGAAAAACTTTCGTCTCCGATCAAAGCTTCTACCCTGGCCATTAACCATCCGATGCGATCCATGGCCTGAACAATAAACTCTTTTTCTTCCAGGAGATACTGTCTGTATTCTTCTTCGGAAGTAGTAAGGAAAAGTTCGACCGCGGCATGGATTTTCGCTGCTTTACTCTCTTCGGCGGATCGGGTGACGGAGAATATTTCTTTGGCGATCAGGAGGGCATCCTCGCTAAGTGCATCGTTAAAACCCTTTAAAGCACGAGATGCGGCAGCCAGCTGGGCGGCCGTCGTCAACTCGCGCGCGGGATTATCTTCGGTAAAGACCCATCGATCATCGTCGTTTCCGCTGATGCCATCGGTCATCGCCGCACTGTCGCCTAGCATGACATATTGTCTGAGATCAGCACAGATAATACCGCGATAAAGCCTGCCAAGCGCACGGTATGCACCGGCTACCGACAGAACGCCATGTTCGATCTGCTGTTGAATATCATTTTTACCGTCCGGCTGATGTATTTCGCAGACCTTCTTCGTCTGATCGATCGTGGTCACATCGTAATGAACACCGAAAGATTCGTAGGCGAGGCTCAGAATATAGAATTCGCCTGCCTGGGATTCAACCCGAAGATCAAAGTCACCCGCATCGTGCCAGCCGCCCGCATTCAAGCCCGGGACATGTTCGCCGGGTTTATAGTCGCATAAAGTGGACGGACCTTGATGGTAGCCGTCGATATGATTGTAATCAACGGGAGCCATGCGGGCATCATCATCGTGACAGTGTCCGTGCCAGACACGGTACTTTTCGTTTACTCGCATATGACACATCTGAACCGGCAGAAAATACTCCAGGACCGGCTGCCAGACGCCGCGATCGTAGACATCCTCTGAGATTTGGAAAATTGACGATTCGGATCTGCCATAGCGAATCCTGTACAGGCCTTCTGCCCTCGTGTCGCTGAAATCAAAACGAAGATAGCGATAACGAAGGAAGCGTCCCCACTCTTCTGCTTCTCTGCTGATCACTTCTTCTTCGCCGTTTTCCGTAATTTTCGTTAAGCGGACTACCTCAGGTACATGATCGCGTTTATCGAGCTCGATGACGGCGACTTTCGGCTGTGCGGGGTGATAGCCGACCTGCGAGCACTGGATGACGGGCTTGTAGAGCCAATCTTCGACAACGTTCGGAGTGATGATCCATTCGATGGCATTCTTCGTCTTTTCGGCAGGAACTTCGCTGCCGAGTACAAACCAGCCGTTATTGTGATTCATGCGACCGTCGTAGAGTTTCAGCTCGCTACCCGTGCTTTCGACCGTTAGACGGTTATAGGGATCGTCCGGACGCACGGTAAAGCGGCGGCCCGTGGCATAAGGTTCGGCGATAATATCGTCGGCGATAATCGGATTGTAGCCGTGATTGTCTCCGGACAAACTTTTTATGTCGGCTCTGGCATCCTCGTCCGAGAAAGCTCCGGTATGGAGATAGTTGGGTTCTTTAGTTAATACGGGACCGTTTGGCTGCATCGGGAAGATCCCTTGTTTCCTGTCCATGATCCAGGGCTTGCCGAAGAGCGCCGCCGGGAATAGTTCCAGGTTGAAGGATAACTTACCCAGAAATCTCTCGGGAACGGGGCGATCCAGATGGACCAGAATACGGATCTTATCGCCCTCTCCCTTGACTTCTACTTGATAGTTGAATTCGAAGTCCGGGTAGATCATCGGGTTAAAACCCTTTAGATGCCGCGAGCGATCCGGAAATGCCAGCGAAGTGACGATCTTATTTTCGTCGTCTACAAGCTTTCGTTCCAGTTGTTTGGGTACCGGCTGCCACTGACCCGGTGTCTGTTCGAAGCGAATATCGCCGTTTGTGGCTACCCGATTTCCATGCATAATGATGCTGACGCCGGACTGATGCCCTTCGGGGTATACATCGTCGAAGGCCATAACATCGACGCCGCCGTTTCGAAAATAGCCCGACTTACTATCCAAGAGGAATGAATTTTCGGCCGAAATCCGGCAATTTGCTTGATTATCCATCACGATCTCCTGTCTCCTGTTCATTCGCTTTGCACCAATATTACGTGATTATGCTAAAATATGCCATGATTCTACCAAGATCTATTCGTATTTTATGTGCTGATTGAGGAAATCCGTAATGAGCAAGATGCATTCCCATGAGCTGGCGATCGACCTCTCATTGGCCAAGGAACTGATCCGCAAGCAATTTCCCGAGTACGCCGGCCTTGACATCGCTCCGGTAGACTCAATCGGAACCGTCAATAAAATATTCAAGCTTGGCAGCGACAAGCATATTCGTTTGCCGAGACTTCCCGGCGGAAAGGATATCGAAAAAGAGTGGACCTGGCTGCCGATGCTTCTGCCGCAGCTGCCGCTTCGCATTCCGGCCCCGGTCGCTTTGGGAAAAGCCTGCGCTTTATACCCCGAACAGTGGGCGATATACGACTGGATCGAAGGCAGCGAGTATTCCGATGAGAGTTTGGCAGATGAGGAAAAAGCCGCGCATGATCTGGCGGTTTTCGTTAATAAGCTGCACGCCATTGATATTCCGCCCGAAGCTCCACGCGCCGGAAGACGTCCTCTGCCCGAATTACATCAAGTAACACTCGATGCCATTGATGAAATCAAGGATCTCGCTCAAAGAGACGAGATCATATCCATCTGGAAGGAAGATTGTAAAGCGGCAGCATGGGACGGGCGTCCCGTTTGGATACATGCCGATCTCTTGAGATCCAATCTCCTGCTGCAGGACGGACATCTGCACGCCATTCTGGATTTCGGGTCCGCAGGCATCGGCGATCCTGCCTTCGATTTAATTCCTGCCTGGGCGGTTTTTAATGCCCGAGGTCGCGAAGCATATCAAAACGCCGTTATGGCAGACTGCGATACATGGCGACGGGCACGAGCTTACGCCCTGCACCAGGCACTCTTGATCATTCCATATTACGAGAAGACAAATCCGCATTTTGTTAGCATGGCGAAACGAACCGTAAACGAGATACTAAGCGATAATTATCAATCCGGAGGTCCGACATGCAGATCATAAACATGACAGAGCTAAACGAATTGCAGCTCGAAGAAGCAGCCGTCATTTTGACAACAAGCATTCCGCAGGGCTGGCCGAGCATGAAGGAGGCTTGTGAAGAAATCCGAGAACGTCTGATTCCCGAAAACTGTCTTCTGGCAGCCGTCGAAGACGAAACGGTTCTGGGCTGGGGAGGTATTCTCGCACCGATGTACGACGGAAGAGTGTTTGAACTTCACCCTTTGGCCGTGAGAAACGACCGACGTAATCAAGGGATCGGACGGGCAATCGTAACGGCGCTTGAGGATCAGGCCCGAAGCCGGGGTGGTCTGACAATGTTTCTGGGAGCCGATGACGAGTCCGAAGACGGCGAAACATCACTGGCCGATGTCGATCTGTACGAGGATTTAGGCTTAAAATTCCAGAACTTCGAACCAGGCACGCATCAGTCCGGCTTTTACTTAAAACTGGATTACAAACTTGTCGGTGTCATCCCGGATGCCAACGGCATCGGCAGACCGGACATCTTTATGGCGAAACGTTTAAGCAGATAGAAA
Source organism: Fastidiosipilaceae bacterium (assembly GCA_050309435.1). Taxonomy (GTDB): domain Bacteria; phylum Bacillota; class Clostridia; order Saccharofermentanales; family Fastidiosipilaceae; genus CAYXVJ01. The sequence continues at coordinate 4,056 of JBNRMJ010000010.1, forward strand.
CTGTTTATCTTCAAGGAGGAAAAATGAAAGAAGTAAAACGTTCCATCGACTGGAGCGAAGGCAGGTGGACTAACGAGCCGCTTGATGCGAAAAGCGAAAACGGGCATCTCATCGTCAAAGCCGCGAAGGGCAGTGACTATTGGCAAAAGACGGTCTACGGTTTCGAACATGACAGCGGTCACGCACTGCTGGCTCCCTGGCCTGCCGAATGTGCGATGGAAGTGACGCTGCGCCTGGATCAATTCAGCAATTTATTCGACCAGGCCGGTCTGATGCTCTGGCGCAGCCCCGTCCAATGGATCAAGACAGGCGTCGAATTCAGCGATGGAATTTTGTGTATCGGCGCTGTGGTGACCGACGACTATTCCGACTGGTCGCTCTTCCCTGTTCCGGTAGATTGGCTCGGCGGCGAACTGACCTTAAGGGCCTCGCTTCTAAACGATGGCGTCATTATTCGTGCCAAAACTAAAAAGACTTCCTGGCAGACAATCCGCGTGGCCCGCTTCCCCTACCGAGAAGATATCAAGGCCGGTCCTCATCTGGCGGCGCCAAGCGAAGAAGGATTCCGGGCGATCTTCACGAAGTGGGAACTGACGGATCTTGACACAGATATCCACATAGATCCCCCGTTATAAACATTGATTACGAAACAAATTTCGAAACCCGGGTAAAATGAAGGAGATAAACATGACGGAAGAAGAAAAGATCTTTAGCGGACAGTTATATGCACCTGGAGCCAACGAGCTTCGGGCCATAAAACTAAAATGCCATAACCTCTGTACGGAGTACAATCAGACCTTCGAAGACGAGACGGAGAAAAGAGCGGCTCTGGTCAAAGAAATATTCGCAAAATTCGGTGAAAGAAGTTTCATCCAGGGTCCGATGTATATTCACTACGGAACTCACACGAAGATCGGTAATCGCTTTTTCGGAAACTTCAATTTAACCATTCAGGACGATACACATGTGGAGATCGGCGACGATTGCAGCTTCGGTCCGAATGTTACTCTGGTCACGCCGATTCATCCCATGTTGCCCGACGAGCGTCTGCTGATCGAGGATAAAGACGGCAATAAACTGCGCATGTGCTATGCCAAACCCATCAAGATCGGAAATAACTGCTGGTTCGGTGCCAATGTCGTGGTCTGCCCCGGCGTCACAATTGGTGACAACTGCGTCATCGGTGCCGGCAGTGTCGTAGTAAAAGACATCCCCGCCAACAGCTTCGCAGCGGGAAATCCCTGTCGCGTCATCCGTGAAATCACGGAAAAAGACAGCATGAAATATAAACCCGATATTCTGGCAAATAACCGGGTTATCGAAAACCAGCACGAACATTACCGATCCCGTCCACGGTAAGGGAGAGTAAGATCATGAGAAAAATAATCGTCCTTAGCTTCATAAGTCTTGATGGAGTGATGCAGGCACCCGGCGGTCCGAACGAAGATATCTCGGGATCATTCAATTTCGGCGGCTGGTCTGTCCCGTATTGGGACGATACCCTGGCCGAAGTCATGGAAGAGCAAATGGGTCGTCCTTTTGACTTGTTACTGGGCCGTAAAACTTACGATATTTTCGCAGCAAGCTGGCCTCTCATGGATCCCTCGAATCCCATTAACAGTACTAACAAATATGTGCTTACGACTCATCCGTTACCGGAAGAAACAGAAGTTTGGAGAAACAGTTACCGGCTTAACGGCGATATCGTTTCTCAAATCCGCGGTCTGAAAACGGAAGAAGGTGCCGATATACAGGTTCACGGGAGCAGCGAGTTGATTCAAACTTTACTGCGTCATGATCTCGTGGATGAATTATGGCTGAAAATTTACCCTGTCACACTCGGCAGAGGAAAACGACTTTTTGGCGATGGCACTCAAGCGAAAAGCTTCAAGCTCAGCAGTAGCAGAGTATCTTCCCGGGGAGTCATCATTGCTTCTTATATCCGAGACGGCGAAGTTCAAACATCATCTTTTTGATGATCGGTTAACACAGCCAATTTGCTCGGATTAACATAGAATCAGATCCGTTAAATTTCGATCAAAAATCCCAAAATAGCCGGTGGAAATTCATTTTCACTGGCTATTATTGTGTCCGGAGATCGACATACTTCCTAATTATATACTGATAGATACATTCGTAAACCTTTGCACGTATACGAAGCCTTGAAATTTTTACATTTTTATGTTACATTATTTACACGTTTTCAAAACTGAATATTTTCTTCGGAGGTGCTTAGGTATGGAGAAAAGAAGATCACTGCAGGCATATCTTCTGATTTTCTTGTCCGGTTGTTTATGGGGACTCGGCGGTTATCTTGTGACTCAAATGACGCAGATGGGGGTCTCTTCATTGATGACCGCATTTAGCGGACATTTTTTCACGTTGATTCCTTTGCTCGTGATTATTGTTCTTAAAAATGGCATAAAGGGACTCAAAATTTCTAAAAAAGGTTTATTGGTCAGTATCATAATGGGAGCGTTGACCAAAGGTATCTTTAAACTGGCCAACGATAGTTCGGTGGCGCTGGTCGGAGTTGCTTCGGCATCGATCCTGATGTATCTGGCACCGATCTTTACCGCAATGATGTCCATGATCTTTTTCAAGGAAAAATTACGTGCGTATCAGCATTTTGCTTTATTACTGAATTTACTGGGTTGTATATTAATGGTTACCCGTGGCAACTTCGCTGACTTGAATCTCTCCGGTTTGGGTCTGATCTTCGGTGTGACATCGGCTTTTCTTTATGCGCTCTACACCATCCTGGGTAAGGTCTCCATGAGCGACGATGATCCCGTTACCATGACCTTTTACATGCTGCTCTTCAGCGCTGTCACGATGAGCTTCTTCGCCAAACCCTGGCAGCAGCTTGACCTCTTCATGAGCGGTAATTTCCTCTTCTGGGCAATTATCAATTCGCTGGTAACCGGCTTACTGGCCAATATGCTCTTCTTGTCAGGTTTATCCATGGGCGTCGAAGCATCAAAAGTGACGATTATCACTTCGGTCGAAGTCATCGTAGCAGCCCTGACCGGCGTCTTCTTGCTCAAAGAGTACATCAACACGATTGGTATGCTCGGCATTGTTATTATGATCGCTTCGATCGTTCTGATGAACATCACGATTCCAACGAAGGAAACAATCGCGGCAGAAGACGAAGTCTTAGGCACACAAGAATCCAAGTAAAACTAAGAACAGCAAAAGCAGAATCAACGTAATAGAGAGGATACTATGAAAAAATTCACGAACGCAGTTATCTACGGGCAGGCAGATGCCAACGAAATTCTGGTCGAAAATGGTGTTATCAAGGCCATCGGCCGCGATCTGGCCCCGGCTGACGAAGTCATCGATCTGGATGGTAAGCTGGTTACAGCGCCTTATGTCGATCCCCACCTCCATCTGGACTATGTCTATACCCTTTCCGAGCTGGGCCGCGACGGCGCCGGTTCCGGTACCTTGTTCGAAGCCATCGAGCTGTGGCCCCGCTTCAAGGAAACACTGACGGTTGAAGGCGTCAAACAACTGGCTATGAAGGGAATCAGAGACGAAGTCTCGCAGGGTGTTCAGCACATTCGCACCCATATCGACGTCACCGATCCGAAGTTTACCGGTCTCAAAGCCATGCTCGAATTAAGAGAAGAACTCAAAAACATCGTCGAGATCCAGATTGTAGCTTTCCCTCAGCAGGGCATGTACACATACAAAGGCGGCCGCGACCTGGTCGAAGAAGCCCTCAAGATGGGTGCCGATGTCGTCGGCGGTATTCCCCACTACGAACCCGCCAGAGAGTTTGGCGAGCAGTCGGTTCGGGATACGGTTAACATGGCTATGAAGTACAACAAACTCATCGACGTGCACTGCGACGAGACCGACGACCCTCATTCCAGATTCGTCGAACTTTTAAACGCACTCGTACTGATGGAAGATTACGGCGTGAAAACAACCGCCAGCCACACCTGCTCCTTTGGTTCCGCGGATAATTCCTATGCTTACCGCATGCTTGATCTCTTCAAGAAGAGTAAAATGAACTTCATTTCTCCGCCGACCGAAAACGCCTACCTGCAGGGCCGCCAGGATACCTATCCGAAGCGCCGCGGTCTGACACGCGTCAAGGAATTCATCGAGCACGGCATTAATGTGGCTTTCGCCCAGGATTCGATCAACGACCCCTGGTATCCGATGGGTAACGGCAACATGATGAATATTCTGGATAACGGTATTCATCTGGCGCAGATCATGTCGCCGGCCGATATCGAAAAAAACCTGGATTTGATCACCATCAACGGTGCCCGCTGCCTTGACATCGAGGACCGCTACGGCCTTGACGCGGGTAAAGATGCCAACTTCATCGTCCTCGACGGCGACAGCCCTTTTGACGTCATCAGAAACCGCGCTTCGGTTCTGGCTTCCGTCAGAAAAGGCGAATATCTCTTCAAACGTCAGCCCGTCGCTTACGATGTCGAGCTCAAGCTATAAGTAAGTAAGAATTCGATTCCTGTTTACTATCATAATCCACCGGTACTTACCGGTGGATTTTATTATTGTTATGATGGTTTCGGGAGGTGCAAAATGATGAATTTACAAGAGATCATCCCCGAGGACTTCAGCGGCGTAATATCCGTCAGGAGGCAGGAAGAAATAGTCTTTGAAGCAGGATTCGGCTATGCCGACCGAGCCAACCTGAGGCCTAATCGGATCGACAGTAAATTTGCTACGGCCTCCGCCGGAAAAGCCTTCGTGGCTGTAGCGGTCTTCGCCTTGATTGAGGCAGGAAAGCTCAGCCCGGACAGTACGATCGGAGATCTGCTCGATTTTGACTTAAAGGCAATTGACCCCGCCATCACGGTCAGACAGTTGCTGAACCATACGTCGGGTATTCCGGATTACTTCGACGAGTCCGTCATGGATGACTACGAGGAGCTCTGGATAGACCGGCCGAGCTATCGCTTCAGGAAATCTTCCGACTTGATTCCGCTCTTTATCGATAAGCCGATGCTGTACCCCGCAGGCGAGCGATTCCAATACAACAATACCGGCTATGTCGTGCTGGGACTCATCATCGAAGCACAAAGCGGCCTGCCCTTCGACGAATACCTTCGCGAACGGATTTTCGATCGTTGCGGAATGTCGGATACAGGATATTTCGAGCTCGATAAACTGCCGGCTAACTGCTCCTTTTCCTATATATTCGATCCGGCCGATGGCAGGTATCGCACGAACATTTTTTCCATCGAGGCCAAGGGCAGCGGAGCAGGCGGCGCTTTTACCACTGCAACCGATGTCAGGAAATTCTGGACTGCTCTGATGAAGGGCGATCTGATCACCCGCGACAGCGTGAAGCTGATGACTTCTCCGCAAATCGATGAAGGCTACTACGGCTACGGACTCTGGCTTATTGACAAAACACTTCCTTCGTTTCAAGGTTCCGATCCCGGGGTGGATTTCATTACGTCTTTTGACCGTGAACATGATCTGATTGTCACAATCCTCGCCAACATGAACTGCGATATAGAAGGACTGCACATGAAAATCAGGAACCGTATCCTCTCACAGGCATCTGAATTTTTCTTAACTTAGAGACAGTTTCGTCGGGCAATAATCTGTTCATACCAGGATTCGATTTGCACACGATCGGGGCTGTCTTTTAGATATACGAAGTTAAAAGGATGGCTCATATCGAAATTGCGCAGAGGAACCTCTTTTAAGTAGCCTTCTTCCAGTTCCTTTTTCACCGCTTCGCGATACATAAAAGTGATTCCGATATTCTGATGGCAAAGCATCTTGATCGCATTCATATTGCCGATAACGAGATGTCTTCTGAAATCATCGACACTCAGATTTTTCATATATAAAAACTGTTCCAGAATATCTCTGGTTCCGCTGCCTTCTTCTCGCAGTACGAGGGTTTGGCCCAGTAGACTATCCGGATCGTTTTGGCGATCGGCCATGGGATTATCCGGAGAACAAACAGCAATATAGGCTTCATCCGAGATCAGCCGGTAAGCAAACTGACTGTGATTGAAATGACCTTCCAATAAGGCAAAATCAATCTCGCCTGCCCAGAGCATCTGTTGCAGCAATTTGGTATTCTCTACGTGCATCGAAATTTTGATCTCCGGGTCCTCGGAAAAGATCGAAGCCAGGATCGGAGGCATCGTGTATTCGCCGATGGTGAGCGTTGCGCCGAAATTCAGAGGCCGTGTCCTTTGAGATATGCGTTTTAAAAGCGGCTTGATCCGCTCCGAATTCGCCTGTAGCGAAATGATATATTCCCGAAGCGCTTTTCCCTCTTCGCTCAAGGAGAAGTTTTTTCCTTTTCCATCGACGAGAGAGACAGCGTAATACTCTTCCAGATAACGGATATGTTGTGATATGGCGGGTTGCGTCATATTAAGCCGCCGGGCAGCCTTCGTATAGCTTCCGCATTCGCAGAGCATTAAAAAACTTTGTAATCGGTTATCGATCATAAGGCTCTCCTATAAGAAATCATTATCAAACTATAACATATTATCATTTTACCTTATACCAAGAGCGTGATATCCTGTACCCAATGTAAAAAACGGAGGCAGTCAATGTTAGAAAAAATCAAGTCAAATGCGCCGGGCATTCTCTTCAGTGCGGGTGTGGCCGTCATCGCCATTTTCCTTAGCAGCCTGATCCCCGGCGATATCATCGGAGCTACCGTCATGGCACTCCTGGTCGGCATGGCTTTACACCCTTTCGCCGAGAAAAATCCTTTACTTAAAGACGGTGTCAACTTCACCGGTAAAATGATCCTTCGACTGGGCATCATCCTCATGGGCGTCAATATGAATATCGCAGATGTGCTGAGCGTCGGCAGATATTCCCTCTTCATGATGATCTTCACGATGGCCACAGCCTTTGGCGTGGGAAATCTCCTTGGAAAAATTTTCGGTATCAACTGGAAGCTGACCAACTTGTTATCTGTGAGTACGGCGATCTGCGGAGGCTCGGCCGTCGCGGCCGTGGGTCCCGCTATCAAGGCCAGAGACGAAGATATGGCCTATGCTCTTTCGTCCACCTTTATTTTCGATGTCATCACCGTCGTCATTTTCCCCTGGATCGGTATGGCCATCGGTATGACCGCGATGGGTTACGGTCTTTGGATCGGTACGGCTGTCAACGACACTTCGTCGGTTGTCGCGGCCGGTTATGCTTTCTCCGAGTTTGCCGGTAATACGGCAGTCATCGTTAAGCTGACCAGAACTCTCTTTATCATCCCCTATGTGCTGATTTTCTCTGTCCTCAACGAACGAGTGGAAGCGAAATCAGCGGGCAGCGGAAAACGCGTTCCTGTCAATTTGAAGAAGATTTTCCCTTTCTTTATTCTCTTGTTCCTCGCCGTCGTGATTCTGCGCAGCACGGGAATCATACCCGAAGTACTGGTCCCGTCTCTGGCGAAAGGCTCGAAATTCTTCATGGTCATGGCTTTATCGGCCATCGGTCTGAAAACAAGTTTTGGCGATATTAAGGAGATTGGCATCAAACCCATGCTTCTGGGTTTCCTGATGGATACCACAGTCGTCGTCGTAGCGATGGGTGTTTTGTACTTCACCGGTAATTTCTAATGTAATGCAACCATAGCTAAAATATTCATCTAGCAAAGGCCTTCTCTCGCGAGAAGGTCTTTCATTATGAAGCTTGTGCGTAGAACTATTTGTTAGTTTTCATTTGTAGCTTTACAAACATTTTTCTACCTTTTGCAATGATCTTTGTATAATTTTACGATAAATTTATGTTCGTATCGAACTTTTGGTTTTGGTAATTGTTTCTATGTTAATATATAGATTAGGGAAAAAATCAGCAGACAATTTTATCATGTAAACATATGTTTCAAACGAGGAGACTTCTTGATGAAGAAACAACAGAAGAAAGATTCTCGATCGAAAAACAACGAAACATTTCGTGCGTTGGCCAATTTCTCGCAAATCGGCATAACCATGGCGGCAGCCGTCTTGATCGGTGTATTCATCGGTAAGTATCTGGATGATCTCTTTAACACAAAACCCTGCTTACTATTGATTTTCTCTCTTTTAGGCGCAGGGGCAGCGCTGCGGTCTTTATTTCAGGTGCCCGATAAGAAAAAATAAACGAATATGCAAACATAATTTGAGGAGGACCCGGATGAGGCTTTCGGATTTAGCGAAAAAAATGCTCAAAGCTGTAATAGTTGTTGCTCTGGCGAGCATCGTTATTTCCATGATTTATTATCGTTCCTTAGCCTTCATCCCTTTTCTGCTGGGAGTCGTATTGGGTACGGCGGTCAGCATCTGGAAAATCTTTCTACTGGATAAAGCCGTTGACAACGCACTTGCGATGGAGCAGCATCGCGCGGGGAGCTATGCGGGTTTGCAGTATCTCCTGAGGCTTGCTCTTACCGGCGCGGCTTTATTGATTGGCGCACTCATCGATCCGATAAATTTATGGGGCGTTGTCTTCGGCATACTGTCATTTCAGCTTTCTTTGTACTTCGTGAAATTTTCGAGTAAACCGACCGCTTAAGTACTGGCAGCGCTTCGAACACAAGTGGCAAAGGAGGTGATCTATTTATGTTGCTCAATATCGATAATATATGGGTTTGGAACATCGGCGGCGTTGAGATCTGGATAACGGAAACGATCTTTAACACCTGGATTATTATGGCAGTTCTGATTCTCGTGGCGATCATCGCACGTATCAAACTTAGAAAATTCAATGAAGTGCCGTCCGGTTTTCAAAACGGGATCGAAGCCGTTATCGAAACCTTTGACAATTTCGCAGGCGACAGCCTGGGCGAGAAAGTCTCGTACATGGCTCCCTGGTTCTTTTCCGTCTTTATGCTGCTGTTATCTGCTGCACTCTTCAGCGTTTTCGGGCTGCGAGCGCCGACGGCGGACTTCGCGACGACCTTTGCCCTGGCATTTTGCACCTTTGTGTTAATGCTGGCACTTGGCATTCGTCATAGAAGAGGGGAGTATCTGAAAAGTTTCTTCTCCCCGCATTTTGTCTTCTTCCCGCTGAACCTGATCGGGGAGTTGGCGAAACCGATATCTTTGAGCTTCCGCCTGTTTGGCAATATGCTCTCGGGAACCATTATCCTGACACTGTATTACGGGCTGACACCCTTATTCGTACAATTCGGTATACCGGCCCTGCTTCATGCTTTTTTCGATGTTTTATTCGGAGCTTTACAGACTTACATCTTCGTCATTATCAGCCTGATGTATGTCAGAAGTGCCGTCGATTAAGCATCTTACACTTCACAAGTCTTCAATGTAATGAAAAAACTAATATAACTCGGAGGATTATTTCATGTCAGATTTAGCAACAGTTATCTCGTTCGTTCACATCGCAGCGGCACTTGCCCTGTCGAATGGTATTTTTACCACTTTCGGTCAATCTAAGATTGTGGTTCAAGCAATTGAGTCCATGGCCAGACAGCCGGAAGCAGCGGACAATATTCGCAGCTCCATGTTCGTCGGTCTTGCTATGGCCGAAACATCAGGTATCTACGGTCTTTTGATCGCCATTATTATGTTGTTCGCCAACCCGCTGGTCGACAAACTCGTGAGCCTCATTGGTTAAGCGTTTCCAAGCGAATCGCAAAGACTTAAAGGAGGTCGCGTGAATTGAATCAAATCATCATTCTGCTGACCCAAACGGTGCCCGAGGGTCGAGTATTCGGACTGGATTCGCAGACACTCATCCAGATCGGCGTTCAGTTGTTCAATGCGGTTTTACTGGCTGCGGCTTTAAGCTTCATCCTCTATAAACCGGTCAAAGAATTCATGAAAAAACGCTCCGAGAAGATTCGAAGCGGCATCGACAACGCCGAAGCAACCATGGCGAAAGCCCGGGAGCTAATCGCAAATTACGAATCAAAGATAGAGGATATCAACAAGGAGAGAGTGGAGATTCTGGAAGCCGCTCATCTCAAGGCCAAAGCAGAGAGTAAAGCCATCCTCGACGAAGCTCGTAAAGAAGCAAACGATATCAAGCTTCGCTCCATGGAAGCTGCCGCCAGGGATAAAGAGCGGCTTCAAGAGGAGCTTCGTTTATACGTCATTGAGCTATCGTCGGCCATGGCAGAAAAGTTTGTCGCCGAACGCATCGATGACGAGAGCCGCGCTCGTTACTTCGAAGAGATGATGGGACAGTTGGAGGAAGCCACATGGCCCAAATAGAAAATCGCTATGCCAACGCACTGCTCGAACTGTCGCTTGAAAACCATTCCCTGGAAAGCGATCTGGCCGAGGCAGTCATGGTCAAAGCCGCTCTGGAGGACGAGGAAACTCTGAATTTTCTCATGCATCCCCATATCCCGGAAGGGGTTAAACTCGATCTGATCAAGAGTGCTTTTGGCAATTGCAACGAGCGCTTGCAGGGCTTTCTGAGACTTTTGATCGACAAAAATCGCGAATCGATCCTGTCTGCAGTTATAGACGACTATATCCGTCAGGCGGAGCAGAAGCTCGGCAGGGTCGAAGCCAAAGTCGTGTCGGCAAAGGCCTTGAGCGACGAGCAAATCGCCCGGATGCTTCCTTTGCTTGGCACACTCACAAAGAAAGATATCAGGATCAAAAACGTTATCGATCCCGACGTGATCGGCGGATTTTATGTCCTTGTCGACGGTCATGTTTTCGATGCGACGATTCGATCCGAACTGCATAAAATGAAAGAAACATTGAAGAAAGGAGGCCGTAATGCCAGTAAAACCCGATGAAATAACTGCCGTAATCAAGCGGCAGATCGAATCTTACAAGACTCGTCAGGACTTCTCGGAAGCAGGGACGGTCATCCAAATCGGTGACGGCATCGCGCGCGTTTATGGTCTGAAGAATGCCATGAGCGGCGAATTGCTGGAATTCCCCAACGGAACCTGCGGTATGGCCTTGAATCTGGACGAAGACAGCATCGGCGTCGTTATCATGGGCTCCGATTCCGGTATCAAGGAAGGCGATCCGGTCAAGTTGACCGGCAGAATGGCCGAAATTCCCGTCGGCGACGGCATGCTGGGACGCGTGGTCAATGCGCTAGGCGAGCCCCTCGACGATAAAGGAGCGATCGCAAACGAAGGTTATCGCATGATCGAGAGTATGGCTCCGAGCGTTATCATGCGTCGCGAGGTCAACGACCCGCTGCAGACCGGCATCAAGGCCATCGACGCACTGGTTCCCATCGGAAAGGGCCAGCGCGAACTCATTATCGGCGACCGTGAAACCGGTAAGACGGCGATTGCGATCGATACCATCATCAATCAGAAGAATAACGATGTTCACTGTGTTTATGTGGCCATCGGCCAGAAGGCTTCTACCGTCGCCCGAATCATCAAGGTTTTAAACGAAACCGGAGCGATGGATTACACGACCGTCGTCTTGTCGACGGCCAGCGACCCGGCTCCCTTACAATATTTCGCGCCTTATGCGGGCTGTGCCATCGCCGAAGAATGGATGCACCGCGGAAAAGACGTCCTGATTGTGTACGACGACTTATCCAAACATGCCGTGGCTTATCGTGCCATCAGTCTGCTGCTGCGTCGTCCGCCGGGACGCGAAGCCTATCCGGGCGATATCTTCTATCTGCACTCCAGACTGCTGGAGCGTGCGGCCTGCATGAGCGAAACCTATGGCGGCGGTTCATTGACCGCTCTGCCGATTGTCGAAACGCAGGAAGGCGATATCTCGGCTTACATACCGACGAACATCATCTCGATTACCGATGGTCAGATCTACCTCGAAGCCGATCTTTTCAACCACGGAATTCGTCCGGCAATCAACCCCGGTCTCTCTGTCTCGCGTGTCGGCGGTTCCGCCCAGATCTCTGCGATGAAGAAATTGGCCGGTCCGCTTCGTATCGAGTTTGCTCAATATAAAGAACTGTCGGTTTTCTCACAGTTCGGAACAGACCTGGATCAAGACACCCTGGATCGCCTGAAACACGGCGAACAGATCATGCAGGTACTCAAGCAATCGCAGTACAGACCCATGGCTGTGGAAAACCAGGTGTTGATTTTCTTTGCTCTTAGTAGAAGACATCTGACCGATCTGGAGACGGGCCGTCTCTTGAGATTCCAGCGCGATCTGATCAAGTATGTCGATACCCATGCTTCTTACATCAAAGACGAGATCAGAGAAACGGGAGAAATTTCGGATAAGCTGGCCGAAGCTCTGGATACGGTGATTGCCGAAGTTAAGGAACAATACAATTACGCTTAAGGAGGTGACGCTTTGGCTTCAATGAGAGATATCAAACAGCGTATCGTAAATGTCAGCTCCACCGAGCAGATAATAAAGGCCATGGATACGATCGCTTCGACCAAACTGCATAAAGCCAGGGCTCAGCTCGAAGGCGTCCGGCCGATTTACTTCTCTTTAAAGGATCAGGTAACAGAGCTGGGCATGCACCCCGAGGCCCAAAAAAACCCCTTTTTCGCACCTAGAGAAATCAAGCATTCGCTATATATTATCTTGACCAGCGACAGAGGCTTCGCCGGTGCTTATAACGCGAAGATTCTCTATAAAGCGCTGGAGCATATGCAGGGGAAAAATGAAAAAATACTCGTGATCGGCTCCAAGGGCTATGACTTTTTCAAACGAAAGAAGAAAAACATCATTCGCCACATCTCAAACGTGGCCGATTCTCAGGTGTATTACGGCAGCGAGAATATCGCCAAGTGGATGACGGATTTATATCTCGAAGGCGAAGCAGACGAAGTTTTCGTGGTTTATACTTATTTCGAAAATGTGCTCAGTTACGTACCGCATGTTAAGCGTTTACTGCCGGTCCCGGCTGTCGAAACAAGCCCCGATGAGCTCCCGTATAAAACTTACGAACCGGATATCCACACGGTCATCGACCATACTTTACCGCTCTTTACGCATATGAAACTTTTCCGGGCGGTATCCGAATCGCATACGAGCGAACAGGCGGCACGTATGGTAAACATGAGCGCCGCCGGTAAAAATGCTTCCGAGCTGATCGAAGACCTGACCCTGCAGTATAACCGGGAACGTCAGGCGGCGATCACTCAGGAGCTCAGCGAGATCATCGGAGGGTCGAATATTTGATGTTGGGAGATAAAATGACAGTAAAAAACGAAGGTATCATTACACAAATCATCGGTGCGGTCATCGATGTCCGCTTCACAGGCGAGCTGCCTGCTTTATATAATGCGATCGAAATTCCCTTCGGCGACGAGACTATCACGCTGGAGGTCATGCAGCATCTGGGCGACCATACGGTTCGTTGCATTTCCATGCATCCCACGGACGGCCTGAAGCGCGGTATGACGGCGATCGATTCCGGGACTTCGATCAGCGTACCGGTCGGCGACGAAGTGCTCGGACGCATGGTGAACGTTCTGGGTATGCCCATCGACAATCAGCCGGAGATCGAATCCAAACAGAAATGGGCGATCCATCGCGATCCCCCCTCTCTTACCGACCAGATTGCCCAGCCCGAAATGCTGGAAACAGGTATCAAGGCAATTGACCTGCTCTGCCCCTTCTCGAAAGGCGGAAAAATCGGACTCTTCGGAGGAGCGGGTGTCGGTAAAACCGTTTTGATCATGGAACTGATCAACAGTATCGCCAGCGAACACGGCGGCCATTCGGTCTTCGTCGGCGTCGGCGAACGCACCCGCGAAGGAAACGATTTATACAACGACATGAAACGTTCCGGCGTCATCGACAATACCGCCTTGGTTTTCGGTCAGATGAACGAACCGCCGGGAGTCAGAATGCGAGTCGGCCTGACGGGTTTGACGATGGCGGAATACTTCCGCGATCAGAAGCAACAAGACGTACTCTTGTTCATCGATAACATCTTCCGCTTCGTCCAGGCCGGTTCCGAGGTCTCGGCCCTGCTAGGACGAACTCCCAGTGCCGTCGGTTATCAGCCGACGCTGGCGACCGAGATCGGCGCCTTGCAAGAGCGCATCACATCCACCAGAAACGGTTCGATTACTTCTGTCCAGGCCATTTACGTGCCGGCAGATGATTTCACCGATCCTGCGACGGCGACGACCTTTGCCCATTTGGACGCGGTTGCCGTCTTATCAAGAGCCATAGTCGAGCAGGGTATCTATCCGGCAATCGACCCGCTGGCTTCATCTTCTCGAATCCTCGAGGCAAGCATAGTCGGTTCGGATCACTATCAGGTCTCGCAGGCTGTTCAGAGCATCCTGCAACGCTACAAGGATCTGCAGGATATCGTCGCTATTCTCGGTATGGACGAACTGTCGGACGAAGATAAACTGACGGTCAGTCGTGCCAGAAAAGTGCAGCGTTTCTTATCCCAGCCGTTCTACGTCGCCGAAAAGTATACGTCGATTCCCGGTCGTTATGTTACGATCGACGAGACCCTGAAAGGTTTCAGGGAGATCCTCGAAGGCGTACACGACGAGATTCCGGAAGGCTACTTCATCAATGTGGGTACGATTGACGAGGTCGTAGAGAAATACAAGCAAAATCAGGGAGCATAAAATGGCAGACGCTAAAGACAAGCTTCAAGAGAAGAAAAAGCTTCGCCTCACGATTACAACGCCTCGCGGCGTGAAGTTTGTCGAGGAGGCGGATATGGTTGTCATGCGTACAATCGACGGCGATCTGGGCGTGCTCCCCGGCCACGAAGCACTCTCCACTGTGATGGGCGACGGCGTCCTTCGGATCAAGAATAACGGCTACGAGAAGCGCCTGGCCGTTTTTGGAGGAACCGCAGAGATCAACAATACGGAGATTTCCATCCTCAGCACGATTGCCCAGCGACCCGACGAAATCGACCTGGCGCGTGCCGAAGAGGACCGCAGAGAGGCCGAACTTGCCATGCAGGAAGAAAAAGAAGAGCATCTGACCAGGCGCTTGCAGATTATGCAGATGCGTGCATTGGTCAGACTTCATGTCGGTCGGGACGGCTACATCGACGAAGACAGCGATAACGGTAACGGTAACGGCAACTGAGCAACAATGAAAAAATAAATAAGATTACACTCGAATAAATAAAGAATGAAGGCTCTGCAAGCGCAGAGCCTTCTCTCTTGTAAACCCTTTTCTCTTTCTCTTCAATATCTAAGAATCGCGCTGTACAAGGTCTCCGGTTCGTACGCCCTATCCTGCAGAACGGTCACCTGCGTGCCGCTTAGGATCGCATGCGAGATCGCCAGATCAAGGGTTATGTCATCCGGACGCATTCTGGCCAGGTCAATGACCAGTTCTTCAATCCTTCCCTCGAGTGCCATTTTCTCGATCACGTCCGCCCTGGTTGCCAGCATATCGTTTTGTTTGGCCCGGGAGATTTTCTCCAGAAGATTCTCCATGGAGACTTTATACAGGGGATTCAGCGCTTCCACGATCGCCTTCTGCAGAGAAGCGGGGTCCATGGAATCCAGCGGTTTTTCGATCTGCGTATTCAGGTAGAAATCCTCTCTGGCTACTTTTCTGAACTCCGCTATGGTTGCGGTGGTACCGGCCAGGAGAATTGGTTTCTTTTCTTTCTTATACATCCCGGCAAAGGCATCCGCCAGATAACGGAAGTATTTGCCGCGATCCTTCTCCAGCTCGTCCGAAGTCGTCCGGTATCCATGGAAGAGACCGCCGGCTGCGCCGCCCGCGTTTAAATGCGGGAAGGGGTCCAAATCGTCGAAAATATTATAGAAACTGGTCTCAACATCTTCAGTGACCAGCGGCTCATGGCCATAACGATTGACCTGATAAAGGCTGACGCGGTCTCGTCCGAGTTCGACCAGAATGGCTTCGTCCAGACGTTCGAGATAAGCTAAAAGAGTGATGACATGAAAGCGATTACCGACCAGCACAACCGGATCGGGCGAATATTCGAGACGGAAAAATTCCAGTTCGTCCCCCGTGGCAAAAACAGCCAGACCGTCTGCCGAGTACGTCCAGAAAGCCGTCTCGTCGATCAAATCCTGCATATTCTTCAAACTGTTTTCCCAAAGACGTTTCGGATAGGACTTTTCAAGTTTCTTTTCTGCTTCGTGAAGCAGATTTTTGAAGTGAATCGGATCGGTATCGCGATCCGGAGGTCTGCGGTGAGTCGGCATATAAATAGAAATACGAATCTGGGCATCGGGGCGCTCCGTTTTTAACAAGCGCTGCAATTTTTCCCTGTTGGTCTCGGTCACTCTCGCCATAATCGGTTCCTCCACTTCTCTGCCGGCTTTTCCCGGGATTGTCAATGTAGAAAAAAACGTCCCGGTCAAAGTACCGTCTGATGTTTTTATCGTGTATAGTTATCTTTAAATAGAAGCTGTTAACTGTCAATCGCAAGAGTTACCCCGTAAGATAATCGGTGAATGGAGGTACGAAATGGCTGTCTTTGATTTCAAAAAAGAATATAAAGAGCTCTATCAGGGTACCGGCGAGCCTTCTATCTTAAATGTCTCGCCGGCGACATACCTCATCGCCCGAGGCCACGGAAACCCCAATACCTCTCCGCTTTATCAGCACCATGTGGAACTGCTTTACGGTCTTTCCTACGCGATTAAGATGAGTAAGAAAGGTGATTGGCAGCCGGAAGGCTATTTCGATTTCGTTGTACCTCCTCTCGAAGGTCTGTGGTGGTTCGACGAGGAAGAATTCTCGGGAGAAGTCATCAGTAGAAAAGATGATTTCCGGTGGATTATGATGATTCGCCAACCTGACTTCGTAAACGAAGAAGTTCTATCTTTTGTCAAACAATCTCTGGAAAGAAAGAAACCGGAGCTGGATACTAGCGTCGCTCTGCTGGAACGGATCGACGAAGGCCTCTCGGCTCAGATTCTCCACATCGGGCCCTACGACAACGAAGCAGAAACAATCGCCCGTCTCGATGCTTTTATCGCCGAAAACGGTTATAAAACCGCGATGTCCGGCTACCGTCAGCACCGGGAGATTTATCTGAGCGATCCCAGACGGACGAAGCCCGAGAAGCTGAAAACACTGATCAGACAACCGATCGAAAAGGCAATACCATGAACAAACAGCGAATTTTACTGGTCGAGGACGACCGTACGATTGCCATGGGTCTGGAGTATTCGCTCGCTCAATCAAACTTCGAGACCATCGTCTGTTACGATGCCCGTTCGGCACGCGAGAGGATCCATGAAGAGCTAAGCGAGATCGACTGCTGCCTGCTTGACCTGGCCCTGCCGGACGGAAACGGTTACGACCTTTGCCGTTTGATTAAGAGTAAAAAAGATATTCCCGTCATCTTCCTCACCGCACAAGACGATGAGGTTAATGTCGTCATGGGCCTTGATATGGGAGCAGATGATTACATCACTAAACCTTTTCGGATCAGAGAGTTAATATCCCGTATTAAGTCCGTAATCCGTCGCTACGAGAAGTCGGGGACAGCCGACGGCCGGACTTCTTCGCAGATCACGTTCGGTCCCTTAAGCATTCACTTGGCGGAAGCCACGGTGACAAAAGACGGCCGCGAGATCGCGTTGACCGCTGTCGAATACCGTTTACTGCTGATCTTCGCCAATCATAAAGGTCAGATTCTATCCCGCACGCAACTTCTGGATCAGATCTGGGATTTGGGCGGTTCGTTTATCAATGACAACACCCTGACCGTTTATATCAAACGTTTAAGAGAAAAGCTGGAAGACAATCCGGCCGATCCGAAGTTAATCCAAACCATCCGCGGTCTGGGCTACAAGGCAGGTGAATGAGATGTGGCGAAACAGGGAGCTTGTCTTCTACGCCGGCTCTTTACTGCTGGCCGGCAGTGCGGCGACGATCGCGGCATTTTATCATAGCGCCATCTCCGGATTCATTACGCTTGCTCTTTTTTTGATCACTTTCTTGATCAGTATCTTTTTTACCTGCCGCCGCTACCGTGATCTGGCCCGTTTGGCAGCGGACGTCAGGCGTATCAGTGCCGGCGATTATCAGCTGGACCTGAGGGATAACCGGGAAGGCGAAATCAGCGTCTTGAAAAATGACATCGCCAAGATGAGTCTGAAACTATCCGAACAAAGCCGACAGCTGCATACGGACAAACAACGACTGACAGCCGCCATCGCCGATATATCGCATCAGCTGAAGACGCCCCTCACTTCCCTCATGATGATGAGCGAGTTTCTGGCCGATCCCGATCTGGATCCCGAGACCAGAACCGCCTTTGCAGGACGGAGCAGGCAACAGCTCGAAAGACTCGAATGGCTGGTTTCGGCTCTACTCAAACTCGCCAAACTCGATGCCGGTACCGTGCAGTTCAAACAAGAGAAGATTACCATCGAAACTCTGCTTCAAGACGCGTTCGAACCGCTCTTGATTCCGATCGACCTAAAGGAACTCAAGATTGTACTCGAAGGCGAAAAGGATGCATCCTGCACGATCGACAGGCAGTGGACGGCAGAAGCATTCACGAATATTCTGAAGAACTCGATCGAGCATTCGCCGGCCGGTGCAAGTCTCTATCTGCGTTTCTCGGAGAATCCGCTCTACAGCGAAATTATCATTCAAGACGAAGGCAGCGGTATCCCGAAAGAAGACCTGCCGCATATTTTTAAACGATTCTATAAAGGCAGGCATTCCGGCGAGGACAGCGTCGGCATCGGCCTCAACCTGGCCCACAGCATCGTAACGGCTCAAAACGGCATCATCGACGTGAAGAGCAAGCCCGGACAAGGAACCGGCTTTTCAATCAAGTTTTATAAGAAAAACATCTGATTCACTTAAAGTGACTATTATGTCACTTAAAGTGTCACTTCATAGTCACCCTCGCTTGTTATCGTTAGGATATGAGAAAGCGAGGTTATATATGAGCATCCTTCAAATAGAGAATCTTTCGAAAATATACGGAAAAGGCGATACGGCCGTAAAAGCCCTGGACAAGGTCTCTTTTTCCGTTGAAAAAGGCGAGTTTGTCGCCATCATCGGTCCTTCGGGCTCCGGTAAATCCACGCTGCTTCACCTGCTGGGCGGAGTAGATCGTCCGACAGAAGGCCGCGTTTTGATCGACGGCGAAGACATATACAGTCTGAACGAAACTCAGCTGGCGATTTTCCGCCGCCGTCAGATCGGTCTGGTCTACCAGTTCTACAATCTGATTCCGGTCCTGACCGTCGAAGAAAACATGACCCTTCCCCTTCTTTTAGACGGGCAAAAAGTAAACCCCGACAGCTTCGAAGAAATCGTACGTTCTCTTGGTCTGGGCGATCGCCTCGGCCACCTGCCGAATCAGCTTTCGGGCGGACAGCAGCAGCGCGTGTCCATCGGCCGTGCCTTGATGAATGCTCCGGCGATCATGCTGGCAGACGAGCCGACGGGTAATCTGGACAGTAAAAACAGTACTGACATCATCGAAATGCTGCGCTACTTCAATAAAACACTGAAGCAAACCCTTCTGGTCATCACGCATGACGAGCGCATCGCTCTACAGGCGGACCGCGTTCTTACCATCGCGGACGGCCGGATCGGCAACGACGAGGTGTTAAGACCATGAATATCATGAACCGCCTGACCTTCAGGCAATTGATAAAAAACAAAAAACGTACCATCGTCACCATTATCGGTGTCATTATTTCGGTCGCCATGATCACAGCCGTCACTTCGATCGGCGATTCGTTTCTCGATCTTTTACGTCGCGAGCATATCCTTCGCGAAGGCGAATGGCATGTCATTTACCGCGACATAAACGAAGAGCAGCTCGAAGCGATCAAGAAGCAAGAAAATCTGGTCGATATCGTTTTAAGCGACAACCTCGGCTTCGCAAAGCTGGACGGCAGTAAAAACGCAAGTCGGCCTTACCTCTTCGTGAAGTCATACAGCAGCGAAGGTTTCAAGCACTTTCCTATCACCTTGACCTCCGGCCGCCTGCCTTCTGCTCCCGGTGAAGTGATAATCTCCGACGAGATCGCCTTAACAGCCGGGATCGATCTTGCTGTCGGCCAAACCATCACACTGGATATCGGTACCCGCTATGTAGATCCGGTTTATGAATTCGAAACGGCGCCCGGACCCGATATCCCGCTTCGAAGAGACGAAAACGGCAGCATCGAATCGATTATCGACAGTCGGGAGATGAGCTTTACGATTGTCGGTACGATGGCCAGACCCGGTTGGGAGCCTGCCTGGGGACCGGCCTACACAATTGTCAGCTATCTGGATCCGGCTTCTCTGGCGAGCGGATCAAATGCCGATGCCGCCGTAATCCTGAATAAGATTCGTCGCGGCATCTTTGACGACGCTTTAAACTTCTCGGCCGAACACGGCATCGCGAAAACGGATTTCAATTCGGAACTGCTGCGCTATTACGGCGTGACGAAGAACGAAAATCTGCAGTCGACCATCAACAATCTGACTGCCATCATTCTCTGCATCACGGTCATCGCCTCGATTGCCTTGATTTACAATGCCTTTGCCATATCGGTGGCCGAACGTACCCGCTACCTTGGCATGCTGGCCAGTGTGGGAGCCACCCGCCGCCAGAAACGCAATTCTGTTCTCTTCGAAGCCTTCCTGATCGCCATCGTCAGCATTCCGCCCGGTCTGCTCGCCGGTTTCGCCGGAATGGCCTTGACCTTCCGCATCATCAATAAAACGATCCAAGGCGCACTTGGTCTGAGCGAAGTTTTACTTCTTCGTGTTCGCGGCCTTTCCATCTTCGCGGCTGTTATCTTGTCGATGCTCACGATTTTCATCTCGAGTTGGAATCCCGCCCGTAAAGCCTCGAAAGTATCCGCCATCGATGCCATCCGCCAAACAGACGACGTCCGCTTATCCAAACGAACGGTGCGAACTTCTTTTATCGTTCGAAAGTTCTTTGGTCTGGAAGGCGAAATCGGGCTTAAGAATCTGAAACGCAATCGCCGTCGCTATCTGATCACGGTCTTGTCCATCGTCATGAGTCTGGTCTTATTCCTGAGCGTATCCTACTTCACCATAGCCCTTAAAAAAGCGGTCGTTCTGGCCCAGGACGGCGTGGACTTCGATATCCAGATTATCAGCGAACTGGATGCAGATGCGACCCTTCTGATGGCAAGCGATCTGGCGAAACGAGACGAGGTCACAAACCTCGCGGTCATCCGCCACAACAGCGCCAATGCCTATCTGCCGCCGGATCTCCTGGCTTCCGAGCTGCAGGATATGGTAAAGGAAGAGCCTGACGTCCTCCAAGACGGTTTCTACCACTATTATGTCGAAATCTATGCACTGGATCAGGATTCTCTGTCCGCTTATCTCGCAGACATCGGTCCCAGCCTCGACTTATTAGACGATAAAGGCAAACCCCAAGCCATCATGATCGAATCCGCCAAATACGAAAACGCCGCCGGTAACATGATAATCGAAACGAAGGCCAGTCAGCTCCAAAGAGGCGATGTCATCGATCTGAAATCCTTCGTCTACGAGGAAGGCGAAACGGCAGAAGATCTCGCATCGATCGAGATCGCAGCGATCACAGACAAGCTGCCGACAGGCGTTTCCCAACCGGGGCTCGGCGGTCTGAGCATCATCGTTTCCGACGAAACATTCGATGCTATCTCAAGCATTGACGATTGGGTTGACTACAGAAGTATTTACCTGCGCAGTGACGACCCGATGAAAACTCAATATGCCCTGGACGAACAAGCCAACTCTTCCCTGGATGTTTATAATGTTTTTCAGTCGCGTCAACGAGAAGAGCAAATGCTGCTGCTAATGTCCGTCTTCACCTACGGCTTCATCGTCTTGATGACGGCGATCTGTATCGCCAATATCTTCAACACGATCTCGACCGGCGTGGCTCTTAGAAAACGAGAGTTCGCCATGTTGAAATCAATCGGGATGACCCCAAAAGCCTTTAACCGCATGATTCGCTACGAGAGTTTGTTCTACGGCTTGAAATCTCTGGTCATCGGCCTGCCTCTTAGTGTCCTGCTGATGCTCCTGATCCATCGGGCTGTCGCGAGCAGTCTGAGTTTTCGCTTCGAATTACCGTGGTTAAGTATTATCTTCGCCATCGTCGCCGTCTTCATCATCGTTGGTTCTGCCATGATCTACTCGAGCACGAAGATTAAACGCGAAAACATCATCGATGCGATCAAACAGGAAAACATATAAACGGCCCGGTGACACAAGAAGCGCTAGATACGCCTTGTATTCCGATGATGCTTTTCATGCAAGGACTTGACCTCATCGGCCAGTTCGGGAACAGGTCCGTCTGCGACAACATCGCGAATGACCTCATGAATAGCCAGATTCCGGACAGGAGAAGGCTTAAAACCCCACTCCTCGTTCCATTTCGCCAACTGAGCGGAGGAACTTGCATACACGATTCTCCCCAAACCAACCCAGCCGTGTGCCGCCGCACACATGGGACAATGCTCGCCCGAGGTATAGACGGTAGCCGCCCGTCTTTCTTCGGGCGTTAAATGTTTGGCTGCCCAGCGCGCCAGATAGAATTCCGGATGGCGGGTATGGTCGCCACCGGCCACATGATTGTGATCCTCCACCAGAACCTCGCCGCTTCCGGACAATAAGAGCGAACCGAAAGGTTCGTCGCCTTTCTCGACAGCCTCTGCCGCCAGCAGGATGCAACGCCTCAAATATTGCTTATCTGTTTCGCTAATCATTTTTCGCACCTCTTATCCGCATTCTACCCTTTACTTGAATGAGAAAGGGTATCTTCCGACATTTGTGAAAAGTATTTCTCTATTCTTGATCCGGATCAAATCTTTTTTGAAATACTCATGCTAAGCTTTAGCTACAGTAAGAACAAATCCCGAGGAGGAATACATATATGAAAGAGTTTAATCAGGTCTATCAGAAGAACAGCAAGAATCTGGCACTATATGTCCCCGTTGTCGCCCGTGTCCACGGGGGGAGCCATCCGGAATTTCATCAGGTCCGCGAGGTCTATGATCGCATTGTGTCGAAGGTTAAAGATGCCGGAGAGGCTTCTGTCGAGCTTGCGGAGGAATTCCGCCGACTTCGCGAAATTACAAACAATTACAGCGTTCCCGCTGATGTCTGCGAAAGTTACGAAGCCGTTTACAAGATGCTCGAAGCCATCGATAACGCTTATCCAAACGACTAATCCAAAGCGAAAGAAAGGAAGATCAGATGCAACGCATCATACTAAAACAGAAAAACAAAATCACCATCGTCAGTGCTGCGTTAATCGTACTGGCTTTCCTGGGAAAATGGCTGCTGGATAGCACGAGCATCTTCACCGTATCACTGATGATCGCCTCGATCCTGGGCGTAACACCGATCGCGCTTCAAGCTTATCAGGCACTTCGCGTCAAAGTCGTCAGCATCGATGTTTTAGTCACTATAGCGGTACTCGGAGCTTTCTTCATTCGGAATTTCGAAGAATCGGCGATCGTTACCTTCCTCTTCCTGTTCGGAGCTTTCCTTGAAGCCCGAACGCTGAACAAGACGCGTTCCGCCATTAAAGCTCTAACCGAACTGGCACCGGAAAGTGCTCTGAAGCAGTTGGAAAACGGGGAGTTTGAGGAAGTCGACGTCGACGATGTCGATGTAGACGATATCCTTCTTGTCAAAACCGGAGCCAAAGTGCCGGTCGACGGCATGGTTATCGCGGGCGAAGCGAGTATCAACGAGGCCGGCATCACCGGCGAATCCATCCCCGTAGCCAAGGAAAGCGGCTCTCGTGTATTCGCCGGAACCATCGTGGATAACGGAACCATTCAGATCAGAGCCGAACGGGTGGGCGAAGATACAACCTTCGGTCGCATCATCGAACTCGTTGAAGAGGCTCAGGACTCCAAATCAGAAGCCGAGCGTTTCATTGATCGCTTTTCAAAATACTACACCCCTGCCGTACTTGGCCTTTCTCTCATTGTCTTGTTGATTACCAGAAACATCGAACTGGCTATTACCATTCTGGTTCTCGGCTGCCCCGGCGCCCTGGTCATCGGTGTTCCTGTATCCAACGTCGCCGGTATCGGAAACGGTGCCAGACACGGCGTGCTCCTAAAGGGAAGCGAAGTCATCCGCGATTTCAGCCGCCTGGACAGTATCGTCTTCGATAAGACGGGTACATTAACCATAGGCAAGCCTTCTGTCTCCGAAGTAAAGATATACGGCGATAAGAACGAAAAAATCCCGGCCTATCTGGCCAGCGTAGAACGGGAATCAGATCACCCTCTGGCGAAAGCCGTCCTCGAAGAGATTGGCGAAACAAGCTATTATCAGGTGGAAAACACAAAAGTTGTCAAAGGAGGCGGCATCGTCGCCACGGTCGACGGACATCAGATCGCGGTCGGCAACGTTTTCTTGATGGAAGAAGAGAATGTCTTGCTTGACGATAGCGCGAGAGCAGACTTTAGAAGAATGGAAGAGGATGGAAATTCTCTGGTCATTACGGCCGTGGACGGAGAACTTAAGCTTCTGATGGGTATTAAAGACCAGATTCGTCCCGGCATCCAAGAAGATCTCAATGAGCTCAAACGACTTGGTGCCAAGAGACTGATCATGTTGTCGGGTGACAATCAGGGAACCGTCGAAGCGGTCAGCCGCGAGCTTGGCTTAAGCGAAGCCCATGGTCACATGCTCCCCGAGGATAAATCCGCCTTTATCGAGCAACTGATGAGCAGAGGAGAAATCGTCGCTTTCGTGGGTGACGGCGTCAACGACAGCCCTTCCCTGGCTCTGGCCCATATCGGTATTGCCATGGGCGGCGGTACGGACGTCGCGATCGAAACCTCGGATGTCGTTCTGATGAATTCGAATTTCACTTACCTGCCTCATGCCTTCGGTCTGGCGAAGGCGACCGCCCGCAACATGATTCAAAATATCGTAATTGCCGTGGCGGTGGTGCTCTTGCTCCTGGCAGGCGTGCTCTTCAGTGACCGGGTAAGCATGTCCATCGGAATGCTCGTGCACGAAGCCAGTATCCTGGCCGTAATCCTCAACGGCATGCGTTTACTGAAATACCGGCCGAAAAATAAAAGAAATTGATTTGGATCAAGGTTTTAGCTTACCTTTGCCCATATAATAGAGACAGTATAAAAGCTCAGCCGGTAGAAAAAAGATTGAAACGGAGTAAAGATCATGAAATCAGCCAATTTACAACTCGAAACATTAACCTGCCCGTCCTGCCTTCAGAAGATCGAAGCGACCTTAAAAAGTCTAGCCGGTATCGATCACGCCTCGACCAAAATCTCTTTTAGCACAAGTAAGGTAAAGCTTGATTTCGACGAGTCGCAGATTACGATCGAAGACATCGAAAACGCCATCGGAAAAATCGGCTACGAAGTCCTGAAGACGAAAGTAAAGTAAAGTCATTTCCCTGCATAACCATATTGAAACACATAAGAAAACCTCGACCTTCAAACAGATGAAGATCGAGGTTTTTTGTCGCTGCTTAGCTTGCGAAAGCCGGATGTTTAGAGGACGATTTCGCGTTTCTGCTCGGATGAATCGTAGATCGCCTGCATGATCCTGGATGTCAAGATCGCCGTATCGATATGCGAAGGCAGCTTTTCGCCGCTCTTGATGCAATCGACGAAAGCATCGATCTCGGACTGGAAGTGATCGTTCATCTGGAAGACAGGCTTATAGCTCGCAAGCGTACCATGCTCGGCTTTATAGACCGTGAAATCGGCTCCGTACTTCAAACGGATACCGGCCTTCGTACCGATGAAGTCGATGAACATTTCATCTTCGCCGATATTTTGTGCCCAGGCGCCGTTCAGAGTAATCACGGGGCCTGCCGTACGAATGAAAGCGGCAACCGAGTCGTCAACATCGTAGATGCCGTCTTTAATCGGAGGACCTGCCCACATGTTGGTGTAAGTATAACCTTCGATCGGGGAACCGAGTTTGCAGAAGGCTTCGCCGCTTACGGTTTTGGGCTCGGGATCTCCGCAGCAGTACATAACGATATCAAGGAAATGAACACCCCAATCGATCAAGGCTCCGCCGCCGGCGATGGCTTTCGTAGTGAAGGCGCCGCCCAGACCCGGGATGGAACGATGCGAACGGAAACTGACATAGACATGATAGACTTCGCCCAGATCTCCGGACTCGATGTATTCCTTGATTAAGTTGACAGACTTATTAAAGCGGTTGACGACACCGATATTCAGAATCTTTCCGGTCTCGTGCTGAACTTTCTGCATTTCGAGCGCTTCATCGTAGACGCGGGCCGCAGGTTTCTCGCAGAGAACATGCTTGCCTGCTTTCATGGCATCGATGCTGATACGCGAATGCATGTGATTCGGTGTACAAACGGAAACCGCCGTAATTTCGGGATCGGCCAGTACCTCGTGATAGTCGACGACAGCCGTACCGCAGTTATATTTCGAAACAGCCGCGATTGCTCTCTCTTCGATGATGTCGCAGAAATATTTGATCTCTACTTCGGGATTATTCATATAAGCCGGGATATGAGCCGCATTCGCGATATTTCCGCATCCGATAACAGCTACTTTCATAATTTACCTCTTTCTATTAATCCAATTGCCGGGATTGGCCAGTGCTTCAAGCAGTATTTCTCTGGCAGCCATAATGGCCACCGTTTCTTCCCTGGGAACAGGTGTTGTGCGATCGCCGTTTTCCAGCACACGGCTGAAGAAAGCGAGCATATCGCTAATCATGCCGTTGAAGAAGTCGTCGTTGGCCTCCACGGTAAATGTTTCTTTATCTGCCTCGATCTGCATTTGGAAAGCAAAACTCTCGTGTTGATTCAAACTCGCGACTTTACCCGATTCGAATTCAAGCAGATAGGTCGCCAGTTTATCCGTACCCCAGGCCATAGCCCGCTTCACATCCGTGCCCATCATCTTAATAATGGGTTCGAGCTGGTGCACGAGGTAGTTGTACGGCGTGCCTCCGCCCTGACTGCGCAGATTGCAGATATCAGCCGGCAGATTCAGATACGCCTTGGAGTAACGAAGCGCCGAGGTGCTGTACATCGGAGTTCTTGTGCCTTCGGCCAGATCGAACAGGCTGTTGGCGTCTGCTTCGCTATTCGCAAAGGTCTTGTCCACGTAGACCGGCTTTCCCGATCTCAAGGCCAAATCCGCCAGGCGCATATGTTCTTCGGGGTTGTCCGGAGACAAGACAATCAAACAGTCCACAGCATCAATCAGAGCTTCGATAGTCGGCATCAGTTCGATTCCGTAAGCATCGCAAAAGTCCTGATTCGAGCGACGTCCGAACAAATTGCCTTCTACATCGCCATAGGCTGCCGTGACCTTGAATCTTCCGCCGCTGATGTCTTCTATCCATTTCGGATAGTTCTGGGCGTGCCATTCATCAAGGTAATAATCAATGAATCCTGCTTTAAACATAATGATCCTTCCTTTTAACCTTTCAGAGATCCAACCATAACACCTTTGACGAAGTACTTTTGAACGAAGGGGTAAAAGCACATAACCGGCAAAGTAGCTACGACTATTGTAGTATATTTAACGAGCGGCTTGAACAAATTTATCTCATCGTAGTTGATAATGCCTGTATTCTCCGAAACGCTTCCTGTTTGCTGACCGGTAATCAGAATTTCTCTTAGCACGAGCTGCAGCGGATACAACTTTCTTTCGCGTCCGATGTAGACCATAGCCGCGAACCAGTCATTCCAGCGGGCAACCGCATAGAACAAAATCATAACCGCGATAACAGCCTTCGATAAGGGGAGAATGATCTGGAACAAAATGCGCCATTCATTGGCTCCGTCAATACGTGCGGATTCGGATAAGCTGCTTGGTAAAGCGATCATCGAGGTCCGCATGATAATCAGATTATAAGTAGACAAAGCAGACGGAATAATGATGGCCCAGCGCGTCCCGATCAAACCCAGCTGATCGACCACCAGGTAAGAAGGAATCAAACCACCGCTAAAGAACATGGTGATCACAATCATAACCATGAGGAATCTCGTGTAACCCCATTTACTGAAAGTTAAAACATAAGCTCCGAGCGACGTCATCAGAATATTGACTGCCGTTCCTACAACCGTGTAGAAAATCGTATTTTGATATCCGTTCAGAATATCCTTTCTTCGGAAGACCAGCTCATAGCCTTTCGTTGTGAATCCCATCGGGCGCCAGATCAGCCCATCCACTTTCAACAACTCGTTAGGATGACTGAATGAAGCGAAAAGGACATGCAGAACCGGTGCCAGACACAGAAACGCGACTAAACCCAGTAGTATATAGTTGAATCCGGAAAAGACAATTTCAGCCTTGGTTTTTCTAATAGCCATATGGATGCTCCTCTACCACAAACTCGTTTCAGTGAGTTTACGACTCATCTGGTTGGCAAATATGATCAGAATACAGTTGATGACTGAGTTGAATAAACCGATTGCCGAACTGTAGCTGTAGTTAAATTCCAGCAGACCTTTCCGATAAACGAAGGTGGAGATGATATCCGCCGTAGACAAGATGTTGTCGTTATATAGCAAAAGCACTTTCTCGTAACCGACACTCATCAAATTACCGATCTGAAGGATCAAAAGGGTGATAATTGTCGGGGCCAAAGCAGGCAAAGTGACTGCCTGAATTTTTCTTAAACGACCCGCGCCGTCGATTTCGGCTGCTTCATACAACTCGTCCGAGGCGTTACTGATCGCGGCCAGATAAATAATGCTGTTGAATCCCAAACTCTGCCAGATTCCCGAAGCAATATAAATTGTTCGGAAATAATTCGGATTGATCAGCAGATTCTGACGGTCAAAACCGAAAAAGACCAGTATGTCCGTAATCAAACCCTGCGTATCCACGAAATCCTTTATCAAGCCTGCGATAACGACCAGCGAAATAAAGTTCGGCATATAAGTCAAGGTTTGGATGACTTTTTTATAGCGTTTATTTCCCATTTCATTTAATAGAAGTGCGAAAATAATCGGAGCCGGGAATCCCCATAACAGAGAGAAAAGCGAAATTTTCAACGTATTGCCAAGCAAACGTCCAAAGTAATAACTGTTGAAAAAGTCCTTAAAGTGCTGAAGACCGACCCACTCGCTACCTAGAATGCCTCGCTTGGGGCTGTAATCCTTAAACGAGATAATGACGCCATACATCGGCATGTAGCAGAAAATAATGTAGAAAGCCACGAGCGGCAGAGACATCAAAAAGATATCCTTATGCCGGATAAAATTCTTGATTGATCTGTTCAGACGCAATTCCGTCTCACGCTTCGCCGGCGTAGCAGTTGATTCTTTACTATTCATGTTAGTCCTTTCGATCCAAGCGAGAAAGAAGAGGCTAAGGGTAGTGACCGGGCAGCCACTACCCCCTGCTAAGCATTTCCTTAATTACTTCGCGAGATAACGGTCAAGAGCCGCTTGCTGGATAGCAATCGCATCTTCGAGACCCATGCTGATGATCTGATCGACATAAGCATCGAATTCATCCAGCGATGTCGTTCCCAAGATGAACTCCATACGTTTCTCATTGGTATAGGTTTCGATGTCGCTCATGAGCTTCGCGTAATCGTCGCCTTCCTTAGCGGTCAGAGACATACCGGTCGGCAGCATGTAATCCGCATCGGCGCTGTCCTGCCAGATCTTGCAGGCTTCAATCGATACCGGCGAGAAGAGGGCATCTTCTCTGTGCCAGTCGCGCAGGAACGAGCCGTGGCTGAAGGCATATTTCACGAAAGCAATGTTCATGGGTACGCCTTCTTCGTTCTTAACCATCTTGTCCGTGTATACAGGCTTGCCGTCTTCGATGGTATAGGTATCGCCTTCGACACCATAGTTGCTGAGCATGAAACCTTCATCGGTATAGAGGTAGTCGAGCATCGAAACGATACGCTCGGGGTTTTCTGCAACCGTCGTAACGGATGTATGATAGCCTCTCATACGGGAGTTGTTCTGACGGAAATGTACCTCGCCGCCCTTTTCGAGCGAAGGATAAGGCAGACCGACGATTGACATGTTCTCGTCATCCGAGGCAGCTTCCCAGGATTCAAATACCCAGAAACCTTGTGTACCCGCACCGGAACGACCTGTCGTGAACATGGCCATATGATCCGCATTCGATGCGAAGTTGGGATCCAGCAGACCTTCGTCATACCATTTTTTCATTTCGGTCAGATAGTCTTTATAAGCGTCCTGGATGGGACCGTATTGAATTTTTCCGTCAACCTGGTACAAGCCGGCATTGACACCGTAAGCGCCGATGAAAGCGTTATCCGAGTGCAGACCTTGAGCATTGATCAGGAAAGGAGCCTCCGCGCCTTTTTCTGCTTTAAAAGCATGTAAAACGTCATACCATTCCTCGATCGTTGTCGGAGCTTCCAGATTCAAATCATCCAGCCAGTCTTGACGAATGATCGGACCGACGTAAGAATCTTGAGCATCGAGATCGATCATGGGCATACCCCAGATATTTCCTTCGTCCGTGACAACGTCCTTATAGAGTTCGGCATCATTCGAAATGATCGAATGGAAGGTCGGAGCATTTTCTTCGATCAGTTCGTTGAGACGAAGATAGTTTTCATCTGCGATCGCTTTATCGCCGCCGCCCGGATATCTGGGAATGCCCATATCGTGCGTAATCATATCCGGTAAGTTATCCGTACCGATCATGATGTTGAACTGCTCGGATTCCTGGCCTGATGCGAAGTGGATAAAGTCAAACTCGATATTGTAGAGTTCCGAGATCTTCTGAATGACAAGAGAACCGTTCAGATCATCAACAACCTGCAGATACTCCGAACCCAGGGGATAGAGCCATTCTATGGTGATTTTCTCCAGTTCTTGCTCGGGACCTGTGGTAGCTTCGCCTTCTGTAGTGGAACCGGCTTTACTCGTCGAGTCGGTTTTACCCGTCGTGCTGTTCGTACCACCGGTCGTGCCGCCGCAAGCAGTTAATAATAAACTGCTCAGGCATAGCATCGAGACTGCCTTTGCAAACATTTTTTTCATAATACTTCCTCCGGAATAAAATTGATTTTTCCTGTACTATTTTTCTTAACATGCCCGGCTTACTTTCGCGTCTCCTCCTTACAGGCGCACTTTAATAAGGCTCAAGCAGGTTAGCCCTTAAACCGTTATCCTAGATTGTCGGTTTGAGTTTTTTTCTATCTCCCAGTTTCTTCAGATACTGGCTCGGTGTAATTCCGTTGACATTCTTAAATGCTCTTGAAAAAGTTTGTATATTGTTAAAGCCTAAATATTCTGCTACTGCGGTAATATTCGTATGACCCAGGCTCATTAACTCCATGCTCTTGCGGATTCTCATTTCGCTGATGAATCGCTGCAGAGTAGTACCCGTCTTCTCGCTAAACAAGTGCGACAAGTAACACTTACTGTATCCTAAATGCTCTGCGACTTGTCCCACGGATGCGATGCGATAATTCATCGACTCCACATATCGTACGACCTGACACACCAGTCCGGTATATAAAGCTTCATCGTGTTTCGTCGCTTCGCTCACCGCATGTTCCTGATCGGCGCGCATAACCATAATAATCAGACTGATCAGCTGCGAGCGAATCGAAATATGACTGAATGCGTCGATTTTGGAAAACTCGTTGACCAGAAGCGTAAACGGCTGGATCACATACTGAAGATCATGGAACTGAATATTCGGCGGATCCAGAAAATAACTGTTCGCTTTCTGTAAGAAAAGCAATTCGTCGGCAGGTATGTCCTGATAGTTGAGGTCCATACTGAATCCCATGTAGAGAAACCTAAAGCTGTCACTCGTAGCTAATATACTGTGCATGGAGCCTTGCGGCGTCAGGCACAAATCACCTTCTTTTACTTTATAGACGAAATTGTCAACAATAAAGTCCGCTTCCCCGGATATGACCAGCGTGATTTCATGGCACCACTGGCGATGCTCGGCTACTTCATATCCTTCCGAGCAAATCAGGTCTCCGATCTGCAGAATATCGAGACCGCGAAATTTCTTCTCGTCGAAATCATAATTAAAATCGTAATGGTATCTAAGGCGGTTGATGTT
This sequence comes from Fastidiosipilaceae bacterium, assembly GCA_050309435.1. Lineage (GTDB taxonomy): Bacteria > Bacillota > Clostridia > Saccharofermentanales > Fastidiosipilaceae > CAYXVJ01. The sequence continues at coordinate 35,923 of JBNRMJ010000010.1, forward strand.
TTGGGTTGTGGTAATCAACTTGGGGATATTGATTTCACTGACAAGTCGATTATTCTGTATCAAAGTTTCTTACCTCCGCATCAATTGGCATCATCATACACAACAATTTTTGCGTATTCAATATAAGGAATTGGCTATTCATTTACCAATGTTTGCTATGCAAATTTGCAGGGAAAGAAAAATTTCTTTTCTTTCATCACAAACAACGCCTTAAAAGCGATGATTCAGCAAGATAAATCCAACAGAAAAAAGTCAAGTCCCGAATGTTGGTGTAAATTCCCTTTCGGTTGACCGCCCATTAAGCGGTCTTGCTTAGTTGTTGTCGGATCAGATCTGCGCGCCTGCGTGCTTGTTCTCGTTCCAGCCAATAGGCA